>NZ_JAFCXH010000024.1:0-98529 GCF_049898225.1 Pseudomonas sp. DSP3-2-3 | reverse complement strand
TCCTACTGGCCTTTTGAGGCCTTAACGTAATCGGCATACCGCGAGCTCACCCAATGTTGGCCAGAAGCCGATGATGCTTCCTCGAATAGGCCTTATACATAGATGCAACCGGGTAGCAGCGTTCAAAAGCAGGTTGAAAGTGTGGGCGAGTCCATACATAGGAGCGAGGCAAAGCCTCCAACGGATCTACGCAACATTCGCGACAGGTCGTACGATCTAGTGGGACCGGCTTTAGCCGGGAAGGCGTCGGTTCAGACAATACTTCTGCGGCGCCTGGCGGTTGCCTCCAGACATAGAATCTCCAACGGTGGTTATGCGCTTTTCGGCAAACGCTGCTCCAGCAACTGGTGCAGCGCGCTGTCCACCGGCCAGTTGCGCATGAACCGCGCGCGGTCGCGGGCGAAGGCGCTGGCGAATGACGCTGCCGAGCTGTGCTGACACATGGCGTCCAGGTCGATCAACGCCCAGCGATCCTGATCCCAGAATACGTTATGGCCCTTCAAATCACCGTGACTGATGCGCTCGCCAACCAGTTGCGCGAACAGGTTATCCAGCGCCGCGAGCTCCGCTTCCGGCGCATCACCCGACGCAACATAAGGCGCAAATCGTTCGATGATGTCCGGCCCCGGCAGAAACTCGGTAACCAGATAAGCCTTGCGCCGCAAGCCAAGGAAACGTTGTTCCTGCACCGCCAGCGGTTTGGGTGTGGCGATACCGAGGAACATCAGCCGGTTGCCTTCGCGCCAGGAATGCCATGCCCGGCTCGGCCGCCAGAAGCGTTTCAGCCAGTGGGCAAAGTCCTTGATGTTGTAGCGTTTGATGACCAGCGCACGGCCATTTACCTCGACTTTGCCGACGCTCGCCGCGCCGCCAGTCTTGTACAGATGGCCTTGCTCAAGCAGCGCATCGGCCTCGGCCAGCACGGGCAACATTGCCGCTTCTTCTTCGCGGCGAATCGCACGCAGTTCCGAAGCGCCGTCGACCACGCTGAACAGGCTGCAATCACGCCCGGTCTTGTCGAGAAAATCCTTCAAGCGCCAACTGCGCACCTTGTCGATCTGCTTCTGCAACGCTTCCATGGGCAAGCCATGTTCGCCGTTGCTGAGCAAATAATGCACCGACAACTCTTCGATGTATGGCTCGAAAGCCTTGGGCAGCTGGGCGAAAAACACGCCGAGATTTTCCAGCACTTTTTGTCGGGACAGCGGCTTGCCAGCTTCTTCGGCGCGAATCCCGGCGCCGTCGATCAAGTACAACTTGCCGTCATGGCGCAGCAGGTTGTCCAGATGCAGGTCCTCCTGCCACAGGCCTTTGGCGTGTAACTGCGCGATGGCGGTCAACGCCTCGGCCAATACGATTTGCTGCTCATCGCTCAGCGGCTTCTGGTTTTCCACCTCGGCCCAGGCGTCGCCCAGACTTTGCGAATGTTCCAGCAGCTCGAACAACAGCCAGCCACCCTCGCCCTCCTGCAGACCATCGGCCAGCAGCAGCGGCGTCGTCAGACCTTGCTGGGCCAGCAGCCGAACACCGGCCAGTTCGCGTTGAAAGTGCCGCGCAGCCTTGGGCCCGACCAGCAATTTGGCCAATACCGGACGACCGCGCCAAACCCCGGCGCCGACATAACGTTGCCCCGGCAAAACGCGCAACAGGCTCAACAGTTGCAGTTCGGCCGGACCAGCGGCATCGGCCAGGGCCAGATTCATTGGCATTGCGGGCGTACGTCCCGCCGCCTTCAGTTCAGACAAACGCATCAGCGGATCTCTTTCTGGTCATTGCGGTGCAGAGCGCGCTTGTGACTGCCGCGTTTGCCCAGGCGAACACACCATTGCTCGACGACCGGGCTGTCGATGCCCGATTGCAGATAGGCCGCCAGCAGCTCGCGAACATGGGATTCGCTCCACATCGGCGCGCGGCGCAACAAAGGCTCCAGATCCTTGACCCGATCCCGCTTGCCAAACAGCAGCGGCCGGGTTTTCTCCAGGTCGATCAACTGCGCCAGGTAAGCATCAGCCTTGGCCTTGAGGAAAATATGTTTGGGATAGAAACAGCCGTGAACCTGCCCCGCGCCGTGTACCGTGCGCGCCAACTGGCCGCAGGCTTGCAGGATCGCCGATTGCTGGCGCGTGGTCAGTTCCGGCCATTGCTGCAGCAAGGTATCCAGATCGGTCCAGCTGTCCAGCGCGCGGGTCAACAGAATCGCCCGACGCTCGGGACCGATCTTGGCTTCGCCGTAAAACACCGCGTGCAGTGCCGGGATACCGAGCTTTTCGTAACGACTGATATTGCGGAATTCCCGGGAGAACGATGGCTCGCCAAACGGGTGATGCCAGGTGTGCATCAGGTAGTTGCTTTGCCGCTTCAGATAGAAGCCCGAGCCTTCCAGCTCCAGGCGAAACACGCTGCTCCAGCCACCGCGGCCGGTATTGGGCTCATCGACGGCGTCCAGCTGGACTTCCCATAGCGACTGAAAATCAGCCAGGCCATGACGTTCCAGCAAAGGCCGCTCGCTCTGTGCAATAAAGTCGGTCATTCGCGTCCCTCAAAAAAGCTGACGATATGGCGGATACGTTTCTTGTCGGAAGCGTTGAGCCGCGCCCGCTGCCGATACTGCAAATAGAAGCGCAGGCGTTGGGTGGCGGACAGGTGATATTTCGCCACTTTGTCCAGGCACGCCAGATCCTTGGTAATCCGGTAGCGCAGCATGAAACTCCACCAGAAAGCGCCATTGGGGCAGTCAATCAGAAACAGTTTGGCCTGATCGTCCACCAGCAGGTTGCGCCACTTCAGATCGTTGTGGGTGAAGTGGTGGTCGTGCATGGCACGGGTGTAACGCGCCAGCTGGCGACTGACGCCATCGACCCACTGACGATCCGCCAGCAGCGGATCATTGCGCAACGCCAGTGCCGACAAGTCTTCGGTGTTGGGCAGTTCGCGGGTGATCAACGCACCACGGTCATAAGACGTGCCCTTGCGCTCCAGGCCCCAGGCAATGACTTCTGCCGTGGGAATACCCCATTTGGCGAAACGCTTGAGGTTCTGCCATTCGGACTTGACCCGTGGTCGGCCCAGATAGCGCCGCAAGCCTTTGCCCGCGCCGACGTAGCGTTTGACGTAATAATTCACGCCATCGCGCTGCACGCGGATCACTTCGGACAATGGGTCGCGCGTCAGGCGTTCGCCTTGCAAGGCGAACACGGCGTCCAGGCTGCCGAAGTCTTTGGCGAGAAAGGCGTAGTCGGGTTCCAGATTCCAACCCGCCATCAGAGCGCATCCCCGTAACGCACTTTGCGCTGATACAGCTTGTCGGCTTTCATCTCCAGCCAGCGCAACAGCTTGGCCTCCTCGGCGAGGATCTGGCGCAGCGGCTGCTGGAAATACCCTTTAAGGAAACGCAGCTTGTCGCGTCGGGTCAGGCCAATGTCCAGCGCCGAGAAATACAGGGCAGCCAGATCCTTGTTACGCCAGCGCGGGGTAATCACCCGACGCGTCTGGGCGCGATGCAGGTCGATCACCGACAGGCGGAAATCGTCAGCGGTCACCGGCGTATCGGTGTGCAGCAGGAAATGGCAGATATAACAGTCGCGATGGTTGACCCCGGCGCGGTGCATCATGCCGACCATGCGTGCCACTTCGGCGATGAACGCGCGTTTCAGGCGCGGCTCTGGCGGCTCGTTGCGCCAATTGATGCTGACGTCTTCCAGGCTTTCGGTGGGCGCCAGTTCTTCGGTGACAATGAACGAATGCTGCGCTGCCGGATTGCTGCCGCGCTCGCCATACGCCACGGCAGTCATGGTCGGCACGCCGACTTCTTTCAGGCGCGCAATGGCTTCCCATTCCTTGCCCGCGCCCAGCACCGGCAATTTGGCAGTAATCAGATTCTTGGCGACTTCGCCCCAGCCGATGCCGCGATGGATCTTGACGAAATACCCGCGCCCCTCGACTTCGGTGCGCAACGTGCGCCGACCTTCGAGTTCGCGATACACCTGACCGTCCAGACGCTCGACTTCGGCGAACGCATCGCGTCCGGCCCAGAGCGTCTTGAACGGTTCAGCAAGGAACAACTTCATGGGTAGTGCTCCGCCAGAATCACATCGGCCGCGTGCTGCGGCATGCTGTACAGGTCTGCTGAATCGGCGAAAGCCAGACCGTTCTTGCTCCACGCTGCACGCGCGGCGTCGTCGGCAAGCATCGATTTCAAGTACTGATTGAGCTGAGCCTGATCGAATGGCTCGTCCAGCACCAGCCCGCTGTCGGCCTCGGCAATGTAGTGGGCGTAACCGCACACCGCGCTGACCAGCACCGGCAAGCCGGCAACCAGCGCTTCAAGCAGCACGGTACCGGTGTTTTCGTTGTAAGCCGGATGAATCAGCACGTCGGCACCCATCAGGAAACGCGGGATATCGCTGCGGCCTTTCATGAAGGTCACGTGATCGCCCAAGCCCAGGGTCGCGCTTTGCAGTTGGAATACTTTGGGGTCGTCCTGGCCGATTACAAACAGCCGGGTGCGTTTTTTCAGCTCGGCGGGCAATGCGGCCAGCGCCTTGAGGCTGCGATCCACGCCCTTGGTCTTGAACCCGGAGCCGATTTGCACCAGCAGCAAGTCGTCGTCAGCCAGGCCGAATTCGTTGCGGAAGTCCGCACGAATCTGCGGCGCTTCCGGCGGTGCGCGGCGATCCTGGGCAATCCCCGGCGGCAGCAGGTGGAAGCGCGACAACGGTGTGTCGTAGTACTTGATGAACAGCGGCTGCTGCACTTCGGAAATCATCAGCACCTGGGTTTTCGCGTCTTTGGCGAACACCGCGCGCTCATATTCAGCGAAGTGGCGATAGCGGCCCCATTGGCGATACAGCGAGTGACGCAGGTTTTGCGCCTTGTCCTCGAAACAGCCGTCGGCGGCGTAATACACGTCCAGGCCCGGCATCTTATTGAAGCCGATCAGGCGATCCACCGGCCGTTTGGCCAGATCCGCCGCCATCCAGGCGCTGAGCTTTTCATTGCGTCGATGGTTGAAGAACGCCTTGACCGGCGCAACCAGCACTTCGAAACCCGGCGGCACTTCGCCTTCCCAGATCAACGTGTAGACGCGAATCTGATGCCCGCGCTGCTGGCATTCCAGAGCGATGCGCATGAAATCGCGTTGCAGCCCGCCGAACGGGAAGTATTTGTAGAGAACGAAAGCCAGTTGCATCAGACGGGTTCCTTTGCCAGCAACAGCGCGCCCAGTTGGCTCGCTACTCGCTCGGGATTCAAGCGAGTGAAGCACACCGGCCACTCGCGTTTCAGATCCAACTGACGGCGGTCTTCATCCGTCGGTTGATAGGTGCATTTCTTTTGCAGGCAAGGCGCGCAAGCCGGGTAATCTGCAGCCAGATGCACTTGCGACTTGCCGTAGGCGCCGGTCAGGCCGGGGTTGGTCGGGCCAAACAGCGACAAGGTCGGCACATCCAGCGCAGCGGCCAGATGCCCAATGCCGGTATCGACCGCAACGCAGGCCTGAGCGCTCGCAAGCACTTTTGCGACGCCAGCCAGATTCAGTTTCGGCAGGACCACCGCGTGCTCCAGCCCTTGGGCAATGCGTTCGGCCCGGGCTTTTTCAGCCGGATTGCCCCACGGTAGCCGCACTTGCAGGCCGCGCTCGACCATGCGCTCGGCCAATTGCCGCCAGTACAGCTCCGGCCAGTGTTTGGTGGCCCAGGTCGTACCGTGCAGGAACAGCACGAATGGTGCCTGATTCGCATCCGCGTCCAGCAATCGTTGGCGATCCAGCCCGTAATCGCCCAGCCCGGCGGGCACTTGATAGCCGAGCGCCTGAGCGAACAGCTGCCGCAGGCGTTCTACTGCGTGCTGGCCGCGCGCCACCGGATAAGCCCTATCGTAAAAGCGGCTGCTCAGCGGCTCTCGTGCGGAATTTTTATCCAGCCCGGCCACCGGTGCGTTCACATAACGGGTCAGCCAGGCGCTTTTCAGCAGGCCTTGGGCGTCGATCACCAGGTCGTAGCGGGTGTCGCGCAAACGCTGTTTGAAGCGGCGCCATTCGCCGGTCTTGAAAGTCTGCCAGAGGTTCTTGCGCCAGCGGCGAATCGCCACCGGGATCACCTCGCCGACCGCAGGATGCCAGGTCGGAATTTCCGCGAAACCTTCCTCGACCACCCAGTCAAACTGAATGCCGGGCAAGGCCCGCGCCGCGTCGGTGATCGCCGGCAGGCAGTGAATCACATCCCCGAGGGACGAAGTTTTGATCAGCAAGACCCGCAAATCAGACAACCTCCACCGGCGTGCCGCCCATGTGCGAGAGCGCACTGATCACCGACTCAGGCTCAAGCAGGCGCAGGCAATTGTAGTGACCGAAACGACAGGTGCGGTCAAAACACGGGCTGCATTCGATGCCCAGGCGCACGATTTCCACTTCGTCGGCCAGCGGCGGCGTGAAGGCTGGCGATGTGGAACCGTAGACCGCAACCAGCGGACGGTTCAGCGCCGCAGCCACGTGCATCAACCCGGAATCGTTGGACACCACGGCATCAGCGCAGGACAGCAAGTCGATGGCTTCGGCCAGGGACGTATCGCCGCTCAGGTTCACAGCTTCTTCGCGCAAGCCGGGAATCAGGCGTTCAAGAATGCTCTCGCCCACCGGATGATCTTTTTTCGAACCGAACAGCCAGACTTGCCAGCCTTCACGAATCTTGGCTTCCGCCACCTGCGCGTAATGCTCGGCAGGCCAGCGCTTGGATTCGCCAAACTCGGCGCCGGGGCACAAGGCCAATACAGGACGATCCAGCGCCAGGCCGAATTTGCTCAAGGCGGCGTCGCGGGTTGCGATGTCAATGCGCAGGCTCGGCCTCGGATACGGCATCGGCAAGTCAGCACCCGGCTCGTAGGCCAGGGCCATGAAGCGCTCGATCATCAACGGGTAGCGTTCTTTATCGAGGGTGCGCACGTCGTTGAGCAGCACGTAGCGGAATTCGCCGCGCCAACCGGTACGTTTCGGGATACGGGCAAAAAACGGCACCAGTGCCGACTTGAGCGAGTTGGGCAGCAGGATTGCCTGATCGTATTGGCCCTTCAGGGACCGACCGATGCTGCGCCGCGTGCCCAGTTCGAGCGCACCGTGACCCAGCGGAAAGCTCAGCGCCGCGCGCACTTCTGGCATGCGCTCAAGAATCGGCCGGCTCCATTCAGGCGCCAACACGTCGATTGCGCATTCGGGATACCGCTGTTTCAGGCACTGGAACAGCGTTTGCGCCATCACCATGTCACCGACCCAGCTAGGCCCAACGATCAGAATTCTCATGCTTCTTCCAAAACGACCAGGGAGGCCGGTCAGACTGCGTGACATTCCCACACAACCTGACGCCTCCCTGTCTTAGCTTTATATAGGTGCTGATGCATTGAATCATGTGGGACCGGCTTTTGTGGGACCGGCTTCAGCCGGGAAAAGACCAGTACATTCGACGCATCTTCTGCATCAGGAATGTCGCTTTCCCGGCTAAAGCCGGTCCCACAACGGCCGGTCCCACTAAAGCTGATCCCACGATTTGATCAACCCAACCCCAACTCACCCCAGATCCGCATCACTTCACGCCGTTCAGGCTCGAACTGATCACCCCGGACCACGCCGGCTTCATTCTGCAACGCCTGGCGGTGAGCGGCCGAGCGGTAGACTTTATACGCCTCACGCAACAGGTTGGCATCGGTGGCGGGCAGCAGCCCGGCCTCTTCAAGGCCTTCCAGAATCCTGATGTTATCGGTGTAACGCAGCAGTGCCGGATGTTCCCGGGACCACGCCAAGGCCGCGTATTGCACCATAAATTCGATATCGACGATACCACCGGCGTCCTGCTTGAGGTCAAACGGCACTGCCGCCGAAAAGGCGTTGGCGCCGGTTCCGGCTGTGCTGATCCGCGTGCCGAGAGTGCCGCGCATCTTGGCGCGCATCTCGCTGACCTCCTGACGCAGCTTGGGCAAGTCGCGCTCGCGGCCGAGCACCGAGGCGCGGACACTTTCGAAGGCTTGTCCGACTTCGCGGCTACCGACCAGGACCCGCGCACGCACCAGTGCCTGATGCTCCCAGGTCCAGGCTTCGTTTTCCTGATAGCGGGCAAATGCGCCCAGCGAACTGACCAAAAGACCCGACGCACCGGACGGCCGCAGGCGCATGTCCACTTCGTAAAGCTGGCCCGAGTTGGTCTGGGTGGTCAGCAAATGAATGATCCGCTGGCCCAGACGCGTAAAAAATTGCGCGCTGTCGATAGGTTTTGCGCCATCGGTTTCGGCCTGTGGATCACCGTCGTGAATGAACACCAGGTCCAGGTCCGAGCCATGACCCAGCTCGATCCCGCCGACCTTGCCGTAACCGACAATGACAAATCCGGGATCACACAGGCTGCCATCCGGGCGCGAAGGCGTGCCATGACGGGCAACCGTGTGCCGCCAGGCCAGAGCCAGCACTTGCTCAAGAATCGCCTCGGCCAGCCAGGTCAGGTAATCGCTGACTTTCATCAACGGCAAGCCACCGCTGATTTCAGAGGCGGCGACCCGCAAACGATGCGCCAGCTTGAAATGGCGCAGGGCTTCCATTTGCTGTTCCAGATCATCCTCAGGAATGCGCGTCAGGCGCTCGCGCAATTCGGCCGCCAACTCCGGCGCCAGCGGCGGGCTGAACAGTCGGCCTTCATTGAGCAGTTCGTCGAGCAACAGCGGGAAACGGGCGATTTGCTCGGCAATCCACGGACTGGCCGCGCACAGCGTCAACAGCCGACGCAGCGCGTCAGGATTTTCCGTGAGCAGCACCAGATAAGCGGAACGCCGTGCCACGGCTTCGACCAGCGGTAGCACACGTTCCAGCACCAGATCCGGATTCTCGTGTTCGACCGCCTGGGCCAGCAGCCGGGGAATGAACGCATCCAGCCGCTCCCGGCCCAACCGCTGCATGGAACGCAGCTGCGAGCTGTTGCGCAGGTCGGCGAGATGTTTCAGGGCTTTGCCAGCATCGACGAAACCGCCTCCCAGCAACTGTCGACAAGCGGCCTCTTCGTCCTGGGATTCTTCCCACAACGGCAGCCACTCCCCGCCGACAACCACTTCACCTTCGTCCTCTTGCTCATCGTCGGGGTCGGAATCCGGATCGGCGATCACCTGCCGGAAATGCCACGAGACCCGCCCGCGCCAGTACATCAGCTGCGCGTGGAAGCTCTGCCAGTCGGTAAAACCGAGCATAAACGCGATGCGCGCCTTGTCCTGCTCGCCATCGGGGAGCATCTGCGTCTGGCGGTCGGCAATTGCCTGAATCGCATGTTCGGTGTAACGCAGGAATTCATAGCCCTCGCGCAACTCGTCGGTCACCGCCGCAGGCAGATAACCCTGACCTTCGAGGGTTTTCAGCACCTTGAGCAGCGGTCGCTGTTGCAGGCTCAGGTCGCGCCCGCCGTGAATCAGCTGGAACGCCTGGGCGATGAACTCCACTTCGCGAATGCCGCCCGCGCCGAGCTTGATGTTCTCGGCCATGCCTTTGCGGCGCACTTCCTGCTGGATCAACTGCTTCATGGTGCGCAGCGCTTCGATGGCGGAAAAATCCAGATAGCGCCGATAAACGAACGGCCGCAGCAAGTCGAGCAATTGCTGCCCCGCGACCTGATCGCCACCCACCACCCGCGCCTTGATCATGGCGTAGCGTTCCCAGTCGCGGCCCTGGTCCTGGTAATACTGTTCCAGCGCATTGAAGCTGAGCACCAACGCCCCGGATGAACCGTAAGGCCGCAAGCGCATGTCCACGCGAAACACAAAACCGTCGACAGTGATCGGGTCCAGCGCCTTGATCAAACGCTGACCCAGACGAATGAAGAATTCCTGATTATCCAGCGGTCGTTTCACGCCGACGGTTTCGCCACCTTCGGGGTAGGCGAAGATCAGATCGATGTCCGAAGACAGGTTCAGCTCCACCGCGCCCAGCTTGCCCATGCCGAGAATGACCATCTGCTGCACTTCGCCGCTGCGCCGCCCCGTGGGCGTGCCGAATTGCTCGCAATGGCGCGTGTATAACCAGCGATACGCCAGATCAATGCTGGCGTCGGCCATCTCGGAAAGGTCACGACAGGTTTCCACCAGATCGGCCTGGCGGGTTAAATCACGCCAGATAATCCGCACTTGCTGACGCGTGCGCTGGCGACGTAGATTACGCCCCAGCTCATCTTCGCCAGCCGCATCGGTCAGCGCTGCGGCAATCTGCTCGCGCAGTTCGCCAGGAACAAAGCTACGCTCCAGTTCGCCGGCGTCAGCCAGCTCCAGGAACATTTGCGGGTCGCGACAGATTTGTTCGGCAACAAAATCACTGGCGGCGCAAACCCGGTCGAACGCTTCGCGACGTGACTCGGGCCAGGCGTCGAAAGACTTGGCACTGCCTTCGGGCAGCGCTGCAATAGATGTACGAAACGACTGCTGTGCGCGAGTGAGTAAAGGCAGCAGGATGGCCGGCAAATCGGCCAGCGAAGGTAGGCTCATGGTCTATCCTTGATCGGCGTGTGTAAGGCTGGGTGCCGTGAGGTCAAGATCCACGTCACTTGCAGGACTGTCGAACAAAAGTCATAAATTGCTGGAATAGTGATTTTTGTAGCAGCCAGCATCAGTTTTTAGTCCAAAAATATTTGAATACCACCAACGGTAACGATTTATCTCACAACCTGACAGGAGCGTTTTAGACGCTTACCTGTAGTTTTACTACTGCCCTTACAACTCGAAAGGCTGAAATGGTCGACGATTTGTAGTAAAACTACACGCCACCGGAACAATCTCCGGTCATCCAAGAATTTATGTCGTCTGCCCACAAGGCCAGTCGCAAACTCAGGCAACCGATTCTGGAAGCCTTTCCGCCCTGGAGCAAGCCATGCAAGACCTCGATCCCGTCGAAACCCAGGAATGGCTGGACGCCCTGGAATCGGTTCTCGACAAAGAAGGCGAAGACCGTGCTCACTACCTGATGACCCGTATGGGTGAACTCGCTACTCGCAGCGGGTCGCAACTGCCATACGCCATCACCACGCCTTACCGCAACACGATTCCCGTGACCCACGAAGCACGCATGCCTGGCGACCTGTTCATGGAACGCCGCATTCGCTCGCTGGTACGCTGGAACGCGTTGGCCATGGTTGTGAAAACCAACTTGAATGACCCTGACCTGGGCGGTCACATCTCCAGTTTCGCGTCCAGCGCCACGCTGTATGACATCGGTTTCAACTACTTCTTCCAGGCTCCGACCGACGAACACGGCGGCGACCTGATCTACTTCCAGGGTCACGCATCGCCAGGCGTATACGCCCGTGCGTTCATGGAAGGCCGGATCACCGAAGAGCAGATGAACAACTTCCGTCAGGAAGTCGATGGCAAAGGCCTGTCGTCTTATCCACACCCGTGGCTGATGAAAGATTTCTGGCAGTTCCCGACCGTTTCCATGGGTCTGGGTCCGATCCAGGCGATTTACCAGGCGCGCTTCATGAAGTACCTGGAACACCGCGGCTACATCCCGGAAGGCAAGCAGAAAGTCTGGTGCTTCCTGGGCGACGGCGAAACCGACGAGCCAGAATCCCTGGGCGCGATTTCCCTGGCTGGCCGCGAAAAGCTCGACAACCTGATCTTCGTCGTCAACTGCAACCTGCAGCGTCTCGACGGTCCGGTGCGCGGCAACGGCAAGATCATCCAGGAACTCGAAGGCGTGTTCCGTGGCGCTCAATGGAACGTGACCAAAGTGGTCTGGGGCCGCTTCTGGGACCCGCTGCTGGCCAAGGACGTCGACGGTATCCTGCAACGTCGCATGGACGAAGTCATCGACGGCGAGTACCAGAACTACAAAGCCAAAGACGGCGCGTTCGTGCGTGAACACTTCTTCAACTCGCCTGAACTCAAGGCGATGGTTGCCGATCTGTCCGACGACGAAATCTGGAAGCTCAACCGTGGCGGTCACGACCCGTACAAAATGTACGCGGCGTACCACGAAGCTGTTAACCACAAGGGTCAACCGACCGTGGTTCTGGCCAAGACCATCAAAGGTTATGGCACCGGCGCCGGCGAAGCGAAAAACACTGCGCACAACACCAAGAAAGTCGATGTGGACAGCCTGCGTCACTTCCGTGACCGCTTCGACGTCCCGATCAAGGACTCCGAGCTGGAAACCCTGCCATTCTTCAAGCCTGAAGAAGGCAGTGCCGAAGCCCGTTACCTGAGCGAGCGTCGCGCCGCACTGGGCGGTTTCGTGCCGCAGCGTCGCGCCAAGAGCTTCAACCTGCCGACTCCGCCACTGGAAACCCTCAAGGCTATCCTCGACGGTTCCGGCGATCGCGAAATTTCCACCACCATGGCTTTCGTGCGAATCCTTTCGCAGCTGGTCAAGGACAAGGAAGTTGGCCCGCGCATCGTGCCGATCATCCCGGACGAAGCCCGTACCTTCGGTATGGAAGGCATGTTCCGCCAACTGGGCATCTACTCTTCCGTCGGCCAGCTCTACGAGCCAGTCGATAAAGAACAAGTGATGTTCTATCGCGAAGACAAGAAAGGCCAGATTCTCGAAGAAGGCATCAACGAAGCAGGCGCCATGTCCTCCTTCATCGCTGCCGGTACTTCGTACAGCAGCCACAACCAGCCGATGATTCCGTTCTACATCTTCTACTCGATGTTCGGTTTCCAGCGGATTGGCGACCTGGCATGGGCCGCTGGCGACAGCCGCACCCGTGGCTTCCTGGTGGGCGGCACCGCCGGCCGGACCACGTTGAACGGCGAAGGCCTGCAGCACGAAGACGGTCACAGCCACATCCTGGCGTCGACCATCCCGAACTGCCGCACCTTCGACCCGACTTACGGCTACGAGCTGGCAGTGATCATCCAGGACGGCATGCGCCGGATGTTCGAAGAACAGCAGGACGTTTTCTACTACCTGACCGTGATGAACGAATCCTACGTCCAGCCAGCCATGCCGGCCGGTGTCGAGGAAGGTATCGTCAAGGGCATGTACCTGCTCGAAGAAGATACCCGGGAAGCGGCGCACCACGTCCAGTTGCTGGGCTCGGGCACCATCCTGCGTGAAGTTCGCGAAGCAGCGAAGATCCTGCGCGAAGAGTTCAACGTCGGCGCTGACGTCTGGAGCGTTACCAGCTTCAACGAACTGCGTCGCGACGGCCTGGCCGTAGAGCGCAGCAACCGTCTGCACCCTGGCCAGAAGCCAACGCTGAGCTATGTGGAAGAATGCCTCAACGGCCGTAAAGGTCCGGTGATCGCTTCGACCGACTACATGAAACTGTTCGCTGACCAGATTCGTCAGTGGGTTCCGACCAAGGAATACAAAGTCCTGGGCACTGACGGTTTCGGCCGCAGCGACAGCCGCAAGAAACTGCGTAACTTCTTCGAAGTCGACCGCCACTTCGTAGTGCTGGCCGCTCTGGAAGCCTTGGCTGACCGTGGCGATATCGAACCTAAAGTAGTGGCTGAAGCCATTGCCAAGTTCGGCATCGATCCTGAGAAACGCAACCCACTGGATTGTTAAGAGTCTGCTTCGAGATCGTATAGCGCGCTGAAAAGGAGCGACAAGGCAGCAGAAGATGCGGAATTTACGAACGGTAAATGAGCATCCGACGCTGTTTTGTCGTAACTGCCAACAGCGCACACGAATGAACAGGTTCTCCGAAGGAGAGACATTGTGAGTGAGCTAATTCGCGTACCCGACATCGGCAACGGTGAAGGTGAAGTTATTGAATTGATGGTCAAGGTCGGCGACCGCATCGAAGCCGACCAGAGCATCCTGACGCTGGAATCGGACAAGGCGAGCATGGAAATCCCTGCTCCCAAGGCCGGCGTCATCAAGACCATGAAAGTGAAACTGGGCGACCGCCTGAAAGAAGGCGACGAACTGTTCGAGCTGGAAGTCGAAGGCGAAGCTGCTGCTGCGCCAGCCGAAGCTGCTGCCCCTGCTGCTGCCGCACCTGCTGAAAAGCCGGCCGAAGCCGCTGCTGCTCCAGCACCCGCCGCAGCGCCAGCTGCCGCTGCTGCTGAAACCGTCCAGGACATTCATGTTCCGGATATTGGTTCGTCGGGCAAAGCCAAGATCATCGAACTGATGGTCAAGGTCGGCGACACCATCGCCGCCGATCAATCGCTGATCACCCTGGAATCCGACAAGGCCAGCATGGAGATTCCCTCTCCAGCCGCAGGCGTTGTGGAAGCCATCAGCGTCAAGCTGGACGACGAAGTCGGCACCGGCGACCTGATCCTGAAATTGAAAGTGGCAGGCGCCGCTCCGGCAGCAGCAACTGCTCCCGCTGCGGCTGCTGCTGCCCCGGCCAAGTCGGAAGCTGCTGCTCCGGCCGCCGCGCCTGCACCAAAAGCTGAAGCGGCGGCTCCTGCTGCCGCACAGGCTCCGGCCAAAGACGGCGCCAAGGTTCACGCAGGCCCAGCGGTTCGTCAGCTGGCTCGCGAGTTCGGCGTCGAGTTGGGCGCAGTCAGCGCTACCGGCCCACACGGCCGCGTGCTCAAGGAAGACGTGCAGGTTTACGTCAAATCCATGATGCTGAAAGCCAAGGAAACTCCAGCTGGCGGCGCAAGCGGCGGCATGGGCATCCAGCCGATTCCGGAAGTCGATTTCAGCCGTTTCGGTGAAATCGAAGAAGTGCCGATGACCCGCCTGATGCAACTGGGCGCGACCGGCCTGCACCGCAGCTGGCTGAACATCCCGCACGTCACGCAATTCGATCAGGCCGATATCACCGACCTGGAAGCCTTCCGTGTTGCGCAGAAAGCCGTCGCCGAAAAGGCTGGCGTCAAGCTGACCATCCTGCCGCTGCTGCTCAAGTCCTGCGCCTTCCTGCTCAAGGAACTGCCAGACTTCAACGCCTCGCTGGCGCCAAGCGGCAAAGCGATCATCCGCAAGAAGTACGTGAACATCGGCTTCGCCGTGGACACCCCGGAAGGTCTGCTGGTCCCGGTCATCAAGGACGTCGACAAGAAAAGCCTGCTGCAACTCGCTGCTGAAGCCGCTGTACTGGCCGAGAAAGCGCGCAGCAAGAAGCTGTCGGCGAACGAAATGCAAGGCGCCTGCTTCACGATTTCCAGCCTCGGTCACATTGGCGGCACCGGCTTCACGCCGATCGTCAACGCGCCTGAAGTGGCGATCCTCGGTGTTTCCAAGGCAACCATGCAGCCGGTCTGGGATGGCAAAGCCTTCCAGCCGAAACTGATGTTGCCGCTGTCGTTGTCCTACGATCACCGCGTGATCAACGGCGCCGCAGCTGCACGCTTCACCAAGCGTCTGAGCGATCTACTGGCCGACATCCGCACGATTCTGTTGTAACAGAATCCCTTGTGGGACCGGATTTATCCGGGAAGCGATGGTTCTACCAGCACATGTGGGATGGATGGACTGCCGCTTTCGGGAATGAATTCCCTCCTACAAAAAGCTCAGCTTTAGCTTCACCGTAAAACCTGTTTTCCGAGCTGCCACGCTCGTACCTCAACCCCGCCATTTGGCGGGGCTTTTTTTTGTCTGGCTTTTGTAACGATCTTGATAAGACCGTTAAGGTTTTGTGTCTGAAACAACACAAATCCTTTGATTTGGAGCAATCTGACCAACAGCATTTAAGAAGAGTGTTAATCAGCCGAAACATTTATAGCACTAAGCCATACAGCCGACTTGTCAGCCCGAGCTGCATGATGCAACCTTGCCATACGCGACATTTCAAAAGGGCCAGGGTCCGTGCGCGATCTGTATTATGGAAGCGAGTTTCTTCATGAAGAGCCAACCTGATGCTGCCGGTAGATCGGTGGGCGAGGTAGTGACGCAATTGCCTGTGCCATCGCGGCTCGGCATGCTGCGTTTCGAAAGGCTCAATGAAGTCAATTGGGCGCTGCTGTACCTCGATCCGAACTGCGAAAAACAGCTCGGTCTGGCAGCTATGGATCTCTGCGCCTTGGTGGGCTCGCCGTACGCCAGCCTGATGGAACCTGAAGCTCGCTATCAACTGCACGACGCCATTCAACAACAGTTATCCGACACGCCTCATTATCTGGTGCGTTACACGCTGCACACCGCTCGCGGACCGCTGGGTCTGATCGAGATTGGTGAAGGCTACAAGCAGCACAACCGTCATTTATTGCGCGGTTACCTGATGGTCCTGGGTGACGTGTCGCTGGACAGCGATCCGGTTTCGGCACCGGATCTGGAAACCCAGAATTCGCAGCTGCAGATCGCCCTGCAACTCAACCAACACGCCCAACAGGAACAACTCGAGCATCTGGAGCGCGTCCGCGCCCAGCAGGGTTTGATCCTGCACCTGGCACGCCATCGTTACAGCTCCGCCAACTCATTGCTGGAAGCGGCGCAGCTGATTACCAAAAGCGCCTGCGAAATCTACGACATCGCTTGCGCGAGCATCTGGAACCTCAACGATAAGTGCCTGGAGCCTATCGCCGAATTCCGCAAGGCCACCGGTGAATACCGGCTGCCGAAAGTTATCGATGCCAGCCCTTATCCGAGCTACCTGGAAGCCTTGCACAACAGCAGGGCCATCGACGCCAACGACGTCCAGCACGACCCTCGCACCCGGGAAATGGCTGCCAACCTCAAACCGCGTGACATCAGTGCCATTCTCGACGCCAGTATTCGCATCGACGGGCAAGTGGTGGGCGTGCTGTGCCTGGAGCAGATTGGCACGCCGCGCCCTTGGCAGTCCGATGAGATCGCGTTTGCGGGCGAATTGGCCGACCAGTTCGCCCAGGTCATCAATAACCACAACCGGCGTACTGCCACCAGCGCGCTGCATCTGTTCCAACGCGCGGTCGAGCAAAGCGCCAGTGCGTTTCTACTGGTCAACTGCGACGGCGTGGTCGAATACGTCAACCCAAGTTTCACGGCCATCACCCAATACACCACCGAAGAGGTTCACGGGCAAAAGCTGTCCGAACTGCCTGCGCTGGAAAACCTCAACGGATTGTTGCAGGACGCCAACTCGGGCCTGGCCAAAAGCAACAGCTGGCAGGGTGAATTCAAGAGCCGGCGCAAAAACCTGGAACCGTACTGGGGCCAGTTGTCGATCTCCAAGGTGTACGGCGACGACCGCGAGCTGACGCACTACATCGGCATTTACGAAGACGTCACGCAGAACAAACTGGCCCAGCAGCGCATCGAGCGCCTGGCCTACACCGACAACCTGACCAACCTGGGCAACCGTCCGGCGTTCATTCGCAACCTGGACGAGCGCTTCGCCCGGGACAGCGACACGCCGATGAGCCTGCTGCTGGTGGACATCGACAACTTCAAACGCATCAACGACAGTCTCGGCCACCAGACCGGCGACAAGTTGTTGATCAGCCTCGCGCGCCGCCTGCGCAACACGCTTAACGCCAGCGACATCCTGGCCCGTTTCGCCAGTAACGAATTTGCCGTGCTGCTGGACAATGCAAGTATGGAAGCCGGGCAGATGGTCGCCACTCAAGTCCTGGCGACGCTGGATAAACCTATGTTCGTCGACAACCAGCTGATCAGCGTGACAGGGTCGGTAGGCCTGGCCTGCGCGCCGCTGCATGGCCGCGACCCGCAAACGCTGATGAAGAACGCAGGGCTGGCGCTGCACAAAGCCAAAGCCAATGGCAAACACCAGGTTCAGGTTTTCACCGAAGCATTGAACGCCGAGGCCAGCTACAAGCTGTTCGTCGAAAACAACCTGCGCCGTGCGCTGACCCAGAACGAGTTGGAAGTGTTCTACCAGCCCAAACTGTGCCTGAGCAGCGGTCGCTTGCTGGGCATGGAAGCCTTGCTGCGCTGGAACCATCCGGAAAAAGGCATGATCCGCCCGGACCAGTTCATCAGCGTTGCTGAAGAAACCGGTTTGATCATCCCCATCGGCAAATGGGTCGCCCGTCAGTCGTGCCGCATGAGCAAAGCCCTGACCGCTGCCGGTTTCGGCAACCTGCAAGTGGCGATCAACGTCTCGCCCAAGCAGTTCGCCGACCCGGAACTGGTCAGCTCGATTGCCGCGATCCTCAAGGAAGAACAACTCGACGCTTCTTTGCTGGAACTGGAGTTGACCGAAGGCCTGCTGCTGGAGGCCACTGAAGACACCCGCCAACAGCTCGACTCCCTGAAAAAAATGGGCCTGTCGCTGGCCATGGATGACTTCGGCACCGGCTATTCGTCGTTCAGTTACCTGAAGAAATTCCCCATCGATGTGATCAAGATCGACCGCAGCTTCATCCGGGATATTCCGGATGATCAGGACGACATGGAAATCACCTCGGCGGTGATTGCCATGGCCCACAACCTCAAGCTGAAAGTCGTGGCCGAAGGCATCGAAACCGCCGCGCAACTGACCTTCCTGCGCCGCCATCGCTGCGACGTGGGTCAAGGCTATCTCTTCGACCGCCCGATTCCCGGCGAAGAGCTGATCGAAAAACTGCGCCGCTATCCGCGCGGACCGCTGGCCTGACAAGCCCTTCCCTGTTCCGGGATGTTTCGGGCACACTAAGCCACCTTACGAAATCAAACCGCCTCATATATTGGAGCGAGGCTTGCCCGCGAAGCCGTTGTTTCAGGTTCATATATCGCGTCGCAAATACCGGCCTCTTCGCGGGCAAGCCTCGCGCCTACTGCTATTTTATTCGTCCTGACCCACCTTTACGGACCCCGCGTCCGTGCCTACCAAGAGGAAAAGGTTCATGGCTCTGCGCTCGGAAATTCTTGTGAACAAAAACGTACTCCCCACCGCTGATCAGGCGCTGCCCGGTCGCGAAACCCCTATTTCGGTTCCTGAGTACCACTTCGTCAACGGCAACCCCTTGCTGGGGCCGTTCCCTGGCAGCGTGGAATTCGCGATCTTCGGTCTCGGCTGTTTCTGGGGCGCCGAACGGCTGCTGTGGCAGCAAGAAGGCGTGTTCAGCACCGCAGTCGGCTATGCGGGCGGTATGACGCCGAACCCGACATACGAAGAAGTCTGCTCCGGCCTGACCGGGCACAGCGAAGTGGTTCTGGTGGTCTACGAGCCGGAAAAAATCAGCTACGAGCAATTGCTCAAAGTGTTCTGGGAAGCACACAACCCGACTCAGGGCATGCGTCAGGGCAACGACATCGGCACGCAATACCGCTCGGTCATCTACTGCACCAAGCCGGATCAGCTCGCCGCGGCCAAAACCAGCGAAGCCGCATTCCAGGCTGAACTGAGCAACGCCGGCCTGGGTTCGATCACCACCGAAATCGACGAAGCGCCAACCTTCTTCTACGCCGAGGCGTACCACCAGCAATACCTGGCGAAAAACCCGCAGGGTTATTGCGGCATCGGCGGCACTGGCGTGTGCATGCCGCCGAGTCTGGCGAACAACTAAGCCGACAACCTCCCATGGGAACTCGGTGTTCCTCGTGGGACCGGCTTCAGCCGGGAAAGCACCTTGCGCTACACCGCAGAACTGGCGATGGCCGAACCGACGCCTTCCCGGCTGAAGCCGGTCCCACAGGCTAAACCGTGTGTTCCTCGTGGGTCCGGCTTCAGCCGGGAAAGCACCTTGCGCTACACCGCAGAACTGGCGATGGCCGAACCGACGTCTTCCCGGCTGAAGCCGGTCCCACACGTCATCTGCGTTAATTCAGGTGCTGTCCCATGTGGTGGCAGACACTTTCCGACAATCATTAGCCCTATATAAAACCGAATGCCGCTTCTATCGTTCGCCTTCATAGCACGAAGAAAGGCAATGGAATGCAAACCCATCTACATGAACGATCCCTTCGTCTTGGTCGATTCTCCGCGCCTGGGCACAGCTATCTCGTGACCTGCGCTGTAAAGGATCGCCAGCCAGTATTTGCTAATTTTCGGATGGCCAGAATGGTGGTCAACGAAATGCGGCACCTGCACGACTCTGGTGTTGTGCATTCGCTGGCTTGGGTGGTGATGCCTGATCACCTGCACTGGCTATTTGAATTGCGATCAGGGTCGCTGGCGCTCCTCATGCAGTCGCTGAAAGGGCGAAGTGCTTTCGAGATCAATAAAGCATTTGGCAGTAGAACCCTTGTTTGGCAAAAGGGTTTTCATGACCGAGGGATTAGGACTGAAAAGGATCTGGTCGAAATAGCGCGCTACATCATTGCCAACCCGATGCGCGCCGAGCTGGTCGAGAGGGAAGGCGAGTACTCGTTATGGGATTCGATATGGACCTAGCACTGGCTGACACCTTGAGGACCACATACGGCCTGTGGGACCGGCTTTAGCCGGGAAAGCGCCTTGTGCTACGCCGCAGAAATGGCGATGGCCGAGCCGACGCCCTCCCGGCTGAAGCCGGACCCACAGGCCGTTACATCACTCCGCAATCAACCAATCCATCTTCCAGTCGCCCTTGGTCTGCCCGAGTTTTTTGGCCAGATACGGCATCAATTCGCGCAGTTCTTCTTCCAGACCCCATGGCGGGTTGGCGATGGCCAGGCCAGAGCCGTTGAGGCTCGCTGGAGTATCCAGCGGGTGCACATACAACTCAACGCGCAGCAGCTTCGGCGCGCCGGTTTCGGCCAGGTCCTGATAGAAACGCTTGAGCAGACGCTGATCCTTGATCGGGTACCAGATCGCCGCGACGGTCTGGCGCATGCGGCTGACGGTTTCTTTCAAGGCCACGGCGCAGCGTTTCAGTTCGTCGAGCTGCTCGAACGGCGGATCGATCAACAGCACAGCGCGTTTTTCCGCAACCGGCAGCAAGGCACGCGGTACATGCCAGCCTTCACCCAGATGCACCGCCACGCGCCGGTCGCCGCGCATGTTTTCCTTGAGCAAACGCCCGTCTTCCGGGTGTTTCTCGTTGAGCAGAACGCGGTCGCGCTCGCGGGTCGAACGGCGGGCGATTTCCGGGGAGCCGGGGTAGTAGCGCAGCTCGCCGTCGGGGTTCATGTCGTGCAGCAGCTGCATGTAATCCGCCGCCATCGCAGGCAGATCCGGCGCATCCCACAGGCGGGCGATGCCTTCGAGGTATTCGCCGGTACGACTGGCCTGATCACCCTTGAGGTCATACAAACCCAGCCCGGCGTGGCTGTCGATATAGGCGAACGGCTGCTCCTTGCGCGCCATCAAGGCAAACAAGCGAGTCAGGACAAGGTGTTTGAACACATCGGCGTGGTTGCCGGCGTGGAAGGCGTGACGGTAATTCATGGCAACTCCTGGAAGGCAGCGGAGTTTAGCAAATCGAGTGGGGATTATCAGATCGCTGCCACGCAGCAGGAGCCAGCCGGTCAAATTTCGGGCAAAAAAATACCCGGTAAAGCCGTCGCAAAAACCGGGGCTGAAGAGACCGCGCAGCCAAGAGGGTGACCAAACCATTGACTCCGCATTCAAGCCAGACCAGTTTGCCCTGTGGCCTTGCAGCGGAGTTGCCCGAAAACGACATGCTCGTAGGCACCCCGGACATTGCCCCGCCCGCCCCTTGCCGACAACCGCGAGCACCACCAGAATCAGAGCCTACCTCACAAAAAAGGAGCGCATGGGATGATGCACACAGACTTGATTGACCAGGAAGACTTGATCAGCCAGCTCAGAGCAATCGGCTTCGAAATGCCTTCCGGTGCGACTGCTGAACAGGCCTGCTCCCAAGCCGTCTGCGGCCTGACCGAAGACCGCGCCACCGCCCTGCGCCGCCTTGTGGAGCAAATGCTCACCGGCAGCGCGACGATTTTGCCAGCCGTGCGCCAGGCGCTTGATCAGCAGTTGTTGCCAGCGTTGGCGGAATATAAGAAGGCCCGTGGCTAAGCACCTCCGGATATAAGAAGGGAACCTGCTCGCGAGAGGGCTGACCTCTCGCCGACACGTTCGCTCCTGCAAAATCAACCAGCCTATTTACAACCTCACACTCGCAAACGTCGATTCATTCCTGGCCTGGCTCAACGCTGAAAGCGGGCCGGAAAGCGGCGCCAGCACGAGGGCTTGCGGGATTGGCATCATGGCGACTTGCTGGGTGGTGTTGGAGCCGACGCGTTCGTCGCGTGGCGGGATGCCGAAATATTCGCGGTAGCACTTGGAGAAGTGCGGCGTGGACACAAAACCGCAGACCGACGCCACTTCGATGATCGACATCGGCGTTTGCTTGAGCAGTTGCCGGGCGCGGATCAGGCGCAGTTTCAGGTAATAGCGCGATGGCGAGCAATGCAGGTATTTCTGGAACAGCCGCTCCAGCTGACGCCGGGAGACCGCGACATAAACCGCCAGCTCGTCCAGGTCGATAGGCTCTTCGAGGTTGGCTTCCATCAGCGCGACGATTTCCTGCAGTTTCGGCTGATTGGTGCCAAGCATGTGCTTGAGCGGCACGCGCTGGTGATCCTGCTCATTACGAATGCGCTCGTAGACGAACATTTCCGAGATGGCTGCCGACAGTTCACGGCCATGATCACGGCTGATCAAGTGAAGCATCATGTCCAGTGGCGCGGTGCCGCCGGAGCTGGTGAAACGGTTGCGGTCCAGGGTGAACAAGCGGGTGCTCATCGCCACGCGAGGGAAAGCTTCCTGCATCGAGGCCAGACATTCCCAATGCACGCTGCAATCAAAACCATCGAGCAGACCCGCGCAAGCCAGCGCCCAGCTGCCGGTGCAGACCGCACCCAGGCGTTTGGATTGCCGTGCCTGGCTTTGCAGCCAGCTCACGTGCTCACGGCTCACGGTGCGCTGAATGCCGACGCCGCCGCAGACGATAATGGTGTCCATCGCCGGGGCTTTCTGCATCGCGGCATCAGGGGTGATCTGCAGACCGTCGCTGGCCCAGACCTGGCCGCCATCAGCCGTCAACGTGGTCCAGCGATACAGCTCGCGACCAGACAGCTGGTTGGCCATGCGCAGCGGTTCAACCGCTGATGCGAGGGAGATCAGCGTGAAGTTGTCCAACAGCAGGAAGCCGATGGATTGTGGTGCACGATTCTGGGGCTGGGCCCCGGAGTTGAACGAATTCATCACGGTATCTCCTCACACAAAGCGATTGTTGGCCCAGGCACAGGCTCTTGTTATTGCCCCATGTTCAGCAGGGCTTTGTAATGACAACGCAAATGCCATGCCTAAAGTTGAATGGCTATTCAATAACCCCTGAAAACGACGTCGCGATGCGTCTATTCAGCAGCGACCTGAGTTGTCGATTCGCGACGCGGGGGATTTACAAGCCTTGCTGGCGTTGGTCGGGTGAGCAATTCGGTAGCACTTGTGAGAAGGGAGAAACGAGCTGCCGGATACGAATGTCACTCAAAGCACGCGATCATCAAAGCGGGGTCGCTTCGGCCCAAGTGGACATGGCTTAGCGCCATATCACGGGGCTTGCGCGCCAAAAGGTGGCGGGTTTGGGATGGGGTGTTCGATAAGTGAGCAGTGTGCGGTACCGACAGACTGACATTGAACGGAATATCCAGATGGCCATCCAAAAACTGCGTGCTGCAGCTGCTACGCTGATTGCGATCCGCCGATCAAATCGCATCATCAGGCTTTTTCCGGTACGACGGCGTCTCACACCGACCCACTCATGCCCACCAACGTCGCGAACGTCGTGCCGCGCCTTTGTGCACTGGTTTATGCCGGTTTTAGCCATATTCCTGTGGGAAAAGGCCGCTTACAGCGGAGAAAAAATCCATAAGCGACGTCACCAACACTGGATGCGACCCTGTATGTACTGGTTACGACGCCCCCTGTAGGCGTTTGATTTGGGCTGTTACATGATCGGTGTCGACTCGATCGCCAGCCGCAGTGAAAGAGCTTTTGCTTTACGCCTTTTCGTTCAGCCGAAAAAACATAAATCGCCTCAGGCCTGCACAGGCTGATAGCGGGAAGAAAAACCAAAGGAGTCCACCCATGAAAGGTTCAAAATCACTGCTACTGGCTGTCGCGCTGGGTTTGCCAATGCTTGCGCAAGCGGCCGAGCCGGCGCAGTGCAGTACCGTCAACTTTTCCGATGTCGGCTGGACAGACATCACGGTCACCACCGCCGTGACCAGTGCTGTGCTTGAGTCGCTGGGCTACAAGACCAAGACCACGATGATTTCCGTGCCCGTGACCTACAAGTCCCTGGCCGATGGCAAGAACATGGACGTTTTCCTCGGCAACTGGATGCCGACCATGGAAAACGACATCAAGGCTTATCGTGAAGCCGGCACTGTCGAAACCGTGCGCGCCAACCTGGAAAACGCCAAGTACACCCTGGCTGTCCCGCAAGCGCTGTACGACAAAGGCCTGCATGACTTCGCCGATATCGCCAAATTCAAGAAGGAACTCGACGGCAAGATCTATGGCATCGAGCCAGGCAACGACGGCAACCGCCTGATCCAGAGCATGATCGACAAGGACGCATTCGGCCTCAAGGCCGCAGGCTTCAAAGTCGTGGAATCCAGCGAAGCCGGCATGTTGTCGCAGGTTGATCGCGCTTCACGTCGCAACACCGATGTCGTGTTCCTGGGCTGGGAACCGCATCCGATGAACACTCGTTTCAAAATGCAGTACCTGACTGGCGGTGACGATTTCTTCGGCCCGAACTTCGGCCAGGCCACCATCTACACCAACACCCGCAAAGGCTATGCCCAGGAATGCAGCAACGTGGGCCAGTTGCTGAAAAACCTGTCGTTCACCCTGAACATGGAAAGCTCACTGATGGGCAACGTTCTTGACGACAAGATGAAGCCTGACGTAGCCGCCAAGGCATGGATCAAAGCCAACCCGCAAGTGCTCGACACCTGGCTTGCCGGCGTCACCACTGTTGACGGAAAACCAGGCCTGGAGGCCGCGAAAGCCAAGCTGACGAAGTAATCCGACAAGCAGGCGGGCTTGTCCCGCCTGTTGTCCCCATTCCTCCCGCAAGCGGACAATCGAAACCATGTTCACAGATCATAAAATTCCTCTTGGCGAGTACATCGCGGCCTTCGTCGAATGGCTGACCCAACACGGTGCCAGCACTTTCGATGCGATCGCGTCTACGCTGGAAACCATGATCCACGGCCTGACGTTTTCGTTGACCTGGTTCAATCCACTGGTGTTGATCGGCGTGATTGCCTTGCTCGCGCACTTCATCCAGCGCAAATGGGGGCTGACGGTTTTCGTCATCATCTCCTTTCTGCTGATCCTCAACCTGGGCTACTGGGTGCAGACCATGGAAACCCTGGCGCAGGTGCTGTTCGCCACCTTCGTCTGCGTGTTGATTGGCGTGCCGCTGGGCATCATTGCGGCGCACAAGCCGATGTTCTACACCATCATGCGTCCGGTCCTGGACTTGATGCAGACGGTTCCTACGTTCGTCTACCTGATTCCTACCCTGACGCTGTTCGGCCTGGGCGTTGTGCCTGGTCTGATTTCAACGGTGGTCTTCGCCATTGCCGCGCCGATCCGCCTGACGTATCTGGGTATCCGCGATGTGCCCCACGAATTACTCGATGCCGGCAAGGCGTTCGGCTCGTCCCGACGCCAACTGCTGACGCGCATCGAACTGCCTTACGCCATGCCGAGCATCGCCGCCGGCATTACCCAATGCATCATGCTTTCGCTATCGATGGTGGTAATTGCCGCACTGGTAGGTGCCGACGGCTTGGGCAAACCTGTGGTCAACGCATTGAACACCGCTGACATCGCCCTGGGCTTCGAAGCCGGTCTGGCGATCGTATTGCTGGCAATCATGCTCGACCGTATCTGCAAACAACCCGACGCCAAGGTGAGGGCAGACGCATGAGCATCATCAAATTCGACAAGGTTGACGTTATCTTCTCCAAGGACCCGCGTGAGGCCCTCAAGCTACTGGATGAAGGCCTGACGCGTGACCAGATTCTGAAAAAAACCGGCCAGATCGTCGGCGTGGAAAAAGCCAGCCTGGAAGTCCAGAAAGGCGAAATCTGCGTGCTGATGGGCTTGTCCGGTTCCGGTAAATCCAGCCTGTTGCGTTGCATCAACGGCCTCAACACCGTGAGCCGTGGCGCGCTGTACGTCGAGCATGAAGGCTCGCAGATCAACATTGCGTCCTGCACACCCGCCGAACTGAAAATGATGCGCACCAAGCGCATCGCCATGGTCTTTCAGAAATTCGCCTTGATGCCGTGGCTGACAGTGCGCGAGAACATCAGCTTCGGTCTGGAAATGCAGGGTCGTCCTGAAAAGGAACGGCGCAAGCTGGTCGATGAAAAACTCGAGCTGGTGGGCCTGACCCAATGGCGCAACAAGAAGCCCGACGAACTGTCCGGCGGCATGCAGCAACGTGTCGGCCTGGCCCGGGCGCTGGCCATGGACGCTGACATCCTGCTGATGGACGAACCCTTCTCCGCCCTCGACCCGCTGATCCGCCAAGGCTTGCAGGACGAACTGCTGGCATTGCAGAACAAGCTGAGCAAGACCATCGTGTTCGTCAGTCACGACCTTGATGAAGCCCTCAAGCTCGGCAGCCGGATCGCGATCATGAAAGACGGTCGCATCGTGCAGTACAGCGTGCCGGAAGAAATCGTCCTCAATCCGGCCGATGACTATGTACGTACGTTTGTCGCCCACACCAATCCGCTCAATGTGCTGTGCGGGCGCAGCCTGATGCGCACGCTGGATAATTGCACCAAAATCAACGGCTCGGTCTGCCTCGATCCGGGTGTCGATTCCTGGCTCGATCTGGCCGAAGGCAACACCATCAAAGGCGCACGCCAGGGTGCCGGTCAGCTTGATCTGCAGAACTGGGCGCCGGGCCAGCCAATGGACACCCTCAATCGTCGCCCGACCCTGGTCGACTCCAACATCGGCATGCGCGACGCCCTGCAAATCCGCTACCAGACCGGCAACAAGCTGGTGCTGCAGGATGGCAATCAAGTGGTCGGCATTCTGGGTGACAGCGAGCTGTATCACGCGCTTCTGGGCAAGAATCTGGGATAGAAACAGCTTCAAGCTCCAAGCCTCAAGCCTCAAGCTCTGCGCACCCCGCTCCGCTTGGCGCTTGAGGCTTTAAGCTTGCCTCTGCTTTTTTATTGATTGAACGTTCAATAAAAAATCTTTAGACTGGCCAAGCCTTTTCGGCATTGCGATCAGTTTGGCGAACCAGGAGATTCAACGATATGCCCAAGGTCGGTATGCAACCCATTCGACGTCAACAGCTGATCCAGGCCACGCTCACTGCGGTCGATCAGGTCGGAATGGGCGACGCCAGCATCGCGTTGATCGCCCGTCTGGCGGGCGTCTCCAACGGCATCATCAGCCACTACTTTCAGGACAAGAACGGCCTGATCGCAGCCACCATGCGGCATCTGATGAACGCCTTGATCGCCAATGTCAGCGAACGCCGACAGGCGCTGACCGATGACAGCCCGCGGGCGCATCTGCAAGTGATCATCGAGGGCAACTTCGACGCCAGCCAGGTCAACGGCCCGGCAATGAAAACCTGGTTGGCCTTTTGGGCCACCAGCATGCACCAACCGTCTTTGCACAGGTTGCAGCGGATCAACGATCACCGCCTGTATTCGAACCTGTGCTGTCAGTTCCGCCGCGTCTTGCCGCTGGAGCAAGCGCGTAGCGCAGCCCGTGGCCTGGCGGCCCTGATCGACGGCTTATGGTTGCGCGGCGCGCTGTCGGGCGATGCCTTCGACACCGAACAAGCGCAACAGATCGCGTACGAATATATGGATTTTCAACTGGCGAAATCGGTGAGCTGAAGCCCTGTAGCGGCCACTCACCAACCTGACATCAGTCATCGCCAACCACTCAGAATTTGCGAGGACTTTATGGCCCGTTTCGAACAGCAAAAACTCTACATCGACGGCGGCTACGTGAACGCCAGCAGCGATGCGACATTCGATTCCATCAACCCGGCGAACGGCGAAGTCCTGGCGCAAGTCCAGCGCGCCACCAAGGACGACGTGGAACGTGCCGTGGTCAGCGCCGAGAAAGGCCAGAAAATCTGGGCCGCCATGACCGCCATGGAACGTTCGCGCATCCTGCGTCGCGCCGTGGACATCCTGCGTGAACGTAACGATGAACTCGCCGCGCTGGAAACCCTCGACACCGGCAAATCCATTTCCGAAACCAAATACGTCGACATCGTGACCGGCGCCGACGTGCTGGAATATTACGCTGGCCTGGTGCCCGCCATTGAAGGCGAGCAAATCCCTCTGCGCACCTCTTCCTTCGTCTACACCCGCCGCGAGCCGCTGGGCGTGGTTGCTGGCATCGGCGCGTGGAACTACCCGATCCAGATCGCCTTGTGGAAATCCGCACCGGCGCTGGCGGCTGGCAACGCGATGATCTTCAAGCCCAGCGAAGTCACTTCGCTGACCACCTTGAAACTGGCGGAAATCTACACCGCTGCAGGCGTGCCGGATGGCGTGTTCAACGTGTTGACCGGCAGCGGCCGCGAAGTCGGCACCTGGCTGACCGAGCACCCGCGCATCGAGAAGATCTCGTTCACCGGCGGCACCGACACCGGCAAGAAAGTCATGGCCAGTGCGTCGAGCTCGTCGCTCAAGGACGTGACCATGGAGCTGGGTGGCAAGTCGCCGCTGATCATCTTCGACGACGCCGATCTGGACCGTGCCGCTGACATCGCGATGATGGCCAACTTCTACAGTTCCGGTCAGGTGTGCACCAACGGCACCCGCGTCTTCGTCCCCAACGCGCTGAAAGCCGCGTTCGAAGCCAAGATCGTCGAGCGTGTGAAGCGCATTCGGGTCGGCAACCCTGAAGACGACAACACCAACTTCGGCCCGCTGGTCAGCTTCGCCCACATGGAAAGCGTGCTGGGCTACATCGCCTCCGGCAAAGAGCAAGGCGCGCGCCTGCTGTGCGGCGGCGAGCGGCTGACCGAAGGTGAATTCGCCAAAGGTGCTTTCGTCTCAGCCACGGTGTTCACCGACTGCACCGACGACATGAAAATCGTCCGTGAAGAAATCTTCGGCCCGGTGATGAGCATTCTCGGTTACGACACCGAAGAAGAAGTCATCCGCCGCGCCAACGACACCGAATTCGGCCTGGCCGCCGGTATCGTCACCAAAGACCTGAACCGCGCCCACCGCGTGATTCACCAGCTCGAAGCCGGCATCTGCTGGATCAACGCCTGGGGCGAATCGGCGGCGGAAATGCCAGTCGGCGGCTACAAGCAATCGGGCGTGGGCCGCGAAAACGGCATCAGCTCCCTGGCGCAGTACACGCGCATCAAGTCGGTGCAGGTTGAGCTTGGGGATTACGCTTCAGTGTTCTGAAGAGCTACAAGCGGCAGGCGGCAAGCTTCAAGTAAAAGCAAGAGCAACAGCAGTCTGCCGCCGCAAACCCATTCCGCAAACGCCACTTCTCAGCTGTTACTTGTAGCTTGAAGCTTGGAGCTTGCAGCTTAAAAGGAGCTCTCCATGAGCACCACGAATTCGACTTACGACTACATCATCATCGGCGCAGGATCGGCCGGTAATACCCTGGCAGCCCGTCTCACCGAAGACGCAGGCGTCACCGTTTTGCTGCTTGAAGCAGGCGGCCCGGACTATCGTCTGGATTTCCGCACACAAATGCCCGCTGCCCTGGCATTCCCGCTGCAAGGCCGTCGCTACAACTGGGCCTACGAGACCGATCCTGAACCGCACATGAACGGCCGCCGCATGGAATGTGGCCGTGGCAAAGGGCTGGGTGGTTCGTCGCTGATCAACGGCATGTGCTACATCCGTGGCAATGCGATGGACTACGACGGCTGGGCAAAAAACCCAGGCCTGGAAGACTGGAGCTACCTGGATTGCCTGCCGTATTTTCGCAAGGCGGAAAGCCGCGACATCGGCGCTAATGACTATCACGGCGGCGATGGCCCGGTCAGCGTGACCACGCCGAAAGCGGGCAACAATCCGCTGTTCCACGCCATGGTTGAAGCGGGCGTGCAGGCCGGTTATCCGCGCACTGACGACCTCAATGGTTATCAGCAGGAAGGTTTCGGTCCGATGGACCGCACCGTAACGCCCAAAGGTCGTCGCGCCAGCACCGCTCGCGGCTATCTGGACGAAGCGAAAAAACGCCCGACGCTGACCATCGTCACCCACGCCCTGACCGACCGCATTCTGTTCGAAGGCAAGCGCGCGATTGGCGTGGCTTATCTGGTTGGCGACAACGATGCTCGCGTCGAAGCCCGTGCCCGCAAGGAAGTCCTGCTGTGTGGCGGCGCCATCGCTTCGCCGCAGATCCTGCAGCGTTCCGGCGTCGGTCCGGCTGAAGTGCTGAACAAGCTCAATGTGCCCGTGGTTCACGATCTGCCAGGCGTTGGCCAGAATCTGCAGGATCACCTGGAGATGTACCTGCAATACGCCTGCACCCAACCGGTTTCCCTGTATCCATCGCTGCTGTGGTGGAACCAGCCGGCTATCGGCGCCGAATGGATGTTCCTCGGCACCGGCATTGGGGCGAGCAATCAGTTCGAAGCGGGCGGCTTTATCCGTTCCAGTGAAGCCTTCGAATGGCCGAACATTCAGTATCACTTCCTGCCGGTCGCGATTAACTACAACGGCAGCAATGGCGTGAAAGAACATGGCTTCCAGGCCCACGTCGGCTCGATGCGCTCGCCCAGCCGTGGCCGCGTGCAGATCAAGTCGAAGAATCCTCGCGAATATCCGAGCATTCTTTTCAATTACATGGCTTCCGAGCAGGACTGGCAGGAATTCCGTGATGGCATCCGCCTGACCCGGGAAATCATGCAGCAACCGGCGCTCGATCCATACCGTGGCCGCGAAATCAGCCCCGGTATTGAAGTGCAGTCCGATGAAGATCTGGACAAGTTCGTGCGAGATCATGCCGAAACCGCGTTCCATCCGTCCTGCTCGTGCAAGATGGGCACCGACGAGATGGCGGTGGTTGATGGCGAAGGTCGCGTGCATGGCCTGCAAAGTTTGCGGGTAGTCGATGCGTCGATCATGCCGCTGATTACTACCGGCAACCTCAACGCACCCACGATCATGATCGCCGAGAAAATCGCCGACAAGATCCGCGGCCGCGCCCCGCTGCCACGCAGCACCGCCGATTACTTCGTCGCGGGCGACAAGCCAGCACGCGGCAAACCGGCACGGGAAGTGAGCCGTACGGCGTAAGCATGACCTTTGTGGGAGCGAGCTTGCTCGCGAAGGCGTTTGGTCAGTCGACATCCGAGTCAGCTGACGACCTCTTCGCGAGCAAGCTCGCTCCCACATTCGATTCCACACATCCCATCTGCGCTTGATCCCGACATGGCCACCGGCCTAATCTAGCGCCACGCAAACGATCAACCCCACACCCGCGTGTTCCCTTCGCGAGCAAGCTCGCTCCCACAAATTCCGTGGGAGCGAGCTTGCTCGCGAAGGCGTCGGATCACCCACCGACACCTCCTGACACGCTATTTAAAGAGGTCCTGCATGTTCGATCTTTCCGCTCAGCTCTCTCAGCGGTTTGCCGCCCTGCAGAGCCGCGCCCAATTCTTTTCCCTGCGTTATGTCCGCCAGACCAGCCAGCACTTGTGCGTGCGCAAGAATGTCGCCGAACCGCCGTATCTGAGCAGCGACGAAGGCGCGATGCTGACCGTGCGCCTCAATGGCGTGGAAGCCTACGCCGCGACTCAGGACATCTCGCAACGCGGCCTGCAAGCTGCGCTGGAACAAGCCGAAGCCCACGCCCGTCGTCTGGCGCCCCACGCGCTGCTGGACTTGACCGACCAGGCCGTCGCCACCGCCCGCGCCGACTATGTATCGCCGCACCTGAACGATGCCTTCCCGGCATTGAGCGATTGTCTGCACCTGTTGATGAACGAGTCCACGGCCGTGCCGCAGGACGAACGTTTGGTGAACTGGCAAGTCAGCCTCGGCCTGGAAAATGTCGAGCAGATTTACCTCAACAATGCCGGCGCGCAGATTCGTCGGGCGCAGCGTTTCGTCTATCCAGGCATGACCGTGACGGCCTACGACGGCAGCGACAGCCAGACCCGCAGCCTGGGTCGGGACAACTTCGGCCAGCAAGGCGGCGCGGAAGTCATCGCTAGCTGCGGCCTGATCGGCGCGGCGGGTAACGTCGCTGATCAAGCGCTGCAACTGATCATGGCGCCCAACACGCCGCAAGGTCCGCGGGATTTGCTGTTGATGCCGGACCAGATGATCCTGCAAATCCACGAATCCATCGGTCATCCGCTGGAACTGGACCGCATTCTCGGCGACGAGCGCAATTACGCGGGCACCAGCTTCGTCAAGGCCAGCGACTTCGGCAACCTGCAATACGGTTCGAAGCTGCTCAACGTAACCTTCGACCCGGAAATCCCCGAGCAACTGGCCAGCTACAGCCACGATGACGACGGCACTGCCGCGAGCAAGCAGTTCCTGATTCGTGAAGGCAAGCTGGAGCGTCCATTGGGCGGCGCGCTGTCGCAACATCGCGCGGGCATGGACGGCGTCGCCAACAGCCGCGCCTGCGGCTGGAATCGCCCACCCATCGACCGCATGGCCAACCTGAACATCGAGCCCGGCGATCAACCGCTGGCGCAGCTGATCGGTAATATCGAGCACGGCATTCTGATGTCCACTAACCGTTCGTGGTCCATCGACGATGCGCGCAACAAATTCCAGTTCGGCTGCGAATGGGGCCAGTTGATCGAAAACGGCGAACTCAAAGCCGTGGTCAAGAACCCCAATTATCGAGCGATTTCCGCGCAATTCTGGAAGAACCTCAGCGCGGTGGGTGATGCCAGCACCTTCAAAGTGCTGGGCACGCCGAACTGCGGCAAGGGCGAACCCAATCAGGTGATCCGCGTTGGTCACGCATCTCCGGCCTGCGTATTCAGTCAGGTCGACGTATTCGGAGGCGATGCCTGATGGCGCATCAACAGCAATTCCAGGCATTGGTCGAATCCCTCAAGGGCTCGCTCACGCATCAGGAGCAATTCACCCTCGCCTACAACGCCGAGGAATCGGATTTCATTCGTTTCAATCATGCCAAGGTGCGTCAGGCCGGCCATGTGCAGCAGGCCAGCGTGACCTTCAAGCTGATCGACGACGAGCGTCACGCCAACTTGCGCCTGACGCTGTCGGGTGACGCCGACATCGACCAGCAGCGCCTGAGCGAAGCGCTGCATCAGTTGCGCGAAACCCTGACGTTGCTGCCCAAGGACCCGTACCTGAAACCCAATACCGACGCCTGGCAAACCAGCAACGTTCAGACGCAACCGTTGCCGGACAGCTCGGAAGTGGTGGCGCAGATCAGTCGTCTGGCGCAGGGCCTGGATCTGGTGGGTTTCTATGCGGCAGGTCCGCTGTATCGCGGATTCGCCAGTTCGTGGGGCGCGCTGGGCTGGCACGAAGCCAACAGTTTCAACTTCGACTGGAGCCTGTTTCACGACAACGGTCAGGCGGTGAAAGCCAACTATGCCGGACATGACTGGAACGACGATGCTTTCGCCCGTCGCTTCGAACTGGCGCGCGAGCAACTGGAGTTTCTCGGTCGTCCGCTGAAAACCCTGGCGCCCGGCCAATACCGCGCGTATCTGGCGCCGGCGGCCATGGACGAAATCATCGGCATGCTGTGCTGGGGCGGGTTTTCCGCGCAATCCCTGGCGAACAAAACCAGCCCGTTGCAGCGACTGTACAGCGGCGATGCACACCTGAGCCCGCTGGTGAGCATTGACGAGCAGGTCAGCGGTTCGCTGTCTCCGGCGTTTTCCGGCGAAGGTTATCCGCGCAAGGATCTGGCCCTGGTCGCCAACGGGCAGGCTCGCGAGCAACTGGTGGATTCGGCCAGCGCCGCCGAGTACGGCCTCGCCACTAATGGCGCCGATCCGGGCGAGTCGCCAAATTCCCTGAGCATGGCGGGCGGTTCGCTGGAACTTGAGCAGATCCTGGAGAAAATCGGTACTGGCCTGTACATCGGCAATCTCTGGTACCTGAACTACTCCGATCAAGCCGCCGCGCGCCTGACCGGCATGACCCGTTTCGCGACGTTCTGGGTCGAAGACGGCAAGATTCAAGCGCCGGTCAGCACCATACGTTTCGACGACAGCGCCTACAGCCTGTTGGGCAGCGCGCTGGAAGATTTGACCCGTGAGCGGGAACTGATTCTCTCGACAAGTACCTATAGTGAGCGCCAGACAGCGTCGAGTCAGCTGCCGGGGGCTTTAATCAGTCGGTTGACGTTGACACTGTAAATGGACTTGTGGGAGCGAGCTTGCTCGCGAAGGCATTCGATCACACGGCAGATATGGGTCGTATGTACGGGCCTCTTCGCGAGCAAGCTCGCTCCCACAAGTCATACCTAACAAGGACCCCCATGCCGATCACCGCCCCGCTGCTGGATGAAAAAGCCCTACGCTGGTTGCCTTGGGTAGTTGCCATTGCGTTCTTCATGCAGAGCCTGGATGGCACGATCCTCAACACGGCGCTGCCTTCCATGGCGCGCTCGCTGGCTGAAGACCCATTGCGCATGCAGTCGGTGGTCATCGCCTACATGCTCACCATCGCTTTGCTGATTCCGGCTTCGGGCTGGATCGCCGACCGTTTTGGCATCAAGCAAATTTTCTTCAGCGCGATCCTGCTGTTCAGCTTCGGCTCCCTGCTGTGTGCGCTGTCCAACTCGCTGACCATGCTGATTGGTGCGCGAGTCGTGCAGGGCCTTGGCGGCGCGTTGATGCTGCCCATCGGGCGCTTGATCGTGCTGCGTGCCTACCCGCGTTCGGAGCTGGTGCGAATCATGAGCTTCATCACCCTGCCCGGTTTGCTCGGCCCGTTGATGGGGCCGACCATGGGCGGCTGGATGGTGGAATACCTGAGCTGGCACTGGATCTTCCTGATCAACATTCCGGTGGGCATCATCGGCTGCTTCGCGGTCAAGTACTTCATCCCCGACCTTGCAGGCGGTGGCCGCACGCGCTTTGACGGTGTCGGTTTCACCCTGTTCGGCGCGGCGATGGTGCTGATCACGATTGCGCTGGAAGGTCTCGGCGAACTGCATCTGCCGCATCTGCGCGTGGTCTTGCTGCTGTTTGGCGGTTTTGGTTGCCTGGCCGCTTATTGGCTGCGTGCCGGACATGTGGATCAGCCGCTGTTCTCGCCCGCGCTGTTTCGCACCCGGACGTTCGCCGTGGGCATCCTCGGCAATCTGTTCGCGCGCCTGGGCAGCGGCGCGTTGCCGTTTCTGATGCCGCTGCTGCTGCAAGTCGCCCTGGGTTATTCGCCTTCACAAGCGGGGATGAGCATGTTGCCGCTGGCGGCGGCGGCGATGTTTGCCAAGTCCGTGGCGCGCTGGCTGATCGAACGCCTGGGTTATCGCATTATTCTCACCGGCAACACCTTGATGCTCGGCATTCTGCTGTCGAGCCTTGCCCTGGTCGGCACCGAAACCCCGTATTGGATGTTGCTCGTGCATCTGGGCTTGCTGGGCGCGGTGAACTCCCTGCAATTCACCGCCATGAACACCGTGACGCTGATCGACCTTGATGACGCCAGCGCCGCCAGCGGCAACAGCCTGTTGTCGGTGGTCGCGCAGTTGTCCCTGAGCTTTGGGGTGGCGTGCGCAGCGGCGCTGCTCGGCGGGTTTACCGATCAGGTCGCGACCGGCGAAGTGAGCAGCGTGCTGGGCGCCTTCCAGTTGACCTTCCTGACGGTGGGCATCATGGCGATGTTCGCGGCGGGGATTTTCCTGCAATTGCCGTCGCGTGAGGTGAAGCCCAAGGCTGCTTAGCACTGCGTGGGACCGGCTTTAGCCGGGAAGAGGCCGGTACATTCATCTCACCTTCCCGGCTAAAGCCGGTCTCACTAGTAATGCCGCCTTCCCGGCTAAAGCCGGTCCCACTGGTCCATCGCCACCCAGCGGGAGTCAGCCAGGCTGGCTCGGGACCTGATACACTGCGCGACATTTTGTTTTGCAGGCCCATCCCGTGACTAACACCGCTTTCAATACTTTGCCCCTGTCCGCCGCCATGCTGGCTAACCTGGAGTCGCTTGGGTACGCCGAAATGACGCCGATTCAGGCGCAGAGCCTGCCGGTGATTCTCAAGGGCATGGACCTCATCGCCCAGGCTAAAACCGGTAGCGGCAAGACCGCTGCATTCGGCATCGGCCTGCTGAATCCGATCAATCCGCGTTACTTCGGTTGCCAGGCCCTTGTGCTGTGCCCGACCCGCGAGCTGGCTGACCAGGTAGCAAAAGAAATCCGTCGCCTGGCCCGTTCCGAAGACAACATCAAGGTGCTGACCTTGTGCGGCGGCGTGTCCTTCGGCCCGCAGATCGGCTCCCTGGAGCACGGCGCGCACATCATCGTCGGCACGCCGGGTCGCATTCAACAGCATTTGCGTAAAGGTTCGCTGGTGCTGGACGGCCTGAACACGCTGATCCTCGACGAAGCCGACCGCATGCTGGACATGGGTTTCTACGACGCCATCGCCGACATCATCGAGCAGACCCCGAAAAAGCGTCAGACCCTGTTGTTCTCGGCGACTTATCCGGTGGGCATCAAGCAGCTGTCGTCCAAGTTCATGCGCGATCCGCAGACCGTCAAGGTCGAAGCGCTGCACGCCGACAGCCAGATCGAGCAGATTTTCTACGAAATCTCCCCGGAAGACCGCCTCGACGCCGTCGTGAAAGTGCTCGGTCACTTCCGTCCGCAGTCCTGCGTGGCGTTCTGTTTCACCAAGCAGCAGTGCCAGGAAGTGGTCGATCACCTGACCGCCAAGGGCATTTCCGCGGTAGGCCTGCATGGCGACCTGGAACAGCGTGATCGCGATCAGGTCTTGGCGATGTTCGCCAACCGCAGCACTTCGGTACTGGTCGCCACTGACGTTGCCGCTCGTGGTCTGGATATCGATGCGCTGGACATGGTGCTCAACGTCGAGCTGGCCCGTGATTCGGAAATGCACATTCACCGCGTCGGCCGTACCGGTCGTGCTGGCGAGAAAGGTATTGCGATCAGTCTGGTAGCCCCGTCGGAAAGCCAGCGCGCCCGCGCTATCGAAGAAATCCAGAAAGCCTCGCTGCGCTGGGATCAACTGGACAATCTGAAAAATGCGGGCGGTTCACAGCTGATTCCGACCATGAGCACTTTGTGCATCGGTTCCGGCCGCAAGGACAAACTGCGTCCCGGCGACATCCTCGGTGCACTGACCGGCGATGCCGGCATCCCCGGCACCCAGGTCGGCAAGATCGCGATCTTTGATTTCCAGGCGTACGTCGCGGTTGAGCGCGGCGTCGCCAAACAGGCGCTGGAGCGCTTGAACAACGGCAAGATCAAAGGCAAATCGTTGCGCGTGCGGATTTTGTAAGAACCCCAGCGTAAATCCCTGTGGGAGCAAGCTTGCTTGCGAAGGCCATATTCAGTGCTCCGAAAATGATTCGGATGTACCGGCCTCTTCGCGAGCAAGCTCGCTCCCACATGTTGTGCATGTATTCATCCCCGAGGAAACCGCTGTGCCCGTTACTGACGTTGTGATCATTGGCGCTGGCGCCGCAGGTTTGATGTGCGCGCTGACCGCTGCCAGTCGCGGGCGCAAGGTGATGCTGATCGATCACGCCAACAAGCCCGGCAAGAAAATCCTCATGTCCGGCGGCGGGCGCTGCAATTTCACCAACATGTACACCGAGCCGGCCAATTTCCTGTCGCAGAACCCGCATTTCTGCAAATCAGCCCTGGCGCGTTACACCCAGTGGGACTTCATCGAGTTGGTCGCCAAACATGGCGTGCCGTATCACGAGAAAAAGCTCGGCCAGCTGTTCTGCGATAACAAATCCAGCGACATCCTCGAACTGCTGCTGGACGAATGTCAGCAAGCGGGCGTGAGCCTGCACATGGACACGTCCGTGCAGCAGATCGAAAAGACCGAGACCGGCTACACGCTGGCATCCACACTCGGCAATCTGAGCTGCGAATCGCTGGTGATCGCCACCGGCGGCCTGTCGATCCCGACGCTGGGCGCCACCGGTTTCGGTTATCAGGTCGGCAAGCAGTTCGGCCACACGCTGCTGCCGACTCGCGCCGGCCTTGTACCGTTCACCATTACCGATCAGCTCAAGGAAATCTGCACCGAGCTGTCCGGCACGTCAGTGGATTGCCTGGTCAGCTGCAACGACACGAGCTTTCGCGAGAACATCCTGTTCACCCACCGCGGCCTCAGCGGTCCGGCGATCCTGCAAATCTCGTCGTTCTGGAATCCCGGCGATGCCGTGGAGATCAACCTGCTGCCGGATCACGACGTCGCCAGTTGGCTCAACGCGCAACAGGCCGAGCGGCCGAACAGTGAATTGAAGACATTGCTGGGGGAAATCTTCACCAAGAAGATGGCCAACCTGATTGCCGAGCACTGGTTCGTGTCCAGGCCCATGAAGCAATACACCCACGCTGAACTGGCCGACATCGCCGAAAAGCTCGGCAGCTGGCAAGTGGTCCCGGCGGGGACAGAAGGCTATCGCACGGCGGAAGTGACCCTGGGCGGGATCGACACGCGGGAAGTCTCCTCCAAGACCATGGAGTCGCTGAAGTCGCCGGGTTTGTACTTCGTCGGCGAAGTGCTCGACGTCAGCGGTCATCTGGGTGGTTTCAACTTCCAGTGGGCCTGGGCTTCGGCGTATGCGGCGGCGCAGTTTGTTTGAATGAAATGCCCCTGTGGGACCGGCTTCAGCCGGGAAGAGGCCAGTACATTCATGTCACCTTCCCGGCTAAAGCCGGTCCCACCGTTAAACTGCCGGAATAAATTTTGTTAACCGGATGTACAGACCTCACCCAGGCCTGTACATATCCGTGTGCAGGATCGATCAATCGCGAACAAGGCCGTCAGCTCTTCTATGGCATCGAAATCTCTTCGTCACACGTTCCGTCGTCTGTGGGCGCTGGATAAATTCAGTTACAGCGTTCGCGTCTTCATCGCCCTGACTGGCAGCATGGCTCTGTGCTGGTATCAGAATGAGATGGGGTTGTTGATCCCCTTGTTCCTGGGGATTATCGCCAGTGCCCTGGCCGAGACCGATGACAGCTGGCAAGGCCGCCTCAATGCGCTGGCCGTGACGCTGGTGTGTTTCAGCATCGCCGCACTGGCGGTAGAACTGCTGTTTCCCTACCCGATTCTGTTTGTCTGCTCCTTCGCCCTGGCGGCGTTTTGCCTGACCATGCTCGGCGCCCTGGGCGAGCGCTACAGCGCCATCGCTTACGGCACGCTGATTCTGTCGGTGTACACCATGATCGGCGTCGACCAGCGCGGCGGCGAAGTGCTGGATTTCTGGCATGAACCGATGCTGCTGGTGGCCGGTGCCGCTTGGTACGGGCTGCTCTCGGTGTTGTGGCAGATGCTGTTTTCCAACCAGCCGGTGCAACAGGCGCTGGCCCGCCTGTTTCGCGAGCTGGGGCAATACCTGAAGCTGAAGTCGAGCCTGTTCGAGCCGATCCGCCAGCTGGATGTCGAGGCCCGGCGCCTGGAACTGGCGCAGCAAAACGGCCGTGTGGTCGCCGCACTGAATGCCACCAAGGAAATCATCCTGCATCGCGTCGGCAATGGCCGACCCGGCTCGAAGGTCAGCCGCTACCTGAAGCTGTATTTCATCGCTCAGGACATTCACGAGCGCGCCAGCTCATCGCATTACCCGTACAACTCACTGGCCGAAGCGTTCTTCCACAGCGACGTGCTGTTCCGCTGTCAGCGCCTGCTGCGTCAACAAGGCGTGGCCTGCCAGGCGTTGTCCGAATCCATCCAGCTGCGCCAACCGTTCGTATACGACGACAGCTTTGCGTTTGCCATGGAAGATTTGCAGGCCTCGCTGGAACACCTGCGCATCCAGAGCAATCCGGCCTGGCGTGGGCTGCTGCGCTCGCTGCGAGCCCTGGCCGCCAACCTCGGCACCCTTGATCGCCTCATCAAAGACGCGAGCAATCCGGATGCCGTGGCCGATGCCACCGACAGTTCGCTGCTGGACCGCTCGCCGCGCAACTTCAAGGACGCCTGGAATCGCCTGCGCCTGCAACTGACGCCGACTTCATTGCTGTTTCGACACGCCTTGCGCCTGCCGCTGGCGTTGACGGTCGGTTACGCCATGGTGCACCTGATTCACCCGTCCCAGGGTTACTGGATCATCCTGACCACGGTTTTCGTCTGCCAGCCAAGTTACGGCGCGACCCGGCGCAAGCTGGGGCAGCGGATTATCGGTACCGCCATCGGCCTGACCATCGGCTGGGCGTTGTTCGATCTGATCACCAGCCCGATTCTGCAATCGATGTGCGCGGTGCTGGCCGGCGTGGTGTTCTTCGTCAACCGAACCACGCGCTACACCTTGTCCACTGCCGCGATTACCGTGATGGTGCTGTTCTGTTTCAATCAGGTGGGCGACGGTTACGGGCTGTTTCTGCCACGTCTGTTCGATACCTTGCTTGGTAGCCTGATCGCCGGGCTGGCGGTGTTCCTGTTCCTGCCGGACTGGCAAGGGCGGCGCCTGAACAAGGTGCTGGCCAATACCCTCACGTGCAACAGCATTTACCTGCGCCAGATCATGCAGCAATACGCCCACGGCAAAAGCGACGATCTGGCTTATCGCCTCGCTCGTCGCAACGCGCACAATGCCGACGCGGCACTGTCCACCACGCTGGCCAATATGCTCATGGAACCGGGGCATTTCCGTAAGGAAGCCGATGTCGGGTTTCGCTTTCTGGTGCTTTCGCACACCTTGCTGAGCTATTTGTCAGGGCTGGGCGCGCATCGGGAGACTCAATTACCGAGCGAAGTCCGCGAGCAGCTGATCGAAGGTGCGGGGGCGACGCTGGCCGCCAGCATCGATGAAATCGCGCAAAGCCTGGCCGAGAAGAAAGCGGTCGCGATTCAAAGCGACGCGGAAGAGAATCTGGCGCTTGAACTGGAGAAGATGCCCGACGAACTGGATGAGAGCCAGCGTCTGGTGCAGACCCAACTGGCGTTGATCTGTCGCCAACTGGGGCCATTGCGGACCCTGGCGGCGCACCTGATCAAAGCCCCGGAAGAAGCTACAAGCCATGCTGCCTGAATAACGCATCGTAACTGCCGTCAGCTTTCATCGCCGCGATCTCGCGATTGAAATTGGCGACAATCTCTTCCCGATGCGGATTTTTCAGGCTGACCAAAATGTGCAGGCTGTTCTCGCTCAATGATTTGGGCAGGAATTCAACAGAGTCACGAACGGCCTTGGATTCCTGGGACAAGTAGAAGCGGGCGACGAACTCATCCTCCACGGCCAGATCGACACGTCCGGCGACCACCATGCGCACGGCCATGGAAAAGTCGTTGACCGGGACTTTCTCCAGCATCTCGTCGCTGTCGAATTCCGGCGAATAGGTATAACCGCGCACCACGGCAATAGGCCGTCCATAGAGCTGATACAGCTCCCGATACTCGACGCTGGACCGGCTGCGTTTCACGAAACGCACTCGGTTGAGCAAGTACTCGGCGGAGAACAGGCCCAGTTTGGTGCGCTCCTGGTTGAACCAGGCGTTGACCAGCACGTCGTAGCGCCCTTCGTTCACCCCATTCAACGCTCTGGCCCACGGCACCTGCTGGTAATCGGTGTCATACCCGGCGCGCTTGAGGGCGGTACTGACCAGATCAGTCGCCAGCCCGCCATTGAGCAAGGTGCTGTCCGTGAACGGTGGCCAGACGTCGGCCACCAGGCGAAGCCTTTCCCCCGCTCCGGCCTGCGCCACCAGCAACCATCCCAGCAAACTCACGGCTCGAAGCAAACACGGCATGCTCATTTCCCTGAGATAGGCGAGGCAATCGCGCGAAACGTGCGTCTGGGTAGCGTCGCACAGCTACTGGCGAGTTGCCTGTATTGAAGACTGATTGAGGCCTTTTCACAACTGATATGAATGCTGCATTTGTGCGGTTGTTCAATGAATATTCGGCGCTGGTATCTTGCAAAAACCTGAGGTTCAGGCAGGGGGCACAGGTTTTTTGGGTAACTTTATTGGGCAACCCCGCGGATGCGTTTAGTATTCGCGTCAGGTTTCTTCTTCGAGTCAGCCACATGTCTATCAAATGGATCTGCAAACATCACACCGACCTCAGCAAAGAACAGCTGTATGCGATCCTGCAATTGCGCGCCGAGGTGTTCGTGGTCGAGCAGCAGTGCGTGTATCTGGACGTGGACGGGCTGGACCTGATGGGCGATACCTGCCACTTGATGGCCTGGCGCGAGGACAAGCTGGTGGCGTATCTGCGCCTGCTCGATCCGATTCAGCAAGGCGGTGACGTGACCATCGGCCGCGTCGTGACCGCGCCTTTGATTCGTAGCCGGGGCATTGGTCACGAGCTGATGGAGCAAGCGCTGGAGAATGCCGAGAAGAAATGGCCCGACCAGCCGATCTATCTGTCGGCGCAGGCTCACCTGCAAGGCTATTACAGCCGCTACGGCTTCGAGCCGGTGGGCGAGGTGTATCTGGAAGATGAAATTCCGCACATCGGCATGCGTCGCGACCTGGAATAACGCCCGCCGTTGCTGTCAGGGATAGCCGAGCACCGATTTGATCTGCGCCAGATGCTGGGTGATCCAGTCCCGGTCAATGGCGCCCCAGTCACGAATCCGGTAATGCCCGGCGTGATTGCGCGCGCCGTCCTGCTGCTCGAACTCGCACTGAATATCCAGATCGGCCAGCGCCGCAATGGTGTCCTGCGCGGTGCGCCGCGGCATGCCGGTCGCCTCGATCAACGCGGGCACGTTGCTGGCAAGCTGGCTGTCGATCAGATACGCCACATAGAGTCGGCGGTAGAAACTGCTTTTGGTCTTGCTGACGTCCATGGTCCGAATCCTCAATTGCCTGTTGAAGCGAGGCTTGCCCGCGAAGAACGATACCGCTACTGCATATCCCGCCACGTCAGGTAAATCCGCAGATCGAACTCCAACTGGTGATACCCCGGCTGCATGTGTTCGCACAGCTGATAGAACGCCTTGTTGTGATCCGATTCCTTGAAGTGCGCCAGTTCATGCACAACGATCATTTTCAGGAACTCCGGCGCGGCGTCCTTGAACAGCGCGGCGACGCGGATTTCCTTCTTGGCCTTGAGCTTGCCGCCCTGGATGCGGGAAATCGTCGAGTGCAGGCCGAGCGCGCGATGGGTCAGGTCCAGGCGATTGTCGAACAGCACTTTGTCTATATTCGGCGCATTGCGCAGGTGCTCCTGCTTGATTGCCTGGGCGTAGGCGTAAAGCGCCTTGTCGCTCTGAATCGCATGGCGCTGGGGATAGCGCTGCTGGAGATAATCGCCAAGTTTGTCCCGGGCAATCAGCTGCCGCACCTGTTCTTGAAGAGCGGGCGGGTAAGCCTGAAGGTATTTAAGCGGAGCGGAAGCTGTCATGAGCGGTGCTACTGATCTCGAAGGCAAAATGCAAAGACAGCAGTGTACAGAACTCAACGGCGTTTTAGCCCTTGCCAGTCGAACGGCTGCGGGAAGCGCAAGGCGTCTTCGGCGATCATCGGATGCGCGACCAGAAACCCTTGAATCAACTGACAGCCATTGTCTTTGAGCCACTGGTATTGCTCGATGGTTTCCACGCCTTCGGCAATCACCAGCACATCCAGATTGCGACACAGCTCGATGATGCTTCTGGCAACGGCCAGGTCGCGTACCGAGCCCAGCATGCTGGCAATGAAATGCCGGTCGATCTTCAAGGTGTCGATGTCCAGATTGCGCAAATGCGACAGCGAACACTCGCCGACCCCAAAGTCATCCAGCGCCACTCGAACGCCAATGTCATGCAGCAACTGGATCTGCATGCGACTGTGATTCAGGTTGTGCACCAGGGAGCTTTCGGAGATCTCGACCTCCAGCTGACCCGGTTTCAGATCAAAGCGCTGCATCGCCCGCTGCAATTCAGACGCCAGGTTGGGCATGCTGAACTGCGTGGCACTGACGCTGACGCTCAGCACCAGATTGGCATCGAAGACTTCGTTCCAGCGTTTACGCTGCGCCGCGCCCTGCTCGAAAATCCAGCCACCAAGTTTGCTGATCAAACGGGTTTCTTCCAACAACGGAATAAACAGCCCCGGAGGCACATCGCCCGCGCTCGGATGCTGCCAGCGCAACAACGCCTCGAATCCGCGCAGGCGACCACCCTCAATGAAGACCTGAGGCTGATAGACCATGGAAAAATCTTTGCCATCGATGGCGGTGCGCACGCTTTCCTCCAGCATCAGCCGTGAACGGGCGCGGCCGTTCATTTCCTGGTCGAAGAAACGGTATTGCTGACGTCCGGCGCGCTTGGCTTCATACATGGCGATATCCGCCGCACGCAGCAGTCCGTCCAGATTGGCGCCGCAGTCCGGAAAAGTGGCAATGCCGATACTCGCGCCCAAGGTAATGTCCAGGCCGTCGACCTGCCGGCGCAGCGAGACACGCTCAATCAGTTTTTCCGCGACTTTGGCGGCGTGCTCAGGAAAGTCCAGGCCGTCGATGACCACGGTAAACTCGTCGCCGCCCATGCGCGCCAGTACGTCATACGGCCGCATGCATTCCTTGAGCTGCTGGGAAACCCAGAGCAACACCTGATCACCGGCATCGTGGCCAAGGGAATCATTGATGCGTTTGAAGCCATCCAGATCGAGGTAAAGCAGCACCAGAAACTTGCCGGCCTGCTCGTTGCGCAACAGCATGCCTTCGACCGTCTGATAGAAACCACGGCGATTGAGCAGCCCGGTCAAGGTATCGGTGACCGCCTGCTGTTCCAGCTGGCGATACAGGTCGCGCACCACTGACATATCCCGAATACTCAATACCATGGCTTTGCGCTCCACCGGCAATGGCGCGCAGGACATTGCCACCGGCAGCTGGCAACCGGATGTCGTGCGCAGATTCGCGTCATGCAATCTGTAGGATTCGCCGCTGCGATAGTGGCGATAAAAACCCGACTCGTGCCAGTCCACGACCTTCGGTTCAATCAGGTAATCGAGCAGCGACGTCCCGCACAGCTGTTCGACGTCGGCACCGAGCAAACCGCAAATCGCCGGGTTGGCGAAGTTGATCAGGCCCTTCTCATCGATGACCAGGATGCCTTCGTCGATATTGTCCAGCACCGACGCATTGAAAGCCCTGGCCTCCTCCAGCTCCAGCGACAGTTTTTGCAGGGCGCGGCGATTCTGCTGCTGCTCCAGCAATGCCTGCACTTTGGGCTTGAGGACATGGGGATCGAAGGGTTTGAACAGGTAATCCACCGCGCCACTGGCATAGCCCTTGTGGACGGCGTCCCGTGATTGCTCATTGGCGGTGAGAAAGATAATCGGCGTCAGCCGCGTTCGATGGCTTCCGCGCATCAGGCGTGCCACTTCGAAGCCGTCCATGCCGGGCATCTGCACGTCGAGCAGCACCAGATCCACCTCTCTTTCGAGAAGGATCGTCAGCGCTTCTATCCCGGAACTTGCGGTAACAATGCACCAATCCTGACGATTGAGGACGGCACGCATCGTCACCAGATTTTCCGGATAGTCATCGACGACTAACAAAACCGAACAGCCATCGCCTGGCTTGGGTTGCGCGCATTCCATGCTGCTTCTCTTTTGTGGCCTGACGCCAGGGAATCGGGGGGCACCCCTTATCCGAATGGCTTTCACTCTAGCCCCGTCCGGGAAAAACCAGAAGCGAGCTAGCCAAATGCCACCTATAAACTGAACGCCACCCGACTAACGGTAGGTCGCTGTAACCCTTACCCTGTCAGCCGCGCGGCGCTAATGGCGGCACTTTGACGTCAGCCGTTCGACAAAATTCCATTAACAAACAGTTTTTCAGACCGTATAACCAATAACCCCAAAGCCGCGAGCTAGACGCTTGGTGCTGGCAATGAGACATAGTGGACGACTGAAAAAATGATTGATCTTTCTTCTTGGAACCTGAGCATCCCGGTAGGCTCGCCACCGAAAACCATCGAAACCGCACAGCTGGTCAAAGGCTACGACGGCAAGTATTTCAACTCGGGTTCCGGCTCGATTTTCTTCTGGGCGCCGGTCACTGGCGCACGCACCGCCAATGCCATTTACCCGCGCAGCGAATTGCGTGAAACCTGGGCGGACGGCTCACTGCACAACTGGCTGTATCCCGACGCCGACAACTATTTGAACGCCACCCTGGAAGTCAATCAGGTTCCGTCCTCGGGCAAAATCGTCATCGGCCAGATCCACGCCTATAACAGCACCGAGCCCATGTTGAAGGTCGAGTATCAGTACAAGGACAGCACCGGATCGGGGAATATCGTCGCCAAGGTGCGCAACCGTTTCGACGACAAGAAAAGCCGCGTCGTCCAGATCGCCGAAGGCGTACCGCTGAACGAGAAATTCAAATACATCATCCACCTCAGCCCCGGCGGCGAGCTGAGCATCAGCGCCAGAAACATGAACTGGAGCACCCCGATCAGCGCCACCTGGCGCGACAAACCGTTGTATTTCAAAGCAGGCGTGTATACGCAGGATCATTCCGGCTATAGCAATGAAGGCGGCAAGGCCACCTTCTATAACCTGGATATTGATCACAACAAGACTTGAGGAATCGCGGTTGTGGGAGCGAGCTTGCTCGCGAAGAGGTCAGCTCCAACCAGACGTTATGAGTTGGCCGCACTGACCTCTTCCCGGATGAATCCGGTCCCACGCTGGAATTGTGGCGCTGCTGATGAAACGGTAGGAGCCAACTTGTTGGCCCCTACTGTCTTTACGTCAGCGGATTAACGCGTTGCATCCTGAAACTCTTTCTCAGCCAGTGCAAAACGCGTCTGCATGCCAACCGATGGACCTTTGCCCATCAGGCTGAAGATCACGATGGCGATGCTGGCGAAGAGGAAGCCGGGGATGATTTCGTACAGTCCCCAGATGCTGAAGTTTTTCCAGACGATCACGGTAATGGCACCCACCAGGATCCCGGCCAGTGCGCCGTTGCGGGTCATGCCTTTCCACAGTACCGAGATCAGCACCACCGGACCAAACGCAGCACCGAAGCCAGCCCAGGCGTAGCTCACCAGACCCAGCACGCGGTTTTCCGGATTGGCCGCCAACAGAATCGCGATCACTGCAATCAGCAGCACCATGGCGCGGCCAACCCAGACCAGTTCGGTCTGAGACGCTTTTTTACGCAGGAAGGCTTTATAGAAGTCTTCGGTCAGGGCGCTGGAGCACACCAGCAACTGGCAGCTCAGGGTGCTCATGACGGCAGCAAGAATCGCCGACAGCAACACGCCGGTAATCCACGGGTTGAACAGCAGCTTGGCCAGCTCGATGAATACCCGCTCGTGGTTTTCCGTCACCGGACCGGCAACTTCCGGATGCGCGGAGAAGTAAGCGATACCGAAGAAACCGGCAGCCACGGTGCCGCCCAGGCAGAGAATCATCCAGGTCATGGAGATGCGACGGGCGCTGGCGATGGATTTCACCGAATCGGCAGCCATGAAGCGCGCCAGGATGTGCGGCTGACCGAAGTAGCCAAGGCCCCAGCCCATCAGGGAAATGATGCCGATGAAGGTGGTGTTCTTGAACATGTCGAACGCGCCCGGGTCCTTGGCTTCGATGGCCAGGAAGGTCGCGTCGATGCCGCCGGTGGCCAGCAACACGATGATTGGCGTGAGGATCAAGGCGAAGATCATCAGGGTCGCCTGAACGGTGTCAGTCCAGCTTACGGCCAGGAAACCACCGACGAAGGTGTAGGCAATAGTCGCCGCAGCGCCTGCCCACAAGGCAGTTTCGTAGGACATGCCGAAGGTGCTTTCGAACAACCGCGCGCCAGCGACAATCCCGGAAGCGCAATAAATAGTGAAGAACACCAGAATCACGACGGCAGCGATGATGCGCAGCAGACCGCTGGTATCTTCAAATCGGCTGGTGAAGTAATCCGGCAGGGTCAAGGCATCGCCGTTGTGCTCGGTCTGCACGCGCAGACGACCGGCGACGAACAACCAGTTCAGGTAGGCCCCGACGATCAGGCCGATGGCGATCCAGCTTTCCGACAGGCCGGACATGTAGATAGCACCGGGCAAGCCCATGAGCAACCAGCCGCTCATGTCCGATGCGCCAGCCGAAAGTGCAGTAACGAAACTGCCCAGGCTGCGACCACCGAGGATGTAATCCGAGAGATTATTGGTGGAGCGGTAAGCCATAAGGCCAATTAATACCATTGCAGCGATGTAGATCACGAAGGTGATGAGGGTGGGATTGCTGACACTCATTGAATTCTGCCCTGGCATTGTTTTTATAGACGCCGACTGATCTCGTGATCAATGCACCCGCTTCAGGACATTGATTGCAGACGGCTGTGCTGACTGCGCTTCGTGGAAAAAAAGCAGCCCGTTCTTGCGGCTTCCAGCGCGGTTGCACTGAGGCCACGAATGCTATTCAAGAACGGGAATCAGGTGCAACCCTTATTTTCAGATAAGTTGCACCTTTTCGACCAGTAGGCAATTAACGCCTTTTACGCCCTGCTTTGGCGCAATCAACAGATTTTTCCTGATGAAAAGCACCGCTACCGCGCATCGGGAAGTGGGCAAATTTGTTTTCCTGACAAACGCAGAAATAATCAATGGAAAAAGGGTTGCACCCGGTTGCACCTCAGCCGTTGCATCGCTAATCTTGTCCGACAACCACGGCCACACCCACAGTGGCGATAATGAGGACAGCACATGGCGACCACCACTCTGGGTGTCAAACTCGACGACCCGACCCGCGAGCGATTGAAAGCCGCCGCCCACTCCATCGACCGCACGCCGCACTGGTTGATCAAGCAGGCGATTTTCAATTACCTGGAAAAGCTCGAAGGTGGCGCCACCCTTTCTGAACTCAACGGCCTGATCAGCAAAGACGGCGACGACCATGGCGAGCTGCCAGCCGACGCGGTGCATCAGTGCTTCCTCGAATTTGCCGAAAGCATCCTGCCGCAATCCGTATTGCGTGCCGCGATCACTTCTGCTTATCGCCGCCCTGAGCAGGAAGTCGTGCCGATGCTCATTGAGCAGGCGCGTCTGCCGGTGTCGATGGCCGAAGCAACGAACAAGCTGGCTGCTTCGATTGCGGAAAAACTGCGCAATCAGAAAAGCGCCGGCGGTCGTGCAGGTATCGTCCAGGGTTTGCTGCAGGAATTTTCCCTGTCGTCCCAGGAAGGCGTGGCGTTGATGTGCCTGGCCGAAGCGTTGTTGCGTATCCCGGACAAAGGCACCCGCGATGCATTGATCCGCGACAAGATCAGCACCGGCAACTGGCATCCGCACCTGGGCAACAGCCCGTCGCTGTTCGTCAACGCCGCCACCTGGGGCTTGCTGCTGACCGGCAAACTGGTCGCCACCCACAACGAAGCGGGCCTGACGTCCTCCCTGAGTCGCATCATCGGCAAGAGCGGCGAGCCGATGATCCGCAAAGGCGTGGACATGGCCATGCGCTTGATGGGCGAACAGTTCGTCACCGGCGAGACCATCGCTGAAGCCCTGGCCAACGCCAGCAAGTTCGAAGCCAAAGGTTTCCGTTATTCCTACGACATGCTCGGCGAAGCGGCGCTGACCGAACACGACGCGCAGAAGTATCTGGCGTCCTACGAGCAAGCGATCCACTCCATCGGCAAAGCGTCCCATGGCCGTGGCATCTATGAAGGCCCGGGCATTTCCATCAAGTTGTCGGCACTGCACCCGCGCTACAGCCGCGCCCAGTACGAGCGCGTGATGGAAGAGTTGTACCCGCGCCTGCTGTCGCTGACGCTGCTGGCCAAGCAATATGACATCGGCCTGAACATTGACGCCGAAGAAGCCGACCGTCTTGAGCTGTCGCTGGATCTGCTTGAGCGCCTGTGCTTCGAGCCGCAGCTGACCGGCTGGAACGGCATCGGCTTCGTGATCCAGGCGTATCAGAAGCGTTGCCCGTATGTGATCGACTACGTGATTGATTTGGCCCGTCGCAGCCGCCATCGCCTGATGATTCGTCTGGTGAAAGGCGCGTATTGGGACAGCGAAATCAAACGCGCGCAGGTTGAAGGTCTGGAAGGCTATCCGGTCTATACCCGCAAGGTGTACACCGACGTTTCCTACATTGCCTGTGCACGCAAACTGTTGTCAGTGCCGGAAGTCATCTACCCGCAGTTCGCCACGCATAACGCTCATACCTTGTCGGCCATTTACCACATTGCCGGTCAGAACTATTACCCCGGCCAGTACGAATTCCAGTGCCTCCACGGCATGGGCGAGCCGCTTTACGAGCAGGTTGTAGGCAAAGTCTCCGATGGCAAGCTGAACCGTCCGTGTCGCGTGTACGCTCCGGTCGGCACTCACGAAACACTGCTGGCGTATCTGGTACGTCGTCTGCTGGAAAACGGCGCCAACACCTCGTTCGTCAACCGCATCGCCGATCAATCCATCTCCATTCAGGAGCTGGTGGCCGATCCAGTGAACCAGATCGAGCAGATGGCGACGCAGGAAGGCGGTTTCGGCCTGCCACACCCGCGTATCCCGCTGCCGCGTGACTTGTACGGTGCCGAACGCGCCAACTCCAGCGGCATCGACCTGGCCAACGAACACCGTCTGGGTTCGCTGTCCTCGGCATTGCTGGCCACTGCACACAACGACTGGAAAGCCGGCCCGATGCTGGGCAGCGCCGCCAGCGAAGGCGCTTCGGCTGCCGTGCTGAACCCGTCCGATTTGCGTGACGTGGTCGGTCATGTGCAGGAAGCCAGCCTGGAAGACGTCGATACCGCGTTGCAATGCGCGCTGAGCGCAGGTCCCATCTGGCAAGCCACGCCGCCAGCCGAACGCGCCGCGATTCTGGAGCGCGCCGCCGACTTGATGGAAGCCGAAATCCAGCCATTGATGGGCCTGCTGGCCCGCGAAGCCGGCAAGACTTTCGCCAACGCCATCGCCGAAGTCCGCGAAGCCGTGGATTTCCTGCGCTACTACGCCGTGCAGGCGCGCAACGATTTCAGCAATGACGCGCACCGTCCGCTGGGCCCGGTGGTTTGTATCAGCCCGTGGAACTTCCCGCTGGCGATTTTCAGCGGTCAGGTTGCCGCAGCGCTGGCCGCCGGTAATCCGGTGTTGGCCAAACCTGCCGAACAAACTCCGCTGGTAGCGGCTCAGGCCGTGCGTATCCTGCTCGAAGCCGGTATTCCTGAAGGCGTCGTGCAACTGTTGCCGGGTCGCGGCGAAACCGTCGGCGCCCGTCTGGTCGGTGATGATCGGGTCAAAGGCGTGATGTTCACTGGTTCCACCGAAGTAGCGCGGCTGCTGCAACGCAACGTCGCCGGTCGTCTGGACTCACAAGGTCGTCCGATCCCGCTGATAGCTGAAACCGGTGGTCAGAACGCGATGATCGTCGATTCCTCGGCGCTGACTGAACAAGTGGTCATCGACGTGGTGTCCTCGGCGTTCGACAGTGCCGGCCAACGCTGCTCTGCCCTGCGCGTGCTGTGCTTGCAGGAAGATTCCGCGGATCGCGTCATCGAAATGCTCAAAGGTGCCATGGCTGAATGCCGCCTTGGCAACCCGGAACGCTTGTCCGTGGACATCGGCCCGGTGATCGACGCCGAAGCCAAGGCGGGCATCGAAAAACACATCCAGGCCATGCGCGACAAAGGCCGCACGGTGTATCAGGTGGCCATCGCCGACAGCGCCGAAATCAAGCGCGGCACCTACGTGATGCCAACCCTGATCGAACTGGAAAGCTTCGACGAACTGCAACGGGAGATCTTCGGCCCGGTGCTGCACGTGGTGCGCTACAAGCGTAAAGAGCTCGATCAGCTGATCGGCCAGATCAACGCGTCCGGTTACGGCCTGACCCTCGGCGTGCATACCCGCATCGACGAGACGATCGCCAAGGTCATCGACAACGTCAACGCTGGTAACGTCTACGTCAACCGCAACATCGTCGGTGCCGTGGTCGGTGTGCAGCCGTTTGGCGGCGAAGGTTTGTCCGGGACCGGGCCGAAAGCCGGCGGGCCGTTGTACCTGTATCGCCTGCTGTCGACGCGTCCGGTGGATGCCATCGAGCAATCCTTCGTGCGCGGCGATGCTCTGACGGCGCCGGACACGCGGATGCGCGAAGTGCTGGGCAAACCGCTGCAAGCCTTGAAAACCTGGGCTTCCAGCACTCAGCAGCCTGAACTGGACGCGCTGTGCAGCCAGTTTGCCGAGCAATCGCAAAGCGGCATCACCCGCCTGCTGAGCGGCCCGACCGGCGAGCGCAACAGCTACAGCATCCTGCCTCGGGAACACGTGCTGTGCCTGGCGGAAGTCGAGAGCGATTTGCTGACGCAACTGGCTGCGGTTCTGGCCGTTGGCAGTACGGCGATCTGGCCGGACAACGAGCTGAGCAAAACCCTGCGCACTCGCCTGCCCAAAGACGTGCAGGCGCGGATCAAGCTGGTTACCGACTGGACCAAGGACGACGTGATCATCGACGCGGTTCTGCACCACGGTGATTCCGATCAACTGCGTTCGGTCTGCCAGCAAGTGGCGCAACGTGCAGGCGCCATCATCGGCGTCAACGGCCTGTCCCACGGCGAAACCAACGTGGCACTGGAGCGTCTGGTGATCGAACGCGCATTGAGCGTCAACACGGCTGCTGCGGGTGGTAATGCGAGTTTGATGACTATCGGTTAAACCGTTTGGAAGACCTTCACCGCTGATCTTGGGATCCGTTGGCGAGGCTTGCCCGCGAAAGCAATTGTTCATCCGGCAGAGATGCAGCGGATGTACCGGCCTCTTCGCGGGCAAACCTCGCCCCAACGGGCTTCGATCCCGATCTGAAAAACCGTTACTTCTGCTAATAAAACACCCCTTCCTACACCCCCCTTCCGCGGCCTTTTCCCTTTCTTCTGCGTGAAGTTTCCGAGAGAATCCTGAGCGCTTGCGCCGGGGATTTTGAGGCTCTAGGCTGCGTCGGTCGCTGAACATCAGTGATCGGGTTTAGCAGCCTGTCCAATTTCCGAGGATCGCAAGTGCCGCTCTATGGCGGCTTTGCGCGGGGCACTTTCGAGTGCGCTGGGTTGCCTTGGATACCTGGTCTGCTAACCCGCGTCAAAGCCGCCACCTTTCATTCGGTTAGCAGCGAATATCCGGTGGCTCCGCTAAATCCAAGGAGCATCAAAATGATCAAAGCAACATCCGAAACAACCCTCGAACAATCCCTGCTCCACATCAGCGACCTGCTGCGCTGCTGCAACAGCTTATGAAACCGGCGACAGCCTCAACGGCCCGAAACGCGACCTGGCCTTCTCGGCCGTGCACCTGATTGAAATGGCCCGCACCGAGCTGGATCGGTCGTTGGTGAGCGTCGAAGCACGCAGAATAAAGCGCGCTCCAACGGGGTCGGCGATTTATCCGGGAAGACGCCTTCCCGGATAAATCCGGTCCCACAGGCTCTTCTTTACCACCATCACTCAAATCAATCTTGCTGTTCACCCCTGCCCGTCAAACCTAGACTCGACGCATTCCAATCAAAGGTCTGCCGCCATGTCCGAGACGCTGCTTTGTTCGCGCAATCTGGCTTTCGAGCTGTATGAAGTGCTCGACGCCCAAGCCTTGACCCGGCGCGAGCGGTTTGCCGAGCACAATCGTGAGACGTTCGACGCGGCCATCAGTACGGCGCGGACGATTGCCGAGAAGTTTTTCGCGCCGCACAACCGCAAGGCGGATGAAAACGAGCCGCGTTATGAACAGGGCGAGGCGATGCTGATTCCCGAGGTCAAACCGGCTGTTGATGCGTTTCTCGACGCGGGTTTTCTCAATGCGACGCGCAGCTTCGAAGCGGGCGGCATGCAGTTGCCGACACTGCTGTCTCAAGCCTGTTTTGCGCATTTCCAGGCCGCAAATGCCGGATCGACGGCGTATCCGTTTCTGACCATGGGCGCAGCCAATCTCATTGAAAGCTTCGGCAGCGATGAACAGAAGCAGCGTTTTTTACAGCCGATGATCGAAGGCCGGTTCTTCGGCACCATGGCGCTGACCGAACCCCATGCCGGGTCATCGCTGTCGGACATTCGCACCCGCGCCGAGCCTGCCGAAGACGGCACGTATCGCCTGCGCGGCAACAAGATTTTTATCTCCGGCGGCGATCATCAGCTGTCGGAAAACATCGTGCACATGGTGCTGGCCAAGCTGCCGGATGCGCCCGCCGGGGTGAAGGGCATTTCGCTGTTCATCGTGCCCAAGTTTCTGGTCAACGACGATGGCAGCCTTGGCCCGCGCAACGATGTGCTGCTGGCCGGGCTGTTTCACAAGATGGGCTGGCGCGGCACGACGTCCACGGCGCTCAACTTTGGCGATGACGGCGCGTGTGTCGGTTATCTGGTGGACAAACCGCATCAGGGCTTGAGCTACATGTTTCAGATGATGAACGAAGCACGGATCGGCGTCGGCATGGGCGCGGTCATGCTCGGTTACGCGGGTTATCTGTATTCGCTGGATTACGCCCGGCAACGCCCGCAAGGTCGCCTGCCGGATAACAAAAGCCCCGACAGCGCGCCGGTTGCGATCATTGAGCATGCTGATGTGCGGCGCATGTTGCTGACCCAGAAAGCCTACGTCGAAGGCGCGTTCGACCTCGGTTTGTACGCCGCGCGTTTATTCGATGACACCACCACCGGCGAAACTGCCGAGGCCCGCGAGCAGGCCCAGGAACTGCTCGACCTGCTGACACCCATCGTCAAATCCTGGCCTTCGGAGTTTTGCCTGAAGGCCAACGAACTGGCGATCCAGATTCTCGGCGGTCATGGCTACACCCGCGAATACCCGGTGGAACAGTATTACCGCGATAACCGTTTGAACCCGATTCATGAAGGCACGCATGGCATCCAGTCCCTGGATTTGCTCGGCCGCAAGCTCGCGCAAAATGGCGGTGCCGGGCTCAAGCAGTTAATCCGGTTGATTGCCGAAACCTGTGAACAGGCCAAATCCTACGAAAGCCTGAATGCGTTGCGCACCCCATTGGAGCAATTGGTGGCACGCCTGCAAACGGTGACGTTGGGTTTGCTGAGCGATCTGGCCCAAGGCAAGGTCACTTCGACGCTGGCAAATTCGGCGCTGTACCTGAAAGCCTTCGGTCATGCGGTGATCGGTTGGCGTTGGTTGGAGCAAGCCATCCGGGCCGGGCAGGGTTTGGCGACAGGCAACGCAGCGGATGCGGATTTCTATAAAGGCAAGCTGCAGGCAGCCCGGTATTTCCTGACCTGGGAAGTGCCCGGCTGCCATCACGAGCTGGCGATTCTCGAAGCCCGTGATGACACGTGCCTGACGATGCAGGATGAATGGTTCTAGTCCCTCAGGCCGCGCAGGTTTACCGGGAAGAAGCGGTCAACCAACGGCTTGCCCTCCTCACCCAGTTTCGCGGCAAAGCGGGTCCGGGTGAAGGCTTCGCCGGTGCGCAGGTCGTAAAGCCGATGCCAGCTTTTGGGTTCTGGAACCTCCGTCAGACATACTTTGATGAATTTGTAATTGAGCCCTGACACCTCCTGAATGCCATCGATCAGGAAATAGCGACCCGGCATGAAAATCGATTCGACTTCCTCAGGCTCGTTGGAGAAAGCGGCAACCGGCGATGCGCCCAGATAGTTTCTGGCCGGCAATTCGAAAACCACGGACGAGCCACTGAACCCGACAGCAGCCCCCGTGCCTGCGAACGTTGCGGAATGATCTCCCGCCTGACTGCTGCAAAAAGCCCGCGCAATATAAGGGTTCTCGCTAAACGAGGTGATGTCAGTGGTGACCAGCACATCACCCGCCCTGATCTGGCCGCTGCGAAAATAACGCCCCGAGGTGCCACGCAGATCACTGCCCCCGCGATACAGCGTCACGCTGTTATCAAGCCCGACCGTTTGCAGGTCATCGGCCAGTTCGTCGATGAGCTCGACCTGGCTCACCCCCTGGGAAACGCCGCTGCGCAGATACTGGTTAAAGCTCGAATCCCTGGTCGTATACAGCGGGATCCGCCCGCCGACATAGGTGCCATCAGCTTTCCTGAAGACATGATGGGCGTCGCCCCACTCATCGACGAAGAATCGGGTGCCTTGGGTATCGCGCATGATCAGGTCGTCGGCGCTCAGCTCCGGCACGTTCATGACTGCCGCTTGCCGGGCCAGGCCGATCCGCGACACGCGCAGTTCTTCTTCGAGATCAAAACTCATATACCGATCCCAGAAAGACGAGCGAACGGTCAGTAGTTGCCCCGTCGTCACTTCGTTAACCACCTCGTCAAGCACTTCACCCTCGACTACAGGTTGAGGACGCGGGGCAAGGTCGACCATTGGAACGAGCTCGCCAGAGCCTGAAGCATTGGCCGTTTCGACGCTGCTGACAGCCGCAAGCCCCGTATCACCGGCCCTGAGCAGGCCCAGCAGAATGGGCAGGTTGAACACCACAAACACCGCATTGAAAACAGCGCCGATCAGCCCGGCCTTGCGTTGCCTTGCGTCACGGCTATTGATCGCCTGATCAGTGTTGAGGCCGAGGTTGGCGATGCCCGCGCCCACCAGCGTCAACGCCATTGGCCAGCCCAACGGACCCAGCGCACCGAACACATTGAGGAACGCATTCAGATAGCCGATCCAGATCTGCTTGCGCAGACTGGCGTTGGAGGTCAGCAAGGTCTGCGCGTCGTCCTGCATTTGCTGGCGGGCAATCGCGCGTAAATAAACGAATATGTCCCCGCGAATGGCCACGTCCTGGTGATTGATCAGGGACTGTCCCGCGACCCAGGGTATGTTCACGATCTGCTCTGCTGCTTGCTCAAATGCCGCGCCCTGCAATTGCCGGCTTGCAACAGAACGAAGAAACAACGCGGTGAACGCCGCTCTTGCCGATGCGTTGCCCAGACGGCCTTGAACCCAGGCGTACAGCGCCTGTTCGGACGCAAACACATGAAAGGCCGTGGCCTCACCCGGCAGATAAACAAACTGCCGCCCGCTGCTCTCCACGATGCGAACACTTTCGGGGCACACATAGCCGCCGATATCGAAGGTATACAGGGTCAATCCTGAATCCGGCGTTACATCCGATTGCAGGGCTTCCAGCGTCATGACCGGTCGTAACTCGCCCATGACGGCCTGATTGATGACCTTGAATTGCTCCACGGTCAGGCCGCCTTTGCGTAATTGCAAAGCGGCGGCGGCGAGCAACCCGCTACGCGCCAGGGTACGGAAATTCCCACTGTGCAGCGTCCAGAAGCGCTCTATCCGGGCCATGAACATGGCGCTGAAATCCAGCGCCCAGAAGTCATCCAGAATCTGCCGGGGAAGCAGGGCAACTTCGTTGCGCTCGTCGAACTCTTCATGCGTCGGGCCGTCGGTGTAGAAACCGCCGTACAGCTGCAATTCATCGGCAACAAGCTGATCGTGCACGTTGAAGCGGTGCAGCATCAACTCGACAAAAGTCATCGATTCAATGGGCGGCCCAAGGTGTCGCCAGCCGGTGAACGTGGCCAGGCTAGTGGCGGCGCTGGCAAACCGATGCCAGTAGACGCTTTCCGGATTCAGCCATTTGCCGGTGTGCCTGAATAACAACTTTCGGGCTTCGGCATAGGCCAGGCCGTGAATATCCGGGTAATCCTTGATGAAGGCGCGGGCGATGCTCTTGAGTCTTTCCTGGTCAGTGGCGTGGCGATTGGCAACGGTGCTTTGACGAAAATTCTGGTTGGGTGTCTGCATGACTTTCCTGTCCTGATGGGAGAAAGCCATGCACGTGAGCAGGTCTGAAAAACCGTAGGGGTTAATTATTTATCGGCGTCGGCCGGCAAACTTCACAAAGGGAAGAACAAATCGACCAGCACCTCACCTGGCGGCCCGAGCCTTGCTGCGTATTGCTCGCGACTGAAAGGCTCGCCGGTGCGCAGATCGAAGGCCTTGCCGACCCACTGACCTGATCGTGTCTGTGCCGGGTGGTTTTCGTTCATCCGTACTTTGATGAATTTGAAATGCTCGCCCGCCACTTCCTCAATGTTGTCGATCTGGAACCAATTGCCGGGTTTGAAGAGTGATTCGGCCTCTTGCCAGTCACCGGAAAACGGCGCAATCGGCGTTGCACTGCGGTAGGTCTTTTTCGGCAGTTCGAACACCACAGCAGTGTCGTCAAAGGTAATCTTCGCGCCGTCGAGCATTTCCCCTTCAAAAGAATACGACTGCGTACCAGCCTGGCTGCTGGCAAACACTCGCGCCAGGTAAGGGTTTTCGCTGAATGAAGTGAAGTCGGTGTTGACCAGAATATCGCCGACCTTGAGCTGCCCGGAACGAAAGGCAACGCCCGACGTGCCACGATGGCCGCTACCGCCGCGATACAAGTCCACATCGTTGTTGTAACCGACGCTGTCGAGATCCTCGACCAGTTCTTCTATCAGCTGCACCTGATTCCCGGATTGAGGCTGACCCGTGCGCAGGTATGTGTTGAATCTCTCGTCGTATTGCGTGTAATCCGCGATACGGCCGCCGATGTACTCGTCGCCAGTCTTGAACAGCCGATGCTGATCGCCCCATGCATCGACAAGCAACCTTTCGCCATCATCGTCGGTGGTGACGAACTCATCGGCTTCCAGGTCTGAATCGGAGTCCGAATCTGAATAGAGTTCCCGAATCGTTTCATCCACCACCGCCTCTTGCCGGACGCGGGCGAGCTTGGACAGGCGCAGCTCATCGGCCAGATTGAAGCGCATGTAAACGTCCCAGAATGACGATTTAGTCGTCGGATGCGGCGTGCCTGACACGCCTTGGGTTGACGACGGGCCGGCAGTTTCCTGCATCGGCGCGCCGCCTTCGAGTCTGGGCGGTGCCAGCAGTTCCCATTCGCCCTGCGTGTTGAACCGCACCGGTTTCGCGCCGTAGAACGCAAAAGGGTTCTGCGGATCCACAATGGTCCAGCTGCGCAGCTCTTCGCGAAAAAGCACGCGATAAGGCACGCCGCGCAGATCGATCCAGGTTTCGCCGTTGGCGAGGAAATGCACGCCTTGCAAGCGGCCAACCGTCTTGGGGACTTCAGCGGGCAGAATCAGGTTGCCCTCCAGCCCGCCAAGCGACTCGTCGCTGTCGGCCACCGGCACCCAGTCTTCGATGGACGCCTCGGCACCGATTGCGCCCAGCATCGGCAGGTTGAACGCCACGAACACCGAGTTGAATACCGCACCGAGCACACCCGCCTTGCGCAGGCCCGGCGTATTGCCATTAACGGCTTGATCAATGTTCATGCCGACATTGGCCAGCCCCGCGCCCACCAGCGTGAGCGCAACCGGCCAACCCAGCGGGGCGGCAGCACCGGACACCCGGATGAAAGCATTCAGATAGCCGATCCACATCTGTTTGTTCAGGCTGGCATTGGAAATCAGCCGTTGCGCCTGGACCTGCATGTTGTGTCGCGCCAGTTCACGCAGATGGTCGAACACATCGCCGGTAATGACCTTATCAAGGCGATTGATGATCTTTTCGTCAGACCATTCATTGCGTTGCAGCTGGCCGATCCAGCGGTCGAACGCGCCGCCATCCTGCTCCTTGGCCGTCTGCGAGGGGAAAAAGTGCAAGGTGAAGGCCGTTCGTGATGCGTCGGTTGCGCAGCGCTCCAGCACCCAGGTGCGCAATTGATCAGCGTTGGCAAACCGATGAAACACCGGCTCTTCGCCTGGCACGTAGAGAATCTGCACGCCCTGGCTGTCGACAATACGCACCACGTCATGGGCGACGTATTTGCCGATATCGAAGCTGCGCACGCTGATGCCCGCTTGCGGCGCAACCCGTGCCTGCAAGGTGCTCAAGGTCATGGCGGAGGGCAGCGATCCGGCAATGGCGCGGATGACTGTCTGATAGTCAGCGTCAGACAAATTGCCATTGCGCTGCGCGTGCCCTGCTGCCGCCAGACAATGCGCCTTGCTCAGTGTGCGGAAGTTCTCGCTGTGGCTGGCCCAGAACTGGTCGACCTTGCGCTTGTAAACCGCACCGAAGTCCAGGTCCCAGAAATCGCGCAAGACGGCCTGCGGCAGCATGGCTACCTCGTTGCGCTCGTCATAAATCCCGTGCTGCGGCCCGTCGGTGTAGAAGCCGCCGTAGAGTTGCAACTCATCGGAGGCTTCCTGATCCTTGGCACTGAAGCGATGCATGACCAATTCGACAAGGCTCATCGACTCGATCGGCGTCCCTGAATGCTCCCAACCGGTGAAAGCTCTGCTGCTGCTCACGGCACCGCTGAAGCGATGCCAGTAAACCTTGGCGGGATTGAGGCGTTTGTTCGTATGTTTTTTCAGGATATGCAGCGCGGCGGCATAAGCCAGGCCGTGGGCATCCGGGTAATCCTCGATGTACTGACGGGCAATTTTCTTCAGGCGCAGTTCATCGGTGAGCGCGGGGTTCTCGACAGTCGCAGTCGGGGTAGAGGTGCCAATCGCAGGCATGACATTCGTTCCATGGTTAAAGAGAAGTCATGCACGTGATCAAAAAACAGCGGATGCGAGCCCCTATATATTTAGTGCGCTTTAATGTTGTAACCTTTTTTGACAGCCAGCCAATTCAACAGGTTAGAATCCTTGGCACGCGGACTGCATGGTCATTTCGCGCCCTCATCTTTTTTATCGTCATATTTCGTCTGGAGTACCGCCCTTGGATGCTGCGACCATCAACAGCGTGTTCTTGATCGGCGCGTTGCTGGTTGGAGCAAGCATCCTGGTCAGCTCGCTGTCGTCACGCCTGGGCATCCCGATTCTGGTGATCATCCTGGCGGTGGGGATGGTTGCGGGCGTCGACGGCGGCGGCATCATCTTTGACAACTACGCCACGGCGTATCTGGTGGGCAACCTCGCGCTGGCGGTGATCCTGCTCGACGGCGGGCTGCGTACGCGGGTTTCCAGTTTCCGGGTCGCGCTCTGGCCGGCGCTGTCGCTGGCCACGGTTGGGGTACTGATCACCACCGGTTTGACCGGCATGATGGCCGCGTGGCTGTTCAACCTGAACATGATTCAAGGCCTGCTGATCGGCGCCATCGTCGGCTCGACCGATGCCGCCGCCGTGTTTTCCCTGCTGGGCGGCAAAGGCCTGAACGAGCGGGTGACCGCCAGCCTGGAAATCGAATCCGGCAGTAACGACCCGATGGCGGTGTTTCTTACCGTCACCTTGATTGGCATGCTCGCCAGCGGCCAGACCGGCCTGGAATGGAGCCTGCTGACTCATCTGATTCGCGAGTTCGGGATTGGCGGCATCATCGGCCTGGGTGGCGGCTGGTTGATGCTGCAACTGGTCAACCGCATCAATCTGGCCAACGGCCTGTATCCGATCCTGGTAATTTCCGGCGGTCTGGCCGTGTTTGCCTTGACCAACGCCATCCACGGCAGCGGCTTCCTGGCGGTGTACCTTTGCGGCCTGGTCATGGGCAACCGGCCGATCCGCAGCCGCCACGGCATCCTGCATATGCTTGATGGCATGGCCTGGCTGGCGCAGATCGGCATGTTCCTGGTGCTGGGCCTGCTGGTCACGCCCCACGACTTGCTGCCCATCGCCCTGCCCGCTCTGGGCCTGGCGCTGTGGATGATTCTGGTGGCGCGGCCGTTGTCGGTGATGGTCGGCCTGCTGCCGTTCAAGGCCTTTCATGGCCGCGAAAAAGCCTTTATCGCCTGGGTCGGCTTGCGTGGCGCGGTGCCGATCATTCTTGCAGTGTTCCCGTTGATGGCGAACCTGCCGAACGCGCAGCTGTACTTCAATCTGGCGTTTTTCATCGTGCTCGTGTCGTTGCTGTTGCAAGGCACCAGCCTGCCGTGGATGGCCAAATTGTTGAAAGTCACGGTGCCACCAGAACCCGCGCCGATTTCCCGTGCGCCGCTGGAGGTTCACCCCACCAGCGAGTGGGAGCTGTTCGTTTATCGCCTCGGCGCGGAAAAATGGTGCATCGGCGCGGCCCTGCGAGAACTGAAAATGCCCGAAGGCACGCGCATTGCGGCGCTGTTTCGCAGCCAGCAACTGCTCCATCCGTCGGGTAGTACCACTCTGGAAGTGGGCGATCTGCTCTGCGTAATCGGCCATGAACACGACTTGGCAGCGCTGGGCAAACTGTTCAGCCAGGCTCCACAACGGGGTCTCGACCTGCGCTTTTTCGGCGACTTCGTTCTCGAAGGCGACGCACAGCTGGGCGCTGTAGCGGCTTTGTATGGTCTGAAACTCGACGGCCTGGATTCGAACATGCCGCTGAGCAAGTTCATCGTGCAGAAGAATCGTGGCGAGCCGGTGGTCGGCGACCAGATTGAATGGAATGGAACTATTTGGACTGTTGCCGTGATGGAGGGGAACAAGATCCTCAAAGTTGGCGTCAGATTCCCCGAAGGAAGCCGCCCGGGTCCCGGGTTGTTCCTCTAAACTGCCCTTCTATTCGATCAGCTCGACCGGTGTCTATGTTGCCCCTGCGTACTTTCTTTGCTGCCATTCTGCTCGGCCTGTGCCTGTCTTCACTCCCTGTTCTGGCTGCCGACCCGCCCACCAGCGAAGCGGTGCAGCAAAGCCTGGACAAGATCGCCGACCGCAAACTGCCGGACGCCGATCAAAAAGCCTTGCAGCAGGTGCTAGAACAGACCCTGACGTTCCTGTCCAACAAGCGCGAAAGCGAGCAGAAGCTGACGTCGCTCAAGCAGCAACTGGCCGAAGCGCCCAAGCAGACCAGCGAAAACCAGCGTGAACTGGTACGCCTGAAGGCCAGCAAAGTCATCCCGGTGGCCCAACGCTATAACAATCTGGACGTGCCGCAGCTCGAACAACTGCTGAGTCAGCGCAGCACCCAGCAAAGCGATCTGCAAAAGGCCCTGAATGACGCCAGCAGTCTGGTAATCACCGCCCAGACCCGTCCCGAGCGCGCCCAGGCCGAAATCAGCACCAACCAGACGCGCATTCAGCAAATCAACACGCTGCTGAAAATGGGCAAGGACAACGGCAAAAGCCTCAGCACTGAACAGCGCAACCTGCTCAATGCGGAACTGGCGGCGATCAATGCGCTGACGGTATTGCGTCGTCAGGAGCTGGCGGGCAACAGCCAGTTGCAGGACCTGGGCAACAGCCAGCATGACTTGCTGACCGAAAAGGTCGCGCGTCAGGAGCAGGAAATCCAGGAGCTGCAAACCCTGATCAACGACAAGCGCCGCGCCCAGTCGCAACAGACCGTGACGCAGCAATCCCTGGCAGCGGAAAAAGCCGGCAGCAGCAGCCTGCTGGCCACCGAAAGCGCCGCCAACCTCAAGCTTTCCGACTATTTGCTGCGCGGCACCGACCGCCTCAATGAGCTGACCCAGCAGAACCTCAAGACCAAGCAACAGCTGGATAACCTGACCCAGAGCGATCAGGCGCTGGATGAACAGATCAACGTGCTGCGCGGCAGCCTGCTGCTGTCTAAAATCCTCTACAAGCAGAAACAGGCACTGCCGCACCTGCAACTGGACAAAGGCCTGGCCGACGAAATCGCCGACATTCGCCTGTATCAATTCGAGGTCAATCAGCAGCGCGAGCAGATGAGCAGCCCGGCAGCCTACGTGGAAAAGCTCCTCGCGACGCAGCCGCCTGAGGAAATCACCCCGCAACTGCGCAAAACCCTGCTGGATATGGCCGTGACCCGCAGCGATCTGCTGGAGCGCCTGAACCGCGAACTGAGTTCGCTGCTCAACGAATCCATCACGCTGCAGCTCAATCAAAAGCAGCTGGTCAGCACCGCCATGAGCCTGCGCGAGACGCTGGATGAGCAGATGTTCTGGATCCCCAGCAACAAACCGCTGGACCTGGAATGGTTTCAGGGGATATGGCCGCGCCTGGAAAAACAGGTCACGACCTTGCCTTGGGCGTCCAGCGTCAGCGAGCTGAGCGATGGCCTGACCCAGCGTCCGCTGCTGTTCCTGCCATTACTGTTGCTGATCGGCGTGCTGATGTGGAAACGCAAGGCGCTGTACCACAAGCTCAACCGCCTGCACGCCGACATTGGCCACTTCAAGCGTGACAGCCAGTGGCAAACGCCCTTGGCAATCCTGATCAATATTCTGCTGGCCATGCCGCTGGCGCTCGCGTTGGCGCTGTGCGGCTATGCGCTGCAAATCGATGCACGTGGGCAAAACACCAATCTGGGTGCGGCACTGCTGCAAATTGCCCTGGCGTGGCTGGTGTTCTATACGGCTTATCGCGTACTGGCACCAGGTGGCGTGGCGCAGCTGCATTTCCGTTGGGAAAAGGCTCAGGTCGAATTCCTGCAACGCTGGATTCGCCGCCTGGGCCTGGTGGTGCTGGCGTTGGTGGCGGTGGTTGCCGTCGCCGAGCATCAACCCGCCGCGCTGGCCGACGATGTACTGGGGATCGGCGTGGTCCTGACCTGTTACGGCCTGATGGCCTGGCTGCTCAGCCGCCTGTTGCTGGTCAGCCCGACCCACCACAACGCCTCGCTGTTTCGCAGAGCGGTCGGCCTGGCATTTACCGCCCTGCCTATCGCGCTGTTTATCGCCGTGTGCTTCGGCTACTACTACACCGCGCTGAAACTCAGTGATCGCTTGATCGACACGCTGTATCTGCTGATGTTCTGGCTGGTGGTCGAGGCTGCGTTCGTGCGCGGTCTCGGGGTTGCGGCGCGGCGCCTGGCTTATCAGCGGGCACTCGCCAAACGGCAGGCCGCCAAGGAAAGCGGCGATGGCGATATGGTGGTTGAAGAGCCGACGCTGGACATCGAGCAGGTCAACCAGCAATCCCTGCGCCTGATTCGTCTGGCGCTGCTGGCCGGTTTCATCGGCGCGCTGTATTGGGTGTGGTCCGATTTGATCACCGTGTTCTCGTACCTGGACAACATCACCCTGTACGAATACACCAGCGGCACCGGCGCAACCATGAGCATGGTGCCGATCAGCCTCGGCGACATGATCGGCGCACTGGTTATCATCGTCATCACCTTCGTGCTGGCCAGCAACTTGCCCGGTCTGCTGGAAGTGTTGGTGCTATCGCGCCTGAGCCTGGCCCAAGGCAGCGCTTATGCCACGACCACACTGCTGTCCTACGCCATCGCCGGCATCGGTTTCGTCTCGACTTTATCGGCACTCGGCGTGAGTTGGGACAAACTGCAATGGCTGGTGGCGGCGCTGTCGGTCGGCCTGGGTTTCGGCATGCAGGAAATCTTCGCCAACTTCATCTCCGGCATCATGATCCTGTTCGAACGCCCGGTGCGTATCGGCGACACCATCACCATCGGCAACCTGTCGGGCACGGTCAGCAAGATCCGCATCCGCGCCACGACCATTACCGATTTTGATCGCAAGGACATCATCGTTCCGAACAAGACGTTCATCACCGGGCAACTGATTAACTGGTCGCTGACCGACACCGTTACCCGGGTGACCCTCAAGCTCGGCGTCGATTACGGCTCCGATCTGGATCTGGTGCGCCGCCTGTTGCTCAAGGCTGCCCAGGACAACCCGCGCGTCCTCAAGGACCCGGCGCCGCTGGTGTACTTCCTGAATTTTGGCGAAAGCACGCTGGATCACGAATTGCGCATGCACGTGCGCGATCTGGGCGACCGCAACCCGGTGCTCGACGAGATCAACCGCTACATCAACAGCGAGTTCAAGAAGCAGCACATCAACATCTCGTTCCGGCAGATGGAGGTGTACCTGAAAAACCTGCACGGCCAGGAATACAAACTGGTGCCGGTCGAGGACGAACCGACGAATCCAAGCGGGCCGCTCAAGCTCGATCAGGAATCTACCGACGCACCTGTCAAGACCACCACGCCGATCAAACCGGCACCGAAAGATGCTCCCGAGCCTCCGGAACTGCGTCTGGATTGAATAATGTGGGACCAGCTTTAGCCGGGAAGGCGTCTTACAAGTCGACTAAGATGCAGCGAATATGCCGCCTCTTCCCGGCTGAAGCCGGTCCCACACAGTCTGCACAGGTAGTCCCACAGGTAACCCTGCAACTGGACGCATAGCGGGTAACCCAGCAGAATGGTCGGACATTCTGCTGGAGATGGCCCTTGAAAGCCCTCGACGAACTGACCTTCGATAACCGCTTTGCCCGTCTGGGCGATGCGTTCTCCACTTCGGTACTCCCCGAGCCCATCGCCGATCCGCGCCTGGTGGTTGCCAGCGATGCGGCATTGGCGTTGCTCGATCTCGATCCAGCCCAGGCCGAACAGCCGGTCTTCGCCGAAATCTTCAGCGGCCACAAGGTCTGGGCCGACGCCGATCCCAGGGCGATGGTTTATTCGGGCCATCAGTTCGGTTCCTACAACCCGCGCCTGGGCGACGGTCGCGGCCTGCTGCTGGGCGAGGTGTACAACGACGCCGGCGAGCATTGGGACTTGCACCTCAAGGGCGCTGGCCAGACGCCGTATTCGCGCATGGGCGATGGCCGCGCGGTGCTGCGCTCCTCGATCCGCGAGTTTCTCGCGTCCGAAGCGCTGCACGCGCTGGGCATCCCCAGCAGCCGCGCCGCCTGCGTGATCGGCTCCAGCACGCCGGTCTGGCGGGAAAAACAGGAGCGTGCAGCGATGGTTCTGCGTCTCGCGCCGAGTCATATCCGCTTTGGCAGCTTCGAATACTTTTACTACACCAAGCAGCCGGAACAGCTCAAGGAGCTGGGCGAGCACGTGCTGGCCATGCATTTTCCGCAGTGTCTTGAACAGGCCGAACCCTATCTGGCGATGTTCCGGGAAATCGTCGAGCGCAACGCCGAGTTGATCGCCAAATGGCAAGCCTATGGTTTCTGCCACGGCGTGATGAACACCGACAACATGTCGATCCTGGGCATCACCTTCGATTTCGGGCCGTTCGCGTTTCTTGATGACTTCGACCAGAACTTCATCTGCAACCACTCCGATCACGAAGGCCGCTACTCCTTCAGCAATCAAGTGCCCATCGGGCAGTGGAACCTCAGCGCGCTGGCCCAGGCCTTGACGCCGTTCATCAGCGTCGAAGCCTTGCGCGAGACGCTCGGCTTGTTTCTGCCGCTGTATCAGGCGCACTACCTGGACCTGATGCGCCGCCGCCTGGGCCTGACCAGCGCCGAAGATGGTGACGAACAACTGATCGGCAACCTGCTCAAGCTGATGCAGAACAGCGGCGTGGATTACACCTTGTTCTTCCGTCGCCTGGGCAACGATCCTGCCGCCCAAGCCCTGGCTTCACTGCGCGACGATTTCATCGACATCAAAGGTTTCGACGCCTGGGGCCAGGATTACACCGCCCGCAGCGCCCGGGAGAACAACGGCACCGAGCAACAACGCCAGACCCGCATGCACGCGGTCAACCCGCTGTACATCCTGCGCAACTACCTGGCGCAAAAAGCCATCGATGCCGCCGAAGATGGCAACTACGAAGAAGTCCGCCGCCTGCACACCGTGCTGTGCAATCCCTTCACCGAACAACCCGGCATGGCTAACTACGCCGAACGCCCGCCGGAGTGGGGGAAACATCTGGAGATTAGCTGCTCGTCTTGAGGGTTGTTTCAGGGGCGACAGCGGCCGGAGTTGCTTGCGTGTTGGCTTTGGCCTTGACGGGCGTGTCGATTTTTTCAGCAGTGTCCTTGGTCGGCTGCGTCTCAGATTTCCTCTCCGGTCGCTTAAGACCGGCAAGGATTTCGAACAGGTTAGGCAGGTGGTCATCCTGTTTGGGGATGCCGCCGTCGTTTTTGATGTTGTCCAACAAGCGGGTTTCATAACCCTCGTCGTATTGGGCCTGCTCGATTGCGGGCAGGGCTCGGTAATGCTCCAGAGCCTCAGTCAGAAATTTGGGATACTTCCCGGTAACGCTGGCCTCCAAGCTTCCTTGCGCTACGGTCTTGAACCTCCAATCGGATTCGATCTTCTCATCCCCCCACGCGACGCGCCTCTCATTGACGGTATACGGCCCTTTGTCGTCATAGGCGATCAGCACCAGCTGTTCCCTCGACAACCCGGAGAAAGGACTTTTGCCGCCCTCGTCACCCGCGAATCTCTTGGTCAGAAACGCTGTGGCCTGTTCAGCCCGATTGAGCAGATCAGGGTCGTCAGTTTTGGGCACTTCGCGATTGTGAATGTTTTTCAGCCCCTCGTAATTATCCACCAGCGATACCAATATCCTGCCCGCCTCTGTACCCAACTCACTGCGGCTGAGCGTTCTATCACGATTTTCCGCGCGAGCCGCACTTTCACCCAGTTGGCGGGAAAGAGCAGACATGCTGGCCTTGTCCGAGTTTTCACCGAGGACCTTTACCGGATTAGTTGACTTGGTAACCGGGGATGGGCTTTCTACTGTTGATGGAGTTTTAGAAACAACGGACATAGCGGGACCTTGAATTGAATGACCATATGCACACCTCTTTGCAAATTGAATAGCTAGTTATCAGTATCCTTGACCGGAGCTGCACCAGCGTTTGCACCGACGCCGCCAGCTGCCTCTTGATTGCCGAACGCTTTAAGTTTGGCCAGAACTTCAAACAGGGTCAGGAGTTCGAAGTCTTTGGGTTTTTTGGTGCTGGGGTCGCTGTCTTCTTTTATATTGGCCAGAAGACGTGTTTCATAGTCTTCTGGGTAGTCGGCCTGTTCGACAAGAGGAAGGGTTTTATAATGGTTTAGCACTTCGGTGTAGAACCCTGGTTTACGGCCGCCCGTGGCGGCCTTCTCTGCTTCTGCCGGCCCCCAAAGCCCCCTATTCCAATCAGTCTCGATATCACTTACTTGATACCAGGCAGCGCGTCGTTCGTTGATGGTGTAGGCGCCTGATTCATCATAAACAATAAAATTCAAATGTTCTCTCGACAACCCTGCAAATGGATTTTTGACGCTTCGATCATGTCGATCAGAGTGGACCACATGGAGGGTTGCCTGCTTCGCCCTTTCCAGCAAGTCCGGATCGGTCGTCTTGGGAATCTCGGAATTGTGTATTTCTTTTTGTGCTTGATAGGCGTCGCCCAGGATTTGGTGCCTCAGCCTTTGCGCCTCGACTCTAAGCTGCTGTCGGTCGAGCGTCTGATCCCGCACTTCGGCGCGCTTGGCACTCGCCGCCAACTGGAGAGAAAGGCCGGACAATACCGGAGCACCTTCAGAACCGACAGGCGATGCCACCCCAGGCTGACTGGAGGCTACAGCGGGAGAATGAGCGACCTGTGAAGTCGAGGCATGTGTAACGCGCATGCTGCCGGGAATACTGTTGATCATAATCAGACCTTTATAACGGACAGAATAAGAAGTCCGAATAGCCCGCTGGCATGAACAGGTATCTTTCCATGGCGGCTGCGGCTATTCAGACTGCATGACGCAAGGCTTATTTCATTGAGAATTCCACCGCCCAATCGTGAGTGGCGAAATTAGTGCCGGTGATCTTTGCTTCGCAGCGCGCACCACCCAAGGATTGTTCGCTTTTGTTCCACTTCGGCACAACCCCGCTGCGACTCGGCAACTTGATATAGCTGGTTTTGAACTTACAGGTCTTAGAACCCATCTTGTATTGAAAAACGACGGTTGTCACATCAGGAGACTGCGCCCCTTTTACACCATAGACGTCTGACTCACCGGGCTTGATTTCAGCTTTGGGCTTCGGTCGAGCTTCCGCATAACTGTACGCACTGCTGCCAACTACATCATAGCTCGCTGCAGCAGTACCGTTATTCTTGAACGTAATTGTCACCTCGGGCCCTGCCTGAGCATAACCCGCCATAGTCAAAGCAACGACAACACCACAAATTTTCAACGCATTTTTATTTTTCATCTCTGAGTACCTTTCAAATAACAATGAAAAAACGGTACCCATTTTAAAAAGGGCTGACAACTACTCGGAAGGATAGGTTTTACGCAAAGCCCTGTATTTGCAGGGTGAAAGCTGACAAACAATGGTGGATTTTCAGATAAGTACCTAACCGCAGTAAGAGAGGTCCTACAGGAATATAATTAAGTAACTCTCGACCGCCAATTTCTAATGGAGTAGGCGTTAAGGCCGAACGTGGCCCTTGGCAAGGTTTGCTGTAGGACCGGCCTTAGCTGGGAGGGCAATTGATGAGCGGTTCGCGGGCAAGCCTCGCTCCAACGAACTGCATTTCACATATCTCGGCACCATCAACCGAGCGGTACAATCGGCGCATTGCAACTCAATGACTGGAGCCGTCATGTCCGAATCAATGATGATCCCCTGCCCGCACTGCAACGGGCTGAACCGCATCCCCGCCGAGCGCCTGGGCGATCAGCCCAAATGCGGGCGCTGCAAGCAGCCGGTGCTGCTAAGCAAGCCGTTCAACCTGACTGAAGGCGACTATGCCAGCCAGATCAAGGGCGATCTGCCGCTGCTGGTGGATGTCTGGGCTGAATGGTGCGGGCCGTGCAAGTCGTTTGCGCCGGTCTTCGAGCAGGCGGCCGCCGAGCTGTCCGGGCGCTGCCGTCTGGCCAAGCTGGACAGCGAAGCCAATCAGCAACTTTCCGCACAACTGGGCATTCGTTCGATTCCCAGCCTGATCCTGTTCAGGAACGGCAAGGAAGTCGCTCGGCAAAGCGGCGCCTTCCCTTTGCAACAACTGCTCGCCTGGCTGAAAAGCCAGGGAATTTGAGCAAACGTGAAGGACTGCGCCAAACCAGCTTGTGATGGGTTGCCGAATTTGCCGTAGGACTTGTCCTAAACGCGATCTGGATGCCCCTGACACGGCCTTTTCGACCTAGCATTCGCATTCCAGCCAGCGTCGAGAGAAGTACAAGCCATGTCATATGTAGTCAGGGAAGGCGATCCAACCACCAGCGGCGGTTTTGTCCTGAGCGCATCCGCCACGGAGTTGATGGAACTGCGGCGCTTTGCCCGCATGGGCGATCCGGTCTGGTGCTCAGCCTGTGAGCGCGTCGGGTACATCGCCGAAGGCAACCCCACTTACATTGACGAATTCGTCGCCGTCGCTACCCACGGGCATTTGGTGCAGTGCGGCTGCAAGCCTGGCTCCAACACGCTCGTCGCGACGCAGGAAATCATCAAGGCTGACATGGACGCTGCCATCGCCATTCCCGCCGACCTTGCCGAGCAGGCAAAAGCGAACGCCGAGCGGATCAACCGCTCGATCAAGGCCGGGACCATGCGCTGCAAATTGTTCGCGCCGCTTCCGGACGTCATTTAGGCGCACGCAAACATCAAACAACACATCTCCATCTAGCCTGACGAGGATCCGTGGGACCGGATTTATCCGGGAAAGCGGCATTCCAGACGAGGAAAAATGCAGTGGATGTACCGACCTATTCCCGGATGAATCCGGTCCCACTGGACTGTTTGCTGCGCGACAGCGCGGCGTCTGGACGACGAGGGATCTCCTACCGAACTCACGCTTCAAGCAGCGTATGCAACTCCACGAACTGCTGGGTCAGTTTATGCCGTGCATCGAGGTAGATCAGCGGGGTGCTCGCCTGATGCGACTCGCGCATTTTTACCGAAGCGTTCAAATACACCGGCAACACCGGCAAGCCTTCAGCAATCAGTTCATCGAGAATCTGCTGCGGCAGGCTTGCCCGCGGCTGGAACTGATTGACGATGATCCCCTCCACTTGCAGTTCTTCGTTGTGGTCCTCTTTCAACTCGTCGATTTCCTTGATAAGGCCATACAGCGCCTGCCGGGAAAAACTATCGCAATCGAACGGAATCAGGACGCGATCCGCCGCGATCAGCGCTGAAACCGCGTAGAAGTTGAGCGCAGGCGGCGTGTCCAGATAAATCCGCTCGTAGTCGCCATCCAGTTCGTCCAGCAGCTTTCTGAGCTTGTTGATCTTGTGCTTCGCCTCAAGCTTGGGCTGCAGGTCGGCCAGCTCTGCGGTGGCCGTCACCACATGCAGGTTGTCGAACGGCGTCTCGTAGATATCGACATGGTTCTTCTTGGCGAAAGGCCCGGAAGACAGGGTGTTCTTGAAAAAATCCGCGATTCCCATGGGGATATCGTTGCCGGTCAGGCCGGTCAGGTATTGGGTTGAATTCGCCTGAGCATCAAGATCGACCAAAAGTGTCCGATAGCCTTGTTGGGCGCTGACCGCAGCCAGGTTACAGGCAATGCTGGACTTGCCAACGCCGCCTTTCTGATTGAATACCACCCGACGCATGGACGGACCTCCTGGTAGGTTGAAGAAAACCGATGAATGGAACGAGTCTATGCAATGCGTGTGACAAGGGCGAGCGCTTCACCAAATCAGACACAGAAAGTCGACGAAACCTACACTTCAAATGGATATTTCTTACTTAACAAATTGCTACTCATCACCCCCACCGGGATAATGCCAACCATTCGGCCGATGTCGCACGCTGGTCGGCAATCCCTGGCAGTAACGCAGCGAGAAGTAGCCCGCAGGGGCGGGAAGAGAATTATTGATCACGTTCAACATCGCACAATGGCGCGCCTGGGCCCCCGGCCTGGCGGACGTCGAAAAGTGGCAGCAGTGGAGCCAACAACCGACGCTATTGAAAAGCAGCGATGAGGCTCCGGACGTGTCATTCCTGCCGGCCATGCAGCGTCGGCGGCTGGGGCGTATGGCCCGCATGGCCTTTGCGGTGGGCTGGCCATTGGCCGAAGGGCATGAGCATTTGCCGCTGGTGTTCGTTTCACGCCATGGTGAAACGCCTCGCACCTTTGAAATTCTCTGCGATGTCGCCAGCGAGCAGCCGCTGTCGCCGACGCAATTCAGCTTGTCCGTACACAACTCGGTGATTGGCCTGTGGTCGATCATGCGCGGTGAAACCAGCGAAATGACCGCCCTGGCCGCCACCGGCGATGGCCTGGAGCACGGGGCATTCGAAGCCGCCGCCTTGCTGGCTGAAGGCGCGCCCGCGGTATTGCTGGTGATTACCGAGGAACAGCCACCCGAGGCCTACGCCGACTGGATCGACGACGTGCCGTTTCCCTATGCCGTGGGCCTGTTGCTGACTCCCGGCGACGACTGGCAGCTGTCGTTGAATGCCAATACCCAAGAGCTTCCGCGTAGCCCATGGCCCCATGCTCTGAATCTGTTGTGCGCGCTTAATACCGCTCAGACAGCCTGCCAACATCCCTGGAAGAACCGGTTATGGAATTGGCAACGCAACCGCTGAATAGAGGCCGCGACGCCTACTATTGGCGTCTGCTGGCTACCGCGATGTCCTTTGCCCTGTTCGGGGTCGGGGGATTGTGCCTGCGCCTGGTGGTTTTCCCGGTTCTGGGCTGGTTGCCGGGCGATGCCCTCGCCCACCGACAGCGGGCCCGGCGCACCATTGGCTGGCTGTTCTGGCTGTTCATTCGCATCATGGCCCGGCTTGGCGTGTTGACGTATGACGTTCAAGGCGCAGAACGGCTGGGCCGTCCGGGCCAGATGATCATCGCCAACCATCCTTCGCTGATCGATGTGGTGTTCCTGATCGGGCTGGTGCGCGACGCCAATTGCGTGGTCAAACGCAGCCTCTGGAAAAACCCGTTCACCTGTGGTCCGGTGTGTGCCACCGAGTACCTCAGCAACGACGGCAATGTCGACATGCTGGACAACGCCGCCGACGCCTTGCGCGCCGGACAGACGCTGATCATTTTCCCGGAAGGCACCCGCACCCGGCCGGGTCAGGCGCCGGAATTCCACCGTGGCGCGGCCTCTATTGCCCTGCGCGGTGCCAGCCTGATGACGCCGGTGGTGATCAAGGTCAGCCCGACCACATTGACAAAGGCCGAGCCCTGGTACCGCATCCCCCAGCGTCGTGTGCATTTCAGCCTCTGCGTCGGACCCGATATAGATCCACAAGCCTTTGCTGCCCTTGGCCCGGCGCCCGTCGCCTCGCGCAAGCTCAACGATTACCTGCATCACTATTTCATCAAGGAGCTCGCCTCAGATGAGCGATCTGCACCGTGACATCAAACAGTTGATCATCGACGCCCTGGGCCTGGAAGACATCAGCACCCACGACATCGGCAACGATCAGATCCTGTTCGGCGAAGGCCTTGGACTGGATTCCGTTGACGCCCTGGAGCTGGGGCTGGCCATCCAGAAACGCTACGGCATCAAGATCGATGCCGACGCCAAGGACACCCGCGATCATTTCACCAGCGTGAACAGCCTTGCGGCGTTTGTCATCGCCCGGCAAGTGGCCTGAGGACTGAACATGCAAACCCGTGAAGACATCTTCGAAATCCTGCGCGAGGCGCTGGTTGAGCTGTTCGAACTTGAGCCTGAGCGAGTCAGTCTGCAAGCCAATCTCTATCAGGATCTGGAAATCGACAGTATCGATGCCGTGGACCTGATCGATCACATCAAGCGCAAGACCGGCAAGAAGATCGCCGCCGAAGAGTTCAAGGCCGTACGCACCGTCAACGATGTGGTCGAGGCGGTTTACCGTCTGGTCAACGCCGCCGCATGAAGCGGCTGATCGGCGTAGGGCTGCTGCTGGTGGGCGCGGTGTATCCATTTGCCGTGTATTACGGCACCGAACACTTCGCCCCATGGCAGTTCGCCTTGCTGCTGGGCAGTCTGTGGCTGGGTCGTGCGCTGACGGCCGAAAAACGCCCCGGCAGCCTGATCACGCCGCTGGTCGCCATTGGTTTTTGCCTGCTTCTGGGCGCATTCAACAGTCCGCTGTTGCTGCGCTGGTATCCGGTGCTGATCAGCGCCTCAATGCTTGGCCTGTTTGGCTTGAGCCTGATTTATGGCCCGCCGATCGTCGAGCGTCTGGCACGCATGCGCGAAGCGGCTCTGCCTGACGTGGCGGTGCGCTACACGCGGCAGGTCACCGAAGTCTGGTGCTGGTTTTTCCTCGGCAATGGCTTGATGGCTGCGGCGCTGACACTGTGGGCGCCGCTGTCGTGGTGGACGCTGTACACCGGACTTATTTCCTACGGGTTGATGGGCCTGCTGTTTGCAGGCGAATGGATAGTCCGTCGGCGTGTCCGCAGCGGCGAATTCAAATGGAACACTTGAACCCCATGAACCCCATGAACCCCATGAACCCTATCGCACCTGACTGGATCAAGCCTGAGCAACTGCTGCTCGACGGCCAGGCCGGCCGCCAGCTGACCCAGGCGCCCGCGCTGAACCACGCGCAATTCTGCACCCAGGCCTTGAGTTTCGCTGCCGCACTGCAAGCCCGAGGTATCGAGCGCCTGGCACTGCATCTGGAAGATGCCGGTGAGTTGGCCGTCGCGCTGTTCGGCGCCTGGCGCGCGGGCGTCAGCGTGCTGTTGCCCGCTGACCTGCAAGCGCAGACTCGCGAACGCTGGGCCGATCACGTCGATGGCTGGCTTACCGACCAGCCCGGCGACTTCCACTTGCGCGAGCTGCACGCCGATCCGCTGCCGCCCGCCCTGCTGGATCTGGACGAATGCCGCCTGAGCCTGTGTACCTCCGGCTCCAGCGGCGAACCCAAGCTGATCGAAAAGCGCCTGCGGCAACTGGCCAACGAGATTCAGGCGCTGGAATCCCTGTGGGGCGCGGAACTCGGCCAGGCCTGCATCATTGGCAGCGTGGCGAGCCAGCATATTTATGGCCTGCTGTTTCGCGTGTTGTGGCCGTTGAGCGCGGGGCGCAGTTTCGTGCGCAAACAATTGCCGTTCCCGGAAGACTTGCAACGCGCCAGCCGCGAACACCCGGCGTTTGCCTGGGTTGCCAGCCCTGCGCTGCTCAAACGCATGGGCGACAACCTCGACTGGTCGGCCTTGAGCGCGGTGCGCCGGGTATTTTCCTCGGGTGGCGCATTGCCCGGCGAAGCCGCCGCCAGCCTGCATGAACGGCTTGGGCAATGGCCGACGGAAATTCTCGGCAGTTCGGAAACCGGCGGCATTGCCTGGCGTCAGGGCGAAAGCCACTGGCAGGCGTTCGACGGTGTGCGACTGGAGCAGGATGGCGACGGGGCGCTGCTGATCAGTTCAACCTACATGCCACCGGGTCATATCGAACACACCGCCGATGCGGTACGCATGAGCGAGGACGGCCGTTTCGAATTGCTGGGTCGCCTGGACCGTATCGTCAAACTTGAAGAAAAGCGCATTTCACTGCCATTGCTGGAACAAGCGTTGGCCAGTCATCCTTGGGTGAACGAAACACGTTTCGGGGTCATTCAGGAAAAACGCGCATCGCTGGGCGCCTTGGTGGTGCTCAATGCGGCGGGGTTGAATGCATTGCGCAATCAGGGCCGACGCAGCCTGACCCAAACCTTGCGCGAGCATCTGCGCCCGCACTGCGAAGCCATCGCTTTGCCCCGCCGCTGGCGTCTGTTGCGGCAATTGCCACTCAATGCGCAGGGCAAATTGCCTCAGGCGGATGTGCAGGCCTTGCTGCTGGCGCCGCGAGTGCGACAGCCGGAGGTGATCCATCAGCAGGTGATCGACGGCGTGCTGCATCTGGACCTTAACGTCCCGGCCGACCTTGCCTATTTCAGCGGCCACTTCCCGTCCGCGCCAGTGTTGCCCGGTGTGGTTCAGGTGGATTGGGCGATGGCGCTGGGGCAGCGTTTGCTGGATCTGCCGCCGAAGTTCGCCGGCATGGAAGTGCTCAAGTTCCAACAACTGATCCGCCCCGGCGATGACATCAGCCTGACCCTGCGCTTCGACGCCGAACGCGGCAAACTGTACTTCACCTATCGCAACAGCGACGCCACGTGCTCCAGCGGGCGGATATTGCTGGAGGTGCCGGATGTTTAAGCGCGACAAAGCCTGTGGGAGCGAGAAAACCTGCGAGAGCGAGCTTGCCCGCGAAGAGGCCGGTACATCCGCAGCATCTTCCGAATCTGCAACATCGCATTCGCGGGCAAGCCTCGCTCCCACAGGCTGTTCAACCCATGCATAACCCCTGCGCAATCATTCCGGTATTCGACCATGAACACGCAGTGTCTGCTGTGGTGGCGGCGGTGTTGGCGGCGGGTCTGCCCTGTGTGTTGGTAGATGACGACAGCAGTCCAAATTGCGCGGCGGTGTTGCGCACGCTGGCTGAAGGCGACAACGTCCACCTACTCACGCTGCCCGTCAATCAGGGCAAGGGCGGCGCGGTGATGGCGGGCTTTCGCGAGGCTCAGCGCATGGGTTTCAGCCACGCCCTGCAAGTCGATGCCGACGGCCAACATGATCTGAGCGACATCGCCCTGTTCATCGAGCGTTCCCGGGAACAGCCGAACGCGGTTATCTGCGGCTATCCACAATACGATGCCAGCGTGCCCAAAGGCCGGTTGTACGCGCGCTACCTGACACATTTCTGGGTCTGGGTGAACACGCTGTCGTTGCAGATCAAGGATTCCATGTGCGGCTTCCGGATTTACCCGCTGCGGCCCGTGGTGCAGCTGATCGACACCGTGCAGATCGGCAAACGCATGGATTTCGACTCGGACATTCTGGTGCGCCTGGCGTGGCGCAACCTGCCGATGCAGTGGCTACCGGTCAAGGTGCATTACCCGCAGGACGGCGTGTCGCACTTCCGCATGTTCCACGACAACGTGCTGATCACGAAAATGCACACCCGATTGTTCTTCGGCATGCTGGCGCGTTTCCCGCTGATCCTCTGGCGACGGTGGTTGCCATGAGCAGTCAGCAGCCGGACAAACACTGGGCCGATCACGAAGAGCGCGGCAGTTTCATCCTGATGCAGCTCACCGCCTGGGCCGCCAAACGTTTAGGTCGCCGCGTATTGAGCCCACTGTTGTATGGCATCGTGCTGTACTTTTTTCTGTTTGGTCGTCAGGCCCGCAAAAGCGCCTGGGAATACCAGCGACGTCTGGCCCAGTGGAGCGCCCGCCCTGAATTACTGCCGACCCAGCGCCGCGTATTCGGCCAGTTCATGGCGTTTGCCGACTCGTTGCTGGACAAGCTGGACGTGTGGAACGGCAAGTTGCGCCTGGAGCAAATCGACATCGTCGACCCTGCCGGGTTGCGCACCCAATTGCGCGGCCAGCGCGGGCAAATGCTGGTGGGCGCACACCTGGGCAATCTTGAAGTCTGTCGCGCCCTGGCCGAACTCGGTGAAAAAGTCACCATGAACGTGCTGGTGCATACCAAGCACGCCGAGCGTTTCAACCGTTTGCTGGGCGAAGCCGGGGCAACGCACTTGCGGCTGATTCAGGTCAGCGAGTTGAACCCGATGATCATGCTCCAATTAAGCGAGCGTCTGGATCGTGGCGAATGGCTGGCGATTGCCGGTGATCGCGTCGCGCTGCATGGCGGACGGAATGCCAAGGTGGATTTTCTCGGCGGCACAGCAGCGTTTCCCCAAGGACCGTGGCTGCTGGCCGGGCTGCTGAAATGCCCGATCCATCTGATTTTCTGCCTCAAGGGCGCGAACGGCTATCGGGTGATTCTCGAACCTTTCGCCGACGCTATCGAATGGCGGCGCAGTGATCGCCAGCAAGTGATCGGCCAATGGGCCCAACGTTACGCCGACCGCCTCAGCCACTATTGCCTGCAAGCCCCGCAACAATGGTTCAATTTCTATCCTTTCTGGAAGTCCGATGACGAATCAAGTTCCTGAGCCGGTTACCTTCGGCGAACGCCCGTTGCAGATTGAAGACGTGCTGGCCCTGGCCAATCGCCAAGTGCCGACGACCCTGCAAAGTGACAGCGCCTTTCGCCAGCGCATTGCCAAGGGCGCGCAGTTTCTCGATTCGCTGCTGGACAAGGAAGGCGTGATTTATGGCGTGACCACCGGTTACGGCGATTCCTGCGTGGTGGCTGTGCCGCTGCATCACGTTGAGGCCTTGCCGCGTCATCTGTACACCTTTCACGGTTGCGGCCTGGGCAAACTGCTGGACGCGCAAGCCACCCGCGCGGTGCTTGCCGCGCGTTTGCAGTCGTTGTGCCAAGGGGTTTCCGGGGTGCGCGTCGAGTTGCTGGAACGCCTGCAAGCGTTTCTCGACCAGGACGTGCTGCCACTGATTCCGGAAGAAGGCTCGGTGGGCGCCAGTGGCGATCTGACGCCGCTGTCTTATGTCGCCGCCACGCTGTCCGGCGAACGCGAAGTGATGTTCCGTGGCGAACGCCGCCAGGCCAGCGACGTGCATCGTGAGTTGGGTTGGCAGCCTTTGGTGCTGCGTCCCAAGGAAGCTCTCGCCTTGATGAACGGCACGGCAGTCATGACTGGCCTCGCTTGCCTGGCCTTCGCCCGCGCCGATTACCTGCTGCAACTGGCAACGCGCATTACCGCGCTGAACGTCGTCGCGCTGCAAGGCAATCCGGAGCATTTCGACGAGCGTCTGTTCGCCGCCAAACCGCATCCGGGGCAGATGCAAGTCGCCGCCTGGTTGCGCAAGGATCTGGCCATCGACGCGCCCACCGCGCCCTTGCACCGTTTGCAGGATCGCTATTCCCTGCGGTGCGCGCCCCATGTGCTGGGCGTGCTGGCTGACAGCCTGAACTGGCTGCGCTCGTTCATCGAGATCGAACTCAACAGCGCCAACGACAATCCGATCATCGACGCCGAAGCCGAGCGCGTGCTGCATGGCGGGCACTTCTACGGCGGGCACATCGCCTTCGCCATGGACAGCCTGAAAAATCTGGTCGCCAACGTCGCCGATCTGCTGGATCGCCAGCTCGCGCTGTTGGTCGACGAACGCTACAACCACGGTTTGCCGAGCAATCTGTCCGGCGCCACTGCCGAGCGGGCGATGCTCAATCACGGCTTCAAGGCCGTGCAGATCGGCACCAGCGCCTGGACCGCCGAAGCCCTGAAAAACACCATGCCGGCCAGCGTGTTTTCGCGCTCCACCGAATGCCACAACCAGGACAAAGTGAGCATGGGCACCATCGCTGCCCGTGACGCGATTCGGGTCCTGGAACTGACCGAACAAGTCGCCGCCGCGACGTTGATCGCCGCCAATCAGGGCGTCTGGCTGCGCAGCAAGGCGGCCGATGCGCGCCCGCTGCCACCGGCGCTGGCCGCCATGCACGAGCAATTGGCGGTGGACTTCGCGCCGGTCATTGAAGACCGCGCGCTGGAAGGCGAACTGCGCCTGTGCCTGCAACGTATCGCGGATCGCCACTGGAGGTTGCATGCGCAGTAAAGGCGTCATTCATGCCGACACCGAGTTCGTCGTGCCGTTTTTCGACATCGACATGATGAATGTCGTCTGGCACGGCCACTACGTGAAATACCTCGAAGTGGCGCGCTGTGCGTTGCTCGACCAGATCGGCCACAACTACACGCAAATGCTCGCTTCGGGCTACGGCTGGCCGGTGATCGATCTGCAATTGCGTTACGTGCGTGGCGCGACCTTCGGCCAGCGGCTGATCGTGCGCGCCAGCCTCGTGGAATGGGAAAGCCGCTTGAAGATCAATTACCTGATCAGCGACGCCGAAACCGGCGAACGCATGACCCGCGCCAGTTCGATCCAGGTCGCGGTGCATATCGAAAGCCGCGAGATGCAGCTGGCTTCGCCGAAAGTCTTCACCGATGCCGTGGAAAGGGTTTTGCCATGAAAAGTCAGCAGCCATATTACTTGTGGGAGCGAGCTTGCTCGCGAAAGCGATGGACCAGCCTCACTGGCCTCTTCGCGAGCAAGCTCGCTCCCACGGTATTCAGCATGCTGGCACTGATCTGCCTGTCACCCCTGGCGAACGCCTTCGACCTGCAACAGCTGAGCGACCAACTGGCCAAACCGGTGGTGGTGCGCGGCAGCTTCATTCAGGAAAAACACCTGCGCGCCCTGCCGCAACCCTTGGTGAGCAAGGGCAAGTTCGTGCTGGCCAAGGAGTTCGGCCTGTTGTGGCTGCTGGATACGCCGCTCAAGCAGGATTACCGGATCAGCCCGGCTGGCATTGCCCGGCGTGAAGCAGGCATTGGTACTGGCTGGCAAATGCTGCCGACCAAGAGCGCAGGCGCTGAACAAAACCGTTTGTTCCTCGCCGTTCTGCAGGGCGACAGCAGCGGTTTGCAGCGCGATTTCGAGCTGCAACTCAAGGGCGATGCAAGCGCATGGCAATTGACGCTGATCCCGCGCTCGTTGCTGCTGCAGCAAGTGTTCAAGCAGATCAATATCGATGGCGGCGCCTTGGTGCAGCGCATCGAACTGCTGGAAACCCAGGGCGACAGCACCCTGTTGAAGATGCTCGACAGCCAGAGCGTGCCAGCCTTGAGCGATGCGGAGCGTCACGACTTTGCCGACTGAACGCCTGTTGCCCCGTTTTTTCCTGATTGTCCTGCTGGCGGTTCTGGCCCTGGCGGGCTGGCAATGGCGCGACGGTGCGCCGTTGTCCGCCAACCTCATGGAGCTGGTTCCGGGTACCAGCCCGGATGCGCTGGAACTGCGCGCCGAACAGCGCATGCAGGAACCGCTCAATCGGGAAATGCTGGTGTTGGTCGGGCATGCCGATCGCCAGCAAGCCATCGAACTGGCGAAGCGCCTGAGCGAGCAATGGCAGGCCAGCGGCCTGTTCGAGAAGGTGCAATGGAGCCTGCAAGCCGACTTGCCCGCATTGCGCACGCAATTGCTGCAAGGGCGACTGGCAATGCTGCCCGCAGCGGAACGTGCGCAATTGATCGAGCATCCCCAGGCGTTCATTCAGCAGCGCGTGCAAAGCCTGTTCGATCCGTTCACCGGTTTCAGCCTGGTGCCAAGCCAGGATGACTGGCTGGGGCTGACCGGCCGCATCCAGAACGGCATGCCGCAACACGGCTCGGTGCAGCCGGATATCGGCAGCGGCGCATTGATTGCGAGCGCCGACGGCAAAAGCTGGGTGCTGTTGCGCGCCCGGACCCAAGGCAATGCGTTCGACATGCATCTGCCGTTGCAAGTCGCCGACCTGCTCAGCAGCGCTCGCGAACAGGCGGCGCAGGTCAACGGCCAGTTACTCGCCGCCAGCGGTTTGCTGTACGCCGCCGATGGCCAGCGTCAGGCCAGCCGCGAAATCACCTGGGTCGGCGGCGGCGCGACAGTGGGGATTCTGTTGTTGCTGCTGTTGGCATTTCGCCGCTGGCGCGTGTTGCTGGCGTTCGTTCCGGTGATGGTCGGCATGCTGTTTGGTGCCGTGGCCTGCGTGGCGCTGTTCGGTCATATGCATGTGATGACGCTGGTGCTCGGTTCCAGCCTGATCGGCGTGGCCGTGGATTACCCGCTGCATTACCTGTCGAAAAGCTGGAGCCTCAAGCCTTGGCGCAGCTGGCCGGCGCTGCGCCTGACGCTGCCAGGCCTGACGTTGAGTCTGGCCACCAGTTGCATCGGCTATCTGGCGCTGGCCTGGACGCCGTTTCCGGCGTTGACCCAGATCGCCGTATTCTCGGCTGCGGGCTTGATCGGCGCGTACCTGACCGCCGTTTGTCTGCTGCCCGCCTTGCTCAAGAATGTCGAGCTGCGCCCCGCGCAATGGCCGCTGCACCTGGCCGAACACATGCTGGCCTGCCGCGAAGCGTTGTTGCGGCGGATCTGCACGCCAATTCTGCTGGCGCTGCTACTGGCGTTCTGCGCGGGCGGTCTGTGGCAATTGACCACCAAGAACGACATTCGCCAATGGGTTGCCGCGCCGCAATCATTAACCGACGAAGCCCAGGCTATCGCGCGCATCACCGGCTTCCAGCCCACCAGCCAGTTTTTCCTGGTGCGCGGCAAGGATCAACAGCAATTGCTCGAACGCCAGACCGCGCTGAGTCAGCGTCTTGATCAGCTGGTGAGCATGGAGAAACTGCAAGGTTATATGTCGCTCAATCAACTGGTCGCGGCACCTTCCGATCAGGAGGCAACCCGCCGCGCGCTGGCCCAACTGGCGAGCCAATGGCAGCCATTGGTCGATCTCGGCGTGCCGGCGGCCGCCTTGCAGGCTGAATTGAATCGCCTGCAAGCGCTGCCCAATGCCGACATCGAAACGGTATTGGCCGGACCACTCGGCGAACCCTGGCGCACCCTTTGGCTGGGCGCTACCGACGATGGCGTCGCCGGACTGGTCAGCCTGCAAGGCTTGAACAACCCGGCGCTGCTGCGGGTGCAGGCGCAGGATCTTGAAGGCGTGCAACTGGTTGATCGGCTCGGCGAACTGAACACGGTGTTTGCCGCGACACAAATCAGCGCTGCGGAACTGAAACTGCTGTCCTGCGTACTGATCGTCTTGTTGTTGATCTTGCCGTTCGGCCTCAGCGGCGCGTTGCGCATCGTCGCCTTGCCGCTGCTGGCGGCGCTGTGCAGCCTGGCCAGCCTCGGTTGGCTCGGTCAGCCGCTGACGCTGTTCAGCCTGTTCGGTCTGTTGTTGGTGACGGCGATCAGCGTCGATTACGCGATTCTGATGCGCGAGCAGATCGGCGGCGCGGCGGTCAGTCTGTTGGGCACCTTGCTGGCAGCGGTCACGACCTGGTTGTCGTTCGGCCTGCTGGCGGTTTCCGGGACACCGGCCATCAGCAACTTTGGTTTGTCGGTCAGCCTCGGCCTGGCGTTTAGCTTCATGCTCGCGCCGTGGGCCGCAAACCGCGCCGGGCACGCGCCTGCGGCCAGCGCAACCGAGTCGGCCTCATGATGATCCTGTTGTTCTGGCTAATGGCCTTGATCCTGTTCGCACTGGCGACTCGCCTGGGTCGGCATTTGGGCCTGATTCCCATCGTCAGCCAATTGTTGCTCGCCACCTTCGGCCTGCCGTTGTTGATGCTGTTCTGGATCGAACCGGGCTGGCAGCTGAGCGGCGCGCAACTGGTGGCGCCGGTCTGGTTGAAATCTCTGTACGGCTTGAGTTTCGCCATGGTGCTGGGGCATATCCTCAGCGACGTGATCGAGCTGAAGCTGGATCGCCAGAGCCTGAAAATCGCCTTGCCGAGTTTCTGCGTGCCGTTTATTGCCGGGCTGGTCTGCGCGGTCTGGCTGCTGCCGGAACAAGCCTGGCTCAGTTCGCTGGCCATCGGCCTGGTGTTCGCCATCACGGCGATTCCGGTGCTGTTCCTGTATTTGCGGCACATCGACTATCCGCCCGCCGCGACCCGGCGCCTGGTGCAAACTGCGATTTTGATCGATCTGACCTGCTGGAGCCTGTTCGCCCTCGCCCAAGGCAGTCTGCACCTGACCAGCCTGCTGCTGCCGTTGCTTGGCGCTTGCGTGCCGCTGCTGTTGCGCGCCCTGCAACTGCGCCAGCCGCTGGTCTACAGCATGACGTTCTTCGCGCTGCTGGTGGTGGCTGAACACTACAAGCTCAACGCGCTGATTTTCGGCATCGGTTACTTGCTATGCATGGCCCGGCTCAAGCAGGCCTGGGTGCCGCCGCTTGATCCGCAACTGTTCATGCGCCTGCAAAACACTCTCGCCATTCCGCTGATCCTGACGTTCGGCATCGTGCAGATCAATGTCCACAGCGCCATGTCCAGCCTGAGTTGGCTGCAATTGGGCGCACTGATCCTGCTGCCCATCGTCAGCAAACTGCTGGGTAACTGGCTGGGCCTGCGTTGGGCGCCAGTCTCGTTTGCCGGCGCCAGCCGTTGGCGGGAAAGCCTGCTGCTGAATATTCGCGGCTTGAGTGAAATCGTTTTCCTCAATCTGCTGCTGCAACAACAGCTCATCAGTCCGGCGCTGTACTTTGCGCTGATGCTGATGGGCCTGATCGCGACCTTGCTGCCCGCTTTGGCTGGCATGGGCCGTGTGCCGTTGCGAACCCCCTTGAACACTGCTGAACAGGTAAGGAAATCTTGTGCCAATAACTGATATGGAACGTCGCACGGTCGTCGTCATCGGCGCGGGTCCTTCCGGGGCTATCGCGGCGGCATTGCTCAAGCGCAATGGACACGATGTGCTGATCATCGAACGCCAGCAGTTTCCGCGTTTCTCCATCGGCGAAAGCCTGCTTGCCCATTGCCTGGATTTCGTCGAGGAAGCCGGCATGCTGGAAGCGGTGCAGGCTGCGGGCTTCCAGAAGAAGAACGGCGCGGCGTTTGCCTGGGGCGAGCGTTACAGCGCTTTCGACTTCGGCGAAACCTTCAGCAATGGCAAGCCAACGACCTTTCAGGTGTTGCGCGGCGATTTCGACAAGCTGCTGGCCGATCAGGCCGAGTTGCAGGGCGTCGAGATTCGCTATCAGCAGGAAATCATCGCCGCCGATTTCAGCAATGCCGAGCCGATCCTGCGCGCGCGTCGCGAAGACGGCAGTGAATACAGCGTGCAGGCGAAGTTCGTTCTCGATGCCAGCGGCTATGGCCGCGTGTTGCCGCGCCTGCTGGACCTTGAAGCGCCATCGAATTTCCCGGTGCGCCAGGCGGTGTTTACCCATGTGGAAGATCACATCGACAGCACGCGTTTTGACCGGGAGAAGATCCTCGTCAGCATTCACCCCGAGCACCGCGACGTGTGGTTCTGGTCGATCCCGTTCAGCAACGGCCGTTGCTCGGTGGGCGTGGTCGCGGCGGCCGAGCGATTCGCAGACAAACCCAAGGATCTCGACGCCTGCCTGCGTGCGTTCATTGACGAAACCCCAAACCTCAAAGGCCTGTTCAAGGATGCCGTGTGGGATACCCCGGCGCGGACCATTGGCGGTTATTCGGCCAACGTCAAAACCCTGCACGGCCCGGGTTTCGCGTTGCTGGGCAATGCGGCGGAATTCCTCGACCCGGTGTTCTCGTCCGGCGTGACCATCGCCATGCGCTCGGCAAGCATGGCCGCGGCCTCGCTGCATCGCCAACTGCAAGGCGAAACGGTGGACTGGGAAGCTGAATTTGCCGTCCCCCTCAAACGCGGCGTCGATGCGTTCCGGGCGTATGTCGAAGGCTGGTACACCGGCATCTTTCAGGACGTGATCTTTTATGCAGGCGGGACTCCGGAAATCCGCCGCATGATCTGCTCGATCCTCGCCGGTTATGCATGGGACGAGCGCAACCCGTTCGTCACCGAACCCAAGCGGCGCCTGCGCATGCTGGCTGAAGTCTGCGCTGGCATGGATTCATGAGCGGTCCGTTCCTGAGTGACAGCTACGTCGAAGAAACCCGCTTCGGCCTGTGGTTTCTGCGCAGCTACACCTGGCAACACCGCGTGCTGAGGGTGGCCATCGACGATCTGCGCAGTCTGTTCGACAGCGCGCCGCCGAGTCAGCCGGTGTTGCTGGATGCCGGTTGCGGCCAGGGCAAGTCGTTCGAGCATTTGTGCCGGACATTCGCGCCGTCGCGCCTGCTGGGCGTGGACGCCGATCCGCAAAGCCTGACCACCAGCCGTGCCGAAGCCCGGCAACTGGGGATCAATATCGAGCTGATTGGCAGCGACTGTGCGGCGCTGAACGTACCGGACGCCAGCGTTGACCTGCTGTTCTGTCACCAGACTTTTCACCATCTGGTGGAGCAGGAACAAGCCCTCGCCGAGTTCTATCGGGTATTGAAACCGGGCGGATACTTGCTGTTTGCCGAGTCCACCGACGCCTATATCGATACCTGGGTGATTCGCTGGCTGTTCCGCCATCCGATGCACGTGCAGAAAAGTGCCGGGCAATATGTGCAGATGCTGCGCGAGCGGGGCTTCGAGTTCGGCGCGCAGAACATTTCGTACCCGTATTTGTGGTGGAGCCGCGCCAAGGATTTCGGCCTGCTCGAACGCCTGAAGTTGCGCAAACCCGCGCCGGTCGGCCAGCGGGAAGAAACCCTGGTCAATGTTGTGGCCCGCAAACCCCTGAACGGTGCAGCCCAATGATCCGCGCGCTGTTGCTGGCCTGCGTCCTGCTGCTGAGCTCCTGCGCCAGCCAGGCACCGCTGCCCAGCGCCATGCCGCACTTGCAACTGCCGATGCAATTGCACGTGCAGCGCCAACAGGACGAGCAACGGCAAGACTGGCTGCTGGTGATTCAGCAGGAATCCGCAGGTTTGCGCTGGTCGTTGATGGACCCGCTGGGTATCCCGCTGGCGCGCCAGCTGTTGATCAACGGTCAATGGCAGGCCGATGGCTTGTTGCCGCCCAATGCCGAGGCGCGGGAGCTGTTCGCCGCACTACTCTTTGCGCTGACCCCCGACACCGAATTGCGCGACGCGTACCCCACGGCGCGACGTCAGGGTCTGCGGCGCAGCCTCGACGACCGTTGGGGTGTCGAATACCGCACGGCTGACGTCTTTACCCTTGGGCTGAGGACTGGCTCCGAGAGCAAAGACCAAAGTACGCCGACCTTCCGCATCAGCCCGTTGAACACCGAGATTGCTCCATGACTGCCTACCTCAACGCCCTCGGTCTGATTTGCGCCCTGGGCAACGACCGCGAAGAAATCGCCCGTCGCTTGTTTGCCGGGGACGGCAGCGGCATGCACGACGAAAGCGGCTGGGTGCCCGAGCGCGTGTTGCCGGTGGGTGCCGTCAAGTCCGGGTTGCCGTTGATTCCTGCGCATCTGGCCTCGCATAGCAGTCGCAATAATCAGTTGTTGCTGGCCGCAGCATTGCAAATCGAAGGCGAGATTCGTCAGGCAATCCAGCGTCACGGCCCTGAACGCATTGGGGTGATTCTCGGCACCAGCACGTCGGGCATCGACGAAGCCAGCGACAGCATCGCCGCCTGGCTGCGCGACCGGCAATTCCCCGACACCTACGATTACCAGCAACAGGAACTCAGCGCCCCGGCCAGTTTTCTTGCCGACTGGCTGCAACTGAGCGGCCCGGCCTACGTGATTTCCACCGCCTGCACCTCCAGCGCCCGCGCCCTGCTCAGTGCCCGCCGCGCTTTGGATCAAGGTCTGTGCGATGCGGTTTTATGTGGTGGCGTAGACAGCTTGTGCAAACTGACCCTGAACGGTTTTTCGGCGCTGGAAGCGATGTCGACCAAACGCTGCAATCCGTTCTCGCGCAATCGTGACGGGATCAACATTGGCGAAGCCGCTGTACTGTTCCTGATGACCCGCGAAGCCGACGGCGTGCATGCCATCGCCCTGCTCGGCGCAGGGGCCAGTTGTGATGCGCATCATATTTCTGCGCCGGAGCCCACCGGGCGCGGCGCTCGCCAGGCCATGCAGCAAGCACTGGATAACGCCGGGCTCAAGGCGCAGGACATTGGCTATCTGAATCTGCATGGCACCGCGACGCCGCTCAATGACGCCATGGAAAGCCTTGCCGTCAACGCAATCTTTCCCGCAGGCGTGCCGTGCTCCTCGACCAAACCGCTCACCGGTCATACGCTGGGCGCAGCGGGCGCGCTGGAAGCGGCGTTCTGCTGGTTGAGCCTGGCACCCGAGAACAGCGCCCATGCGGTGCCGCCGCAGTTATGGGATGGCGAAGCCGATCCGCAATTGCCTGCGCTGCGCTGGACCGCACCCGGCGAACGTCTGGCGCACACTGACCGGCGTTGCCTGATGAGCAATTCGTTTGCGTTCGGCGGCAACAATATCAGCCTGATTATCGGAGATGCCCCTTGAAGCAATGGCCCATCGCCGAGTTGATCCCCCATGCTGGCGACATGATTCTTATCGACGAAATCCTCAGCTTTGATGAGGAACAGATTCAGACACGTCTGACCGTGCGGCCCGGTGGCCTGTTCAACCGCGAAGACGGCAGCATCCCGGCGTGGGTTGGCATCGAACTGATGGCGCAAAGTGTCGCGGCCTACGCGGGGTATCGGGCGCGAACCCGAGGCGAAAACGTTGAACTCGGCTTCCTGCTCGGCAGCCGCAAGTTCGAGTGCAACGTCGACTGCTTTCCCGCAGGCAGCGAACTGACCATCCACGCCCTGCGCTCCCTGCAGGACGAAAGCGGCATGGGCATTTTCGAATGCCGCCTGACCGGCCCCGACATCGAAGCGTTCGCCCGCCTGAACGTGTATTGCCCGCCGCAACCTACGAAGTACCTGGCCGAAGGAGCCGCAACATGACTGACTCGATACTGGTCACCGGCTCCAGCCGTGGCATCGGCCGCGCCATTGCCTTACGGCTGGCCCAGGCGGGTTTCGACCTGATCCTGCATTGCCGCAACGGACGCAGCGAAGCCGAAGCGGTGCAGGCGGAAATCCATGCGATGGGGCGGCAGGCGCGCATCCTGCAATTCGATGTGTCCGACCGCGCCAGCTGCAAAGCCATTCTCGAAGCCGACGTGGAAACCCACGGCGCCTATTACGGCGTAGTGCTCAATGCCGGCCTGACCCGCGACGGCGCGTTCCCGGCGCTGACCGATGACGATTGGGACGAAGTGCTGCGCACCAATCTCGATGGTTTCTATAACGTCCTGCATCCAGTGATGATGCCAATGATCCGCCGTCGCGCGGCGGGGCGTATTGTGTGCATTACCTCAGTGTCGGGGTTGATCGGCAATCGTGGCCAGGTCAATTACAGCGCGTCCAAGGCCGGTGTCATCGGTGCCGCCAAGGCGCTGGCCATCGAACTGGGCAAGCGCAAGATCACCGTCAATTGCGTCGCGCCGGGCTTGATCGACACCGCTATGCTCGACGAAAACGTGCCTGTGGATGAACTGATGAAGATGATCCCGGCCCAGCGAATGGGCACCCCGGAAGAAGTCGCGGGTGCCGTGAATTTCCTGATGTCGGCCGAAGCGTCGTACATCACTCGGCAGGTATTGGCCGTCAATGGAGGTCTGTGTTGATGAAGCGCGTCGTCGTCACCGGCATGTCCGGCATCACTTCCCTGGGTAGCGACTGGGCCAGCATCGAAGCCAACTTCAACGCCAATCGCAGCGGCATTCGGCGCATGGACGAGTGGGACCGGTTCACCGAACTCAACACTCGCCTGGCCGGACCTATCGATGACTTCGTGGTGCCGACGCACTGGACCCGCAAGCAACTGCGCAGCATGGGCCGGGTTTCGCGCCTGGCCGTGGGCGCGTCGGAGCAGGCGTTGATCGACGCCGGGCTGCTCAACGACCCGATCATTCGTGACGGTCGCATGGGCACCGCGTGCGGTTCGTCCACCGGCAGCACCGACGAGATCAAGGCGTTCGGCAACATGCTGCTCAATTCGGTCGCCGAAGGCCTCAACGCCAACTCCTACGTGCGCATGATGCCGCACACCACGGCGGCAAATATCAGCATCTTCTTTGGTTTGACTGGCCGCTTGATTCCCACGTCGAGCGCCTGCACCAGCGGCAGCCAGGGCATCGGCTACGCCTATGAATCGATCAAGTTCGGCCGTTTGCCGTTGATGCTGGCGGGCGGTGCTGAGGAGCTGTGTCCGACCGAGGCCATGGTCTTCGACGCGCTGTACGCCACCAGCCTGAAAAACGACGCGCCGCAGACCAGCCCGCGCCCCTATGACGCGGGCCGTGACGGCCTGGTGATCGGCGAAGGCGGCGGCATGCTGGTTCTTGAAGAACTGGAACATGCGTTGGCGCGCGGTGCGCATATCCACGCCGAACTGGTTGGTTTCGGCAGCAACGCCGACGGCGCCCACAGCACCCGCCCGGAGCAAGTCACCATGCGCCGCGCCATGGAGCTGGCCCTGGAAGACGCCAACCTGCCGCCCGAAGCCATCGGCTACGTCAACGGCCACGGCACCGCGACCGAACAAGGCGACATCGCCGAAACCCTGGCCACCAGCAGCCTGTTCGGCCCACGCATGCCGATCAGCTCGCAGAAAAGCTTCCTCGGCCACACCCTCGGTGCATGCGGCGCGCTGGAATCCTGGTTCTGCATCGAAATGCTCAACCGCGACCGCTACATCCACACCATGAACCTCGACCAGATCGACCCCCAATGCGGCGAACTCGACTACCTGCGCGGCGAACCCCGGGCCATGAGCCATGAATACGTGATGAACAACAACTTCGCGTTCGGCGGGGTGAATACCTCGTTGATCTTTAAGCGGTGGCGGTGAGATCAAGATTGCTCGAAAGCAGGATCTGTTGGAGATTCTATGTTCGCGGGCAAGCCTCGCTCCAACAGAATTTGCAATGTACAGCCAATCCATTTGCGTCTACTGGAATGCCGTCTTCCCGGATAAATCCGATCCCACAAATCAGCGCGATCCAGTGGGACCGGCTTTAGCCGGGAAGGCGTAGGTTCAGACAATACGTCTGCGGTGCCTGGCGGTTGCCCCCAGACATAGATACACACAAAAACGCCGACCCAAAGGTCGGCGTTTTTTCAAGCAGCCAGTAATTACTTGGCTTGGACGCCTTCGAAGCTGATGTCCAGATCCAGTGTCTGCGATGTTGGACCTGGACCTTTGATACCAAAGTCATTCAGGTTAAGCGTGGAAGTACCGTTGAAGCCGGCACGGTAGCCGCCCCATGGATCCTTGCCTTCACCGTTGAACGTCGCCTTGATCACGATCGGCTTGGTAACGCCGTGCAGTGTCAGGTCGCCGGTTACGTCAGCGGTTTTATCACCGGTGGATTTAACCGCGGTGGAAACGAACTTCGCGTCCGGGTATTTGGCAACGTCGAGGAAGTCCTTGCTGCTGATGTGCTTGTCGCGCTCAGCGTGATTGGTGAACAGGCTGGCAGTCTTCAGATCAACGTTGATTTTGCTGGCTTCAGGCTTGGCGGCGTCGAAGCTGAATGTACCGCTCCAGTCCTTGAACGTACCGTGGATGAAGCTATAGCCCAAGTGGCTGATCTTGAAATCGACAAAAGCGTGCTGCTGCTCTTTGTCGATTGTGTAATCAGCGGCCATCGCCTGCCCGGCGGACAATAATGCGGTACCCAGAGCCAGAGCGGCGAGAGTCTTCTTCAACATGCGGTATTCCCTTCTTGGTTGAGAAATCAGGTGCGGCCCAACATACGTTTGAGGGTCACATCGCGATCGATAAAGTGGTGTTTCAGCGCAGCAAGACCATGAAGCCCCGCGAAGATCACGAGCACCCAGGCCAGATACAAATGAACCGTGCCCGCGTTGTCCGCCTGATCGGGAAGGCTGCTGATCAAAGCAGGCACCTCGAACAAGCCAAACACCGGAATCCCCACGCCGTCGGCGGTGGAAATGAGGTAACCGGCGAACATCACGGCAAACAGACCGACATACAGAAACAGATGACCAAATGTCGCGCCGATCCGGGTCCACTTGCCATAACTGGCCAGCGACGGCGGTGGTGGGCTGAGTAAGCGCCACACGATGCGGATCAACATGAACGCGAACAACGTGATGCCAATGCTCTTGTGCAGATCAGGACCGGCCTTGCGCCAGCTGTCGTAATAATCGAGCCCGACCATCCACAGCCCCAGCGCAAACAGACCAAACACTGCGACAGCTACACCCCAGTGCAGCGCCATGCTGACCAGACCGTAGCGAGAGGAAGAGTTGCGTAGCTGCATTGCCATTACCTTGTAGGAAGTGATACCAGACTAACTTTTTATCTATCGAATGAAAGCGCAAAATTTCGCTCTGAAATATCGAGAAATACGATTGTTACCTGATTCGTATTCGGCTCACAGAGGCTTCCTGTCCCGCTTTACCACCTCCAGACTGCTCCAACCGCTTCAGCGTTGTTACAGGTATGTAGCATCCTGACAAATCGAATCCAACAAAACCACGCCATGACCATCGGCCAATCGGCCCAGATGAGCGGCAGCGCGCGCCTGTTTTTTCTCCCGGTCCGCCAGCCAGGCATCAGCGAGCCAGTCAGGCTACAACTCTAGCAAACTCTTGAAAAGTCAATTTTATGGCGTAAACCTGTAACGCCAAAATGACGCCCTCCAGCAAAAGCAATAATAGTGACGTTATTCCGACGGATGGAAGCCTTGGGCCATTGTTAGGCCACTTAATAAGCCTCAGCATTCTTCCCAGGCCTGCAAAGGGAAGCGCCTGTCACCGCCCTTCACGTGCCAAATCAATCACTGCTATCAGTGCCTCAGACTGTTAACGAGGGCCGGCGCAGGACGTTTAGATCGCAGCGATCAATGGAGCAACACCGCGATGATGACTGTTTATTTTGTCGTTATGACAATGTGCAGTGGAATGGAAGGTTGTGTGGATGAGCGTAGGCCTGGCGAGGCTTATGCGTCGAAAGAAGAATGTATGGAAACAGTCAGCGCCATGGCGCGCCGCAAGGGCGTGAAATACAAATGCCGAGGCGAGCCACAGTGGATGTTGAAAGAAGCGCGGCGCACTGAAGGGCATAAAAGCTTCATCACCACCGAAGCCAAATGATGGTGCAGTTGCAGCAGTGATGCAGTGCAGAACAGACAAAAAAGGGCGCGGTCTGAAAACCGCGCCCTTTTCATTGTTGCTGTCCCTCTTTGGTGGGAGAGGACTTGGACAGGCCTCAGCAGATCAGTTTTTCGGATCGGCCGCTGGCGCCGGTGCTGCTTCGGTCTTGGCTTTGGCCGGAGCCTTCCTGGCAGCTTCGGTCTTGGCCGGAGCCTTGTGCGTCACTGGCTTGGCCGGTGCTTTCTTCGCAGGCTCTTTGGTCGGCGTCTTCTTCACTGGCGCTTTTTTCGCCGGCTCGACCTTCGCAGGCTCAGCCTTGGCCGGCTCAACTACCGGAGCAACCACTGGCGCTACCGGTACTGGAGCAGGTGCTGGCTCTGGCGCTTTCTCGACAGGCTGAGCAACTGGCTCGTCGGATCCACCGAACAGACGCGAGAAGAAGCCCTTCTTCTCTTGCGGCTTGGCGGTGTCGGCTGGTTTGGCCGGTTCTGGTTTCTTCGCTTCAGCCTTGTCAGACGAACCGCCAAACAGGTTGCTGAAGAAATTGCCGCCGGACGCTTTCGGTGCCGGAGCTGCCGCTGGAACAATCTTGACCGGTTCGAACGACTTGCCAGCCGCCAGATCCTGCACCTGGCTGGCTGCACGCTGCCCCGTGCGCAAGGCGCCTTCCAGCGTACCCGGGAACATTGTGTCGGTGTGTTCGCCAGCAAAAGCTACACGCTGAACTGGCTTTTCCCACAGGCGCCAGTATTTGCTGATCTGCCCCGGACCAAATGCCAGGTAAGCGCCGCCTGTCGAAGGATCGACGCTGTAACGACGGATTTCATAGCCGGTATAAGCGCCGCGCGCCTGCGGGTAGAACGCGTGCAGACGAATCAGCACCTGGTCCACCAGCTGTTTGTCGCCGAACGACTGCATGATGCGGGCATTATCGCCAGACAGGTTGATCACCACGTTGGCGCCACCTTTAAGTGCAGGCTCGATCCAGAGCATGCCCAGGCCGGTGTTGCTGTAGATCTCGCCCGACAGGCGCGCCTTGCTGTCCCAGACCGGCGTCTTGAACTTGAGCATGATCTGGTCGCGCCAGCCGTAGTTGGTGCTCTTGATGGCGCCCATGTGCTGAGCATCCAGCGCTGGAGTCATCTGGATCTTGTTCAACGCGCGCAACGGCACCGCAACGACAACGTAGTCAGCGCTGTAGCCGACTGCGCCAACCTTGACCGTCACGCCATCCTTTTCCTGGATGATCGCGGAAACCGGCGAGTTGGTTTTGATTGCCTTGATCTGCTTCACGAACGATTCGACCAGCACAGCGCTGCCGCCGGGCAGACGAGCGGCGCGGAAATCACGGTCTTCAATGTCGCGATTGACCCGTGATTGCTGTGCGAAATACAGCAGCGACAGGCGCGAAGGCTCGTCATAGCGGGTACGAATCTGCTGATTGATCAGCTGACGTGCGGTAGCTGGCAAGGACAGACGATCCAGCCAGTTCGCTACGTTGATCTGGTCCAGGGCAAACAGCGTGCTGTTGGCGGCTGGATTTTCCGGATCGCTGATCGAACGCGCGAGGTTATCGAGAGTTTCCTCGTAACGCTTCATCGCTTCGGCGGTGGCCGGTTGCTTGAGGGCCAGTTCGGCCTTGGTGAAATAAACACCGTCGATCAGATAACTCGGTGTGCGCACAAATTCAGGCGCGGGCACGCTGCTGAGTTTGAATTGATTCAGGTACTGGTTCAGCACTGGCTGAGCCTTGCTGTTGCCGATCCACTCGCTGGTGGCCAGACCGGAGCGGCCGCCCAGGTTGGGTTTGGCTTCCAGCAGCGTGACTTGCCAGCCTTTGCCTTGCAGCTCGTAGGCCGCCGTCAGGCCCGCCAGTCCGCCACCGACGACGATGGCTGTGTGTTGTTTTTCAATAGCGAGCGCCGAAACGCTGACCAGCCCAACTACCAATAGCGCACAGGCGCGCAGCCAACCAGAAAGCATTCAGCGAACTCCGAAATAAAACGTAGGAAGTTTCGGAAAACCAAGCCCGAGACGTCGAAGAGCCGCGAAGGATACGCCAGCCATTGCGGGCCTGCCAGCGCTCTAAGCACGATGCCATTACGCACAAGAGGTTGTCCCGCAGCCGGGCATTGCATAGGCTTGCGCGATTGTTCGTCCTCGCGCCATGCGAGTCGTCACTCGGAGATAACCAATGGGCTTGAATAATCAGTGGATGCAGCGCGACCTCGCGGTCCTGTGGCACCCCTGCACCCAGATGAAAGATCACGAAAACCTGCCGCTGATCCCGATCAAACGCGGCGAAGGTGTCTGGCTGGAGGACTTTGAAGGCAAACGTTACCTGGACGCAGTCAGTTCCTGGTGGGTCAATGTGTTCGGCCATGCCAACCCGCGCATCAATCAGCGCATCAAGGATCAGGTCGACCAACTGGAGCACGTGATTCTGGCGGGTTTCAGCCATCAGCCGGTGATCGAACTGTCCGAGCGTCTGGTCAAGATGACGCCGGACGGCCTGACTCGCTGCTTCTACGCCGATAATGGTTCGTCGTGCATCGAAGTTGCCTTGAAAATGAGCTTTCACTATTGGCTCAATCGCGGCAAACCGGACAAAAAGCGCTTCGTCACCCTGACCAACAGCTATCACGGCGAAACCATGGCCGCGATGTCGGTGGGCGATGTGCCGCTGTTCACCGAAACCTACAAGGCGCTGTTGCTGGACACTATCAAGGTGCCGAGCCCCGACTGCTATCACCGCCCCGAAGGCATGAGCTGGGAAGAACACTCGCGCAACATGTTCGCGGCCATGGAACACACCCTCGCCGAGCACCACGACACGGTTGCAGCGGTCATCGTCGAGCCGTTGATCCAGGGCGCGGGCGGCATGCGCATGTACGATCCGATCTACCTCAAACTGCTACGCGATGCCTGCGACCGCTACGGCGTGCATCTGATTCACGATGAAATCGCCGTGGGTTTTGGGCGTACCGGCACCATGTTCGCCTGCGAACAGGCTGGCATCCGCCCGGATTTCCTGTGCCTGTCCAAGGCGTTGACCGGCGGTTACCTGCCGCTGGCGGCGTGCATCACCACCGATGACGTGTACGACGCGTTCTACGATGACTATCCAACCTTGCGGGCTTTCCTGCATTCCCACAGCTACACGGGCAATCCGCTGGCGTGCGCGGCGGCATTGGCTACGCTGGATATTTTCGAGCAAGACAACGTCATCGAGAACAACAAAGCCCTGGCCCAGCGCATGAAAACCGCCACGGCGCATCTGGCGGACCACCCGAATGTGGCCGAAGTGCGCCAGACCGGCATGGCCGTGGCCATCGAGATGGTGCAGGACAAGGCGACCAAAACCGCGTATCCATGGCAAGAGCGCCGCGGTTTGAAGGTCTTCCAGCATGCCCTGGAACGCGGCGCGCTGTTGCGACCGCTGGGCAGCGTGGTGTATTTCCTGCCGCCGTACGTGATCACCCCGGAACAGATCGACTTCCTCGCTGAAGTGGCGACCGAGGGCATCGACATTGCGACACGTAGCAGCATCAGCGTCGCCGTGCGTGAGAACTTCCACCCGGACTTCCGTGATCCGGGTTAGGCATCTTCGCGAGCAAGCTCGCTCCCACAGGAAAAGGTAATCCTTGTGGGAGCGAGCTTGCTCGCGAAGGCAATAACGCAGACCTTCACATTTTTCAGAGACCCACCATGAGACTGTCACGCTTTTTCATCGACGCCCCCCTGAGCCTCGGCGAACACGAACTGCCTGAAGCACAGGCGCATTACATCGGGCGCGTGTTGCGCATGGCCGAGGGTGATGCGCTGCAACTGTTCGACGGCTCGGGGCAGGAGTTTCGCGGCACCTTGCTGGAAGTCGGCAAAAAACGCGTGCGCGTGCAGCTCAATGAAACCTTCGCCGGCCAGACCGAATCGCCGCTGCTGATTCATCTGGGCCAGGGTTTGTCTCGTGGCGAACGCATGGACTGGGCGATTCAGAAAGCCACCGAACTGGGCGTCACGCAGATCACGCCGATTGTCAGCGAGCGCTGTGAAGTGCGCCTCAAGGACGACCGCGCGGAAAAGCGCCAGCTGCATTGGCAACAGATTGCAATCAGCGCCTGCGAACAGTGCGGCCGCTCGGTGGTGCCGGTGATTCATCCGCCGATGGCCCTGACCGACTGGCTCAAACGTACCGAAGCCGACCTGAAACTGGTCCTGCACCCGGTCGCCGAACCGCTGACCAGTCACAGCAAGCCGAACTCGCTGGCATTCCTGATCGGCCCGGAAGGCGGTTTGAACGACGCTGAAGTCGATCAGGCCCAGGACGCCGGCTTCCACGCCGCCCGCCTCGGCCCACGCGTCCTGCGCACCGAAACTGCACCGGTCGTAGCGCTGAGCGTGGCGCAGCAGTTGTGGGGGGATTTTTAAGCCTGATCTTTGACGCTACTTGAGCAGCCTCTACATGCGCCGCTGAGGCTCTGGCGGCGCATTTGCACTTGAAGTCATTGATATCGGAAATTTCCTACAATCTTGACTATCCATCGCTGACTTACGCTTTAACCATAAAGATGCAAAGTCCTGCCTTTTCCAAGGACAAGGACTTGCCCGTGCTCATCCAATCCCGCTGCCAGCATTTCGTGACAGGACAGGAGTCCTGACATGCCTGATCCCGTTGGCACCCTGAGCCGTGGCCCGTGCTGCGAAATCAATAAACTCATCGTCCAGGTAGTCGGCAAGAACCATCCCTCGACCCAGCGCCTGGCTTTCTACGAGGAGGACGCCCGCAAACGGCTGGATGCACTGACCGCGCAAGACCGTCCCGAAACCGTAACCGCCTACATGTGTGCGGCCAGCGCCTTGCATGTCTGGGACTGGTCTGGCGAACCCAAACATCGCCTGATGCTGGAGATCGAGGCCGAGCACGGCAAGCCGATTCTGTTACCGCTCCCTGAAACCCGGATCACGCCGCGGCAACTGGATCAGCAGTGGAACCAGATCGTCCCGGTGCTGCCCTTTGTGGCGCTGCCCGGCGTCAACAGCGCCTACGATCATGGCACTCCGGTGTTGTGCCGCGCCGGGTTTATCTATGTCTTCGTCGACGGCAAGCTGTGGCGGGAACTGGAAGTCCGGATCAGCGCCGAGCGCACGACGTATCACGATATCGAGCTGGATAAATTCCGCGAGGGCGAGGGATACGTTGAAGACGCGCGGCTCGCCACCGGCAAGGCCCTGGACGACATATGGTTGCCCGCCAACTGGAATGATCGACCGGTAGACACGCAGCTGTGTTTCAGCGAGGTGCAACTGAGCGGGGCTCGGTTGCAGCGTCTGGAAAGCGACTCGGCGTTGCGCCGTCAGCGCTGTCAAAGCCCGGACTTGCGGGTCTCGAAACAACGCTCCAAAACCGTCTTTGCCCACCGACCGGATGGCATGGCCATGCTGGACGCTTTCAGCAATTTTGATGTGCGTGACAAGGATAATCAGGCAACGGCCAGCATAGCCCATGTCACGTGGCTTAACCTCAAAAGGAGCGCGTTCCCGCTATCCATTCCGGCGCCACAACGCGCGCGGCAGACCGGTTTTGAATGGATGCTCGACCAGCCTGCGCGCTACCTGTGCGACCTGAGCGGAGAGTTCCTGGCAGACGCTTTCAGCGCTGCCCGCAAACATGTGCGGCAATGCGAGGCGGGGACCGCGCCTTACGTGCCATTGCCACTGGAAGTCGGCGCCTGGGCACAATGCCTTGAGCACATTGTCGATCCGAATACCCAAGGCGATGCGGGCCTGTGGACGGCTCAACCGCCTGCGCCCGACGTGTTGC
>NZ_JAFCXH010000023.1:0-99893 GCF_049898225.1 Pseudomonas sp. DSP3-2-3 | reverse complement strand
TGCCGTCTTCCCGGCTAAAGCCGGTCCCACAGTGGGACCGGCTTTAGCCGGGAAGGCGTCGGTTCAGACAATACGTCTGGCGCCTGGCGGTTGCCCCCGGACATAGAATCTCCAACGGGAATAACAAAAGCACCGTCAGACAGCGTCTGACGGGGTTTTTTGCTGCGTGCTTGCTAGAGCGACACCTACCCTGTGGGAGCGAGCTTGCTCGCGAAGAACGATGACGCGGTATGCCTGATCCACCGAGGCGCCCGGTTCGCGGGCAAGCTTCGCTCCCACGGGGATGGATTCGGCTCGAAACTGCGCAGTAAAAACCAGACGCAAAAAAAAAGCTGTAAGGCCACATTTTCACGGGCCTTACAGCTTTACAACTACTACATCTAAAAATGGTGGGTCGTGTGGGATTCGAACCTACGACCAATTGGTTAAAAGCCAACTGCTCTACCAACTGAGCTAACGACCCTCTGTTGCGTGGCGCGTATATTACTGATTTCTATGAGTAATTCAACACCTAACTGCAATTAATTTAAAAATAACGGGTTGGGTCGGTGATTCCGGCGTTTGCGAAGCCCTCTGCGCGCAGGCGGCAGCTGTCGCATTTGCCGCAGGCACGGCCTTGATCGTCCGCCTGATAGCAGGAAACGGTAAGCCCATAATCGACGCCCAGCCGCACGCCAGCCTGGACGATTTCGGCTTTGCTCAGATTCTGCAGCGGCGCTTGAATCGTGAAGCCGTTACCTTCAACGCCGGCCTTGGTGGCCAGATTGGCCATGCGCTGGAACGCCTCGATGAATTCCGGCCGGCAGTCCGGGTAACCCGAATAATCCACCGCATTGACGCCGATGAAGATATCCCGTGCGCCGAGCACTTCTGCCCAGCCCAGGGCCAGCGACAGGAAGACCGTATTGCGAGCTGGAACGTAAGTCACCGGAATGCCCTCGCCGGGAGTTTCCGGGACGGCGATGGAACTGTCGGTCAGCGCCGAGCCACCCATGCCATTCAGGTTCAGGCCGATCACCTTGTGCTCGACAGCGCCAAGGTCACGCGCGACGCGTGCCGCCGCATCGAGCTCCGAACGGTGGCGCTGGCCATAATCAAAGCTCATGGTGTAACAGGCATAACCCTCAGCGCGGGCCATGGCCACGACAGTGGCGGAATCCAGGCCGCCAGACAACAGGATTACCGCTCGTTTTTCAATCATGGTTGATTCACTCATCTCAGCGCCCCGGCTCATCGTTCCAGAGAAATTTATGCAGCTGCATTTGCAGGCGTACAGGCAGGTTGTCGGCAACGATCCAGTCGGCCAGATCCCGTGCGTTCAGTTGATGGTGGCTCGGCGAAAACAGCACCTCACCCGCGCGACGCTCCAGACCATACTGAATCAGCTTGGAAACCGCCCAGTCGTAGTCTTCGCGGGAACACAGGACGAATTTAACCTGGTCGTTCTGGGTCAGCAGGTCGATATTTTCATAACGATTGCGTGCGACCTCCAACGAGCCAGGCGTCTTGAGATCCAGGATGCGGCTGACGCGGGTGTCCACCGCAGAGATATCAAGGGCGCCGCTGGTTTCCAGCGAGACCTCGTAGCCGGCATCACAGAGACGCTTGAGCAATGCAATGGCGTTGGGTTGGGCCAGCGGCTCGCCGCCGGTCACACAGATATAGCGAGGCCGGTAGCTGGCGACCTGCTCGATGATGGCGTCCAGCGTTTGAATCGTGCCGCCGCTGAAGGCGTAGGCGCTGTCACAATACTGGCAACGCAGCGGGCAGCCGGTGAGGCGTACAAATACAGTGGGCAGGCCAGCTGTACGTGTTTCACCCTGCAACGAGTAAAAGATTTCGGTGATACGTAATGTGTCTTGCATAGGGGCCACGGGCGTAACAGCTAAACAGGCCGTCCGCCTCCGTCAGGCACTTCAAAACACCCTGCACACGCAGAATCCAGAGAAGCGTATTAAATACCGGAATTTCGGGTGCCGAATTCTAACGAAAAAAGCCGCGACAAGCGCGGCTTTCTTGAGTTTCGGGTCAGAACGTCAGAGACGTTGCAGATCTCGTTGCGCCAGCTGCGCAGCCGATGTGCCCGGATACTGGGCAACAACCTGCTGCAAAATGCCTTTCACCTTGTCGGCATGACCGAGACGGCGTTCGACATCAGCGAGCTTGTACAGCGAGTCCGGCACCTTGGCGTGCTTGGGATAAAGCTGGCTGACCTTGGCGAATGCCTGACCGGCGCCTTGCAGGTCGCCTTTGGCCAGATTCACTTCACCCAGCCAATACTGGGCATTACCCGCGTAGAGACTGTTCGGATACTTGCGAAGGAAAGCGGTAAAAGCCTGACTGGCCTTATCGAAATCCTTGGCCTTGATCAGGTCGAAGGCGGCTTCGTAATAAAGCTTCTCCTTGGCCGGATCAGGGGTTTCCGTACCTGCGGCCGGCGCTTGCGCGCTCGGTACGACAGGTGCTCCGCTGGCGTTTATTTCACCGCCACCGGGTTGGGAATTATTGGTAGCCGCTGCGGCTGCGCCGCCTGCTCCTATGCGTGAATCAAGATCCTGATACCGTTCTAGCGCTTCTTGTTTCATGCGCTGGATATCGTTTTGCTGGACCTCGACCATACCGCGCAAACGCGCGATTTCGTCTTGCATTTGCTGCAACTGCATGAACAGCTGACCTTGTGCCGAGGGAGGAGCCGAAACCCCTCCCCCGGCATAGGCGCCGGACGTGCCATAACCCGCTGGCGGATAACTGTTGCTGCTGCCAGAGCCAGAATTGTTATCGACCACAGGAGCCGCACCCCACGCAACAAGTGGAAGGGTGAGGGCCAAAACGGTTAGAGCACGTCGGCACGTTCGCATGTCAAATTACTTACGCAGTTCGACGCGACGGTTTTGAGCCCAGGACTGCTCGTCGTTGCCGGTAGCAACTGGACGCTCTTCGCCGTAGGAAACCAGTTCCAGCTGAGCTGGGGAAACACCTTGCAGTACCAGGTAGCGTTGAACGGCTTTCGCACGACGCTCGCCCAGTGCCATGTTGTACTCACGAGTACCACGTTCGTCGGTGTTGCCTTCCAGAACGACGCGAGCGCCATTGCCTTTCAGGTCTTTGGCGTGAACATCCAGAGCGCGCATGGCTTCTGGCTTCAGGTCCGAGCTGTCGTATTCGAAGTAGAAGGTGGTGATGGCGCGCAGAGCAGCTTCTTCGCTCAGGGAACCGTCAACAGCACCAGTGTTTGCGCCGTAACCAGCGTTTGGATCAACAGCAGCGCCTGCACCGGCATTGTCGCCGCCTTTGGACGAGCAACCTACAGCTACAGCCATGGCCAGAGCCAGCGCAGCAAACTTACCAAACTTCAGCATTTCCATCTTGAAACTCCTAATGAACCCCAGTGTGTTAAGCAAAACGTGTAGCGCCGCGTCAGTTCAGGTAAGGGGACCAGGAAGGTTCTCTGACTTCGCCTTGAGCGGTAGGAAGCGGGAGCCTTACGCGTCCGTTAATGGACACGAGCATCAAGACTCCCCGGCCCTGCTGGCGGGTGGCGTAGATTACCATGGTGCCGTTGGGTGCGACAGTAGGCGACTCATCTAGGTTGCTATCTGTGAGGATTTTTACACTTCCCCGTGCCAGATCTTGCACTGCAACCTTGAAATTAGTGAAGCCATCCTGCCTGTGAATCATTACCAGCGTCTTTTCATCGGCCGATAATTTCGGGTTAGCGTTGTAGTTACCAATAAAGGTAACTCGCTCGGCACCGCCACCACTGATGTTGGTTTTATAGATCTGTGGCTTGCCGCCACGATCCGATGTGAAGTAAATCGTCGAGCCATCCTTGCCGAAGAACGGTTCGGTATCGATCGAAGAATCATTGGTCACGCGATTCAAGGCGCGGGAAGCCAGGTTCATCACGTAGATTTCCGGGTTACCGTCCTTGGACAGCACGAACGCCAGCTTGCTGCCATCCGGCGACCATGCAGGCGCGCCATTGAGGCCTTCAAAGTTGGTGATCTGCTCGCGGCGACCGGTATCGATGTGCTGAACGAAAATACGCGGACGCTTCTGTTCGAACGATACATAAGCGATGCGCTTGCCATCCGGTGCGAAACGCGGCGACAGGATCGGCTCACGGGACTGCAACAGCGTCACTGCACGGGCACCGTCGTAATCCGAACGTTGCAGAGTGAAGCGGGTGTTGTTTTCCGAGAAACGTTCAGCCGTTACGTACAACATACGGGTAGAGAACGCGCCCTTGATGCCGGTCAGCTTTTCGAAAGACTGGTCAGCGATGTAATGCGCCATGTCGCGCAGTTGATCGTTGGTCCCCGAAACATTACCGGTCAACACTTGCTGTTCGGTCGCAACGTTGAACAAAGCGTACTGGATCTGCAGGCGACCGCCCGCAGGAACAATATTGCCTACCATCACGTACTGAGCATTCAGTGCTTTCCAGTCACGGAAAATGACTTCGCTGGCCTGGGTCGGCAAGCTGATCATGTTCTGCTTTGGAATAGGCGAGTAATAACCCGAATTGCGCAGGTCATTGCTGACGATTTCCGCCATGTCTTCCGGCAACACCGCCCCGCCCTGCCAGCCAAACGGCACAACAGCAATCGGGGTGGCACGGTCACTGCCGCTAGTGACCAGAATGTTCTTTTCATCTGCGGCGACCAGTGTGGCTGCACAACAGAGAACGACTACTAGCAATCCTCGAAAAAGCTTGATCACAAGGCTAGATCTCCAGGTGTGAATGTCATCTTGAATGAACGATAGGGAGCGAAGTCAGCCGGCTTCAGGCCCTGCATTTCTGTTAAACGCCCAATATTCTTGACCGCTGCTACTGCGGAACTGTCAAACGGACCGTCGCCGCTGGATTTGGCCACCGACACAGACGATATCGTACCGTCCGGCAGCATCCCGATCTGCAGTATTACCGACATATTGTTGCGCGCTGACGGTGGTCGACTCCAACCTTCTGAAGCTCGAACACGAATCAAATCATCGAAACTACCTGCCGTTTCATCGCCTTGCTCGTCCGCCAACGCCTGTTGCCGCTCCGGTTTGTCAGAGAGCAAGTCAGCCAAGGCCTGAGCCTTTTTCTCTTCGGCCGATTTACGCGCAGCTTCCTGCGCCTTCTTGGCCGCATCGGCTGTGGATTTCTTCTTGGCGTCTTCGGTCGCTTTTTTCTTGGCGTCTTCCGCGGCTTTCTTCTTCGCGTCTTCAGCTACTTTCTTCTTCGCGTCATCGGCCGCCTGTTTCTTGGCTTCCTCAGCTGCGGCTTTCTTCGCGTCTTCTTCAGCCTTTTTCTTGGCGTCTTCTTCGGCTTTTTTCTTGGCTATATCGGCGAGCTGTTTCTCTTCGACCTTTTTAGCGTCATTCACTTTCTTGGCTTCGTCAGCTTTTTTCGCATCGTCGGCTTTCTTGGCGTCATCGGCCTTTTTGGCGTCCTCTGCTTTCTGCTCAGCCTTCTGTGCCGCTTCTTCAGCCTTTTGTTCCTCGGCTTTTTGAGCTGCCTCTTCTTTCTTTTGTTCCGCAGCTTTTACAGCTTCCTGCTTTTTCTGCTCGACTAATTTCTGTTCCAGCTGCTCGGCTTCAGTCTGACGCGCAGCGGATTTCTTCGCCTCACCGGCAATTTTCTGATTGGTCTGGGTCGTCGCCTGGCTCTTGGATTTGAGCTGATAAAGCGTCGCCTGAACGATAGGCTTGGATTCCGGCAGATCCGGAGTCATGGCGAAGCTGACGAAGAGCAGGCCAAAAATCAGGATGTGCAGGGCCACGGCCCAGATACCAGGCCAGAAGTAGCTTTCCGAGGCGGAAGGCTCTCGAATTGGCTGCATCAGGGTGCCTCAGTAATCAAACCAACATTCCCGACCCCTGCTTTCTGCAGCCCGCCCATCGTGCCCATCACCGAGCCGTAATCAACGGTTTTGTCACCACGAATGAAGACCTGCGTCTGCTTGCCCGCTTCACGACCGGAGGCGACGATCTTGGTCACCGCCGAGGTCAGCTGCGGCAGGGTCATTGCCTTGTCCATCTGCTTGTCGGTATCGACTTCGCTGCCAAGGTTCCAGTAGTAGGTCTTGTCAGCCTTGATCGAAATGGTCAGGACCTGATTGTTGTTGTCTTGCGGCAAGGCCTCGCTGGAGACCTTGGGCAAATCGACTTTCACGCCCTGGTTGATCATGGGTGCAGTGACCATGAAAATGACCAGCAGCACCAACATCACGTCGATGTACGGCACCACGTTCATTTCAGCGGTCGGCTTGCGTTTCTTGCGACGATCTCGAGCGATTAAGGCCATTGGGAATTACCTGCTCACTCTTCGCTGGTGTGCACTTTACGGTGCAGGATGGCCTGGAATTCGTCGGCAAAGGTGTAGTAACGGCTGATCAAGGTCTCGCTGGTAGCGGCGAAACGGTTATAAGCGATTACTGCAGGAATCGCCGCGAACAGGCCAATGGCTGTTGCGATCAAGGCTTCGGCAATACCCGGTGCAACAGTGGCGAGTGTCGCCTGTTGCGCCGTAGCCAGGCCACGGAAGGAGTTCATGATGCCCCAGACGGTACCGAACAGGCCGACGTAAGGGCTGGTGGAACCGACAGTGGCAAGAAACGACAGGCCGGCTTCGAGCTTTTCTTCTTCGCGGGAAATAGCCACGCGCATGGCACGCGCCACACCTTCCATGACCGCATCAGGATCAACACCGGCCTGCTGACGCAGACGCGAGAACTCCTTGAAGCCAGCGCGGAAGATTTGCTCCACGCCGGAATCAGGGTCCGGGTTGCTGCCAGCCTGACGATACAGCTTGGACAAGTCGATGCCGGACCAGAAACGCTCCTCGAAGCTTTCCAGTGCACGCCGCCCAGCGCGCAGCATATTGCTGCGCTGAAAAATCATGACCCACGAAGTGACTGAAGCAGCCACCAGGATCAGCATTACCAACTGAACCACAACGCTGGCATTACTGACCAAACTCCACATGGAGGAATGGTCGACGACGTTAGCTTCCACGCTTTATCTCCTGCTCTGAATGTGTACCCGCGCCGCTCTGGTCGGCAAAGGCCGCACGCAAAGCTTCGGGAATGGCCCGGGGTTTCAAACTATCGGCGCGTACGCACGCCACCAAAAACTGCCCTTCACAGAGCAGCACTCCATCCGCGGCCCGCCTGACCTGTTGCTTGAAGCGCAGGCTGGCACGGTTCAATTCGATTACTTCGGCGCTGACCAGCAGTTCGTCATCCAATCGCGCCGGCTTGTGATAACGCGCCTCGCTGGAATGCACGACGAACAACAGGTTCTCCCCCGCCAGCGCGGATTGGGCGAACCCCAATTCCCGCAGCCGCTCGGTACGAGCCCGCTCCATGAATTTCAGATAATTGACGTAATAGACGATGCCGCCAGCATCGGTGTCTTCGTAATAAACCCGACAACGATGTGCGAACGACTGAACCCCGTTTTGCGCGCGCATACTCTAGTGCTTACTCCTCAGATTGCCAATCCGCCAGGCAACTGTTTTTCAAGGTTTTGCAGGATATTCCCGGTCAGATTGGCGCAACTGCCAGTCTGACCACGCAAACCCCGAATAAATCGGTGGTCAGCGGCTTTTTAATTGTCATTATTCTCGACAAAATCTTCCGCGACCGGCATTTCACCCATCCGCGAGGGCAGATTCAAACCAAAATGCAGGTAAGCATGCCGCGTCACCACACGGCCACGAGGTGTGCGCATCATATAGCCTTGCTGGATCAAATAGGGTTCGAGCACATCTTCAATGGTGTGACGCTCCTCACTGATCGCCGCCGCCAGGCTGTCGACACCCACCGGACCGCCGTCGAACTTCTCGATCATGGTCAACAGCAGGCGTCGGTCCTGGTGATCAAAACCGTGTTCGTCGACGTCCAGCAGGTTCAACGCCAGATCGGCGATGGATTTGGTGATCTGCCCGTTGCCGCGTACTTCAGCGAAATCCCGGACGCGACGCAGCAACCGGTTGGCGATACGTGGCGTGCCCCGCGCGCGACGGGCGATTTCGAAAGCGCCCTCCGGCTCGATGGGCAGGCCGAGAATCCCTGCCGAGCGGGTCACGATCGTCGTCAGGTCGGGGATGCTGTAGAACTCCAGGCGCTGGACAATACCGAAGCGGTCGCGCAACGGATTGGTCAGCATGCCGGCCCGGGTCGTCGCGCCAACCAGGGTGAACGGCGGCAGGTCGAGCTTGATCGAGCGCGCAGCCGGACCTTCGCCGATCATGATGTCCAGCTGGAAATCTTCCATTGCCGGATACAGCACTTCCTCGACAATCGGCGACAACCGGTGGATTTCATCAATGAACAACACGTCATTGGGTTCCAGGTTGGTCAGAATCGCCGCCAGATCACCCGGCCGCTCCAGCACCGGGCCGGAGGTGCTTTTGATCGATACCGACATTTCCTGAGCAATGATATTGGCCAGTGTGGTCTTGCCCAGGCCCGGCGGGCCGAAGATCAACGTGTGGTCCAGGGCCTCGTTGCGACCGCGAGCGGCCTGGATGAACAACTCCATCTGCTCGCGCACGGTGGGCTGGCCGATGTAGTCGGCAAGGCTGAGGGGGCGAATCGCGCGATCCAGTTGTTCGTCACGTTCACGGCCGCCAGTGGCGGTTATCAGGCGGTCAGCATCAATCACTTAAGCCATTCCCTTCAGGGCACGTCGAATCAAATCAGCACTGCTCAAGTCTTTTTCCTTGATCGCGGAGACAGCTTTACTCGCCTCCTGAGGTTTGTAGCCCAGGGAAATCAGCGCGCTGACCGCGTCGGACTCAGCTGACGCTACCGGTTCCGGCGCGTTCGGGCCATTGGAAACCAGGGTAAAAGTGCCAGGTAATGTTTCCCAGGCCTTGAATCGGTCCTTGAGTTCGACCAGCAAGCGCTCGGCGGTTTTCTTGCCTACGCCCGGAATCCGGGTCAAGGCCGAGGTGTCCTGCGCTTGCACGCAACGCACCAGCTCGTCGACTTCCAGACCCGACATCAAGGCCAGCGCCAGTTTCGGGCCGACGCCGTTGAGCCTGATCAGCTCGCGAAACAGCTCGCGCTCACGCTTCTCGTAAAAACCATAGAGCAGGTGCGCGTCTTCGCGGACCACCAGATGGGTGTGCAGCGTCACCGGCTCGCCAACATGCGGCAATCGATAGAGTGTAGTCATGGGGACTTCCAGCTCATACCCGACGCCATTGACATCCAACACCAGATGCGGCGGCTGTTTCTCGGCCAAAAAGCCGCGTAAGCGTCCAATCACGTATCGGATCCTTTCATATCGCCGACCCCGTGCAGGGCCAACGGCAAATCAATGGTCGCAATCATTGCAGGAGTGACACGTCCTGCAAGCAAAAAATAATTCATAGCCAAACCCTCGCCTACAACCGCAACCGGCCACCGCGACTTCGCGCCGTGCCCAGGCCGTGGGGAATCAGGCTGGAGCGGGTGTGCGCATGGCACAAGGCAATCGCCAGGGCATCCGACGCATCAATCTGCGGTTTCTGGGTCAGCTTGAGCAAATGCATGACCATCATCATGACCTGCTCTTTATTCGCGCCGCCGGTCCCCGCGACCGCCTGCTTGACCTGGGTCGCGGTGTATTCGGCGATTTCCAGGCTTTCCTCGGCGCCGGCGACGATGGCCGCACCCCGCGCCTGCCCCAGCTTGAGGGCCGAGTCGGCGTTGCGCGCCATGAAAACCTTTTCGATGCCCATGGTTACCGGGCCGTAGGTCTGAATGACTTCGCGCACGCCGCGATAGACAATCTGCAAGCGTTCATGCAGCTCGCCGCTTCCGGTTCTGATGCAACCCGACGCCACATAGACACAACCACGCCCGGTGTCACGCACCACGCCATAGCCGGTAATTCGCGAACCGGGGTCGATACCAAGAATAAGAGTCATAACGCCTGCAGCTTGAGAAGTGACGCATAGCAAAGAGCGCAGCATAAAGGCAGAAGCCGGAGGCCGATAGCGATGTGATCAACACTGCCTCGGATCTCCGGCCCCTGATGTAACTCCGACAGCATGCTGTCAGCCAAGCTGTTCCATGACTTCGTCCGGAATTTCCGCATTGGAATAGACGTTCTGCACGTCATCCAGGTCTTCAAGCATGTCGATCAGCTTGAGGACTTTTTCAGCGGTTTCCAGGTCAAGCACGGCACTGGTGGTCGGCAGCATGACGATTTCGGCGTCCGCAGCCTTGAAGCCGGCGGCCTCAAGGGCGTTGCGAACAGCATAAAAGCCGGCGAAGGAGGTGAATACGTCGATGGAGCCATCTTCGTTGGTCACCACGTCGTCGGCATCGGCTTCCATCGCTGCTTCGATCAGCGCGTCTTCATCAACGCCTGCCGCAAAGGAAATCTGCCCCTTGCGATCGAACAGGTAGGCAACCGAACCGTCGGTCCCCAGATTGCCACCGCATTTGACGAATGCATGACGAACCGCTGCCGCCGTGCGATTGCGATTGTCCGTCATGGTTTCGACCATGACCGCCACGCCACCCGGCCCGTAACCTTCGTAACCCAGCTCTTCTACATCGTCACCTTCGGCTGCACCGGCGCCACGCGCAACCGCGCGGTCGATGGTGTCGCGAGTCATGTTCGCACTCAGCGCCTTGTCCAGCGCCAGCCGCAAGCGCGGGTTGGAGCCCGGATCACCGCCGCCCTGACGGGCAGCGACAGTCAGCTCACGAATCCACTTGGTGAAGATCTTGCCTTTCTTGGCATCCTGACGCTCTTTGCGGTGCTTGATGTTCGCCCACTTAGAATGACCTGCCATATCTCGCTCCAGATTCTTTTCAACACGTTCATGTGTGTCGCAGAACAACCGACACCAGCTTGCCCGGCCAAAACGCAAACGGGGCGCATCGACGTCAATAATGACGCGATACGCCCCGCTCGGCATTACTCAGCTTTCGGCTGTTCGCGCAAACGGATGTGCAATTCGCGCAATGCCTTGGCGTCAACCACGCCAGGCGCCTGGGTCATCACGTCCGCAGCACTCTGGGTTTTCGGGAAGGCAATGACTTCACGAATCGACTGGGCGCCGGTCATCAACATCACCAGACGATCCAGACCGAATGCCAGACCACCATGGGGTGGCGCGCCATATTTCAGGGCGTCGAGCAGGAAGCCGAACTTCTCCTGCTGCTCATCTTCGGCGATACCCAGCAGGCGGAAGACCGCCTGTTGCATTTCCTTGCGGTGGATACGGATCGAACCGCCACCCAGCTCGGTGCCGTTGAGCACCATGTCGTAGGCGCGGGACAGAGCGGTAGCCGGATTGGCTTCCAGTTCTTCCGGGGTGCACTTGGGTGCCGTGAACGGGTGGTGCAGCGCAGTAAAGCTGCCGTCGTCGTTCTCTTCGAACATAGGGAAGTCCACGACCCACATAGGAGCCCACTCGCAGGTGTGCAGCTTGAAGTCGTTACCGACCTTGATCCGCAGCGCGCCCAGGGCTTCGCTGACGATCTTGGCTTTGTCCGCACCGAAGAACACGATATCGCCATCCACCGCGCCAACACGATCAAGGATCACGTTGAGGTTGGCTTCCGGGATGTTCTTGACGATTGGCGACTGCAGACCATCAACGCCGTTGGCGCGCTCATTGACCTTGATGTACGCCAGGCCCTTGGCACCGTAGATCCCGACGAACCTGGTGTAATCGTCGATCTGTTTGCGCGGGATGCTGGCGCCACCTGGAACACGCAGAGCGGCAATGCGGCATTTCGGGTCATTGGCCGGGCCGCTGAACACCTTGAAGTCGACATCCTTGAGCTGATCGGCAACGTCGACCAGTTCCAGCGGGTTACGCAGGTCCGGCTTGTCCGAACCATAACGACGCATGGCCTCTTCGAAGGTCATGTGCGGGAAATCGCCGAATTCCAGGTCGAGCACTTCCTTGAACAGCTGACGAATCATCTTCTCGGTCAGGCCGATGATGTCTTCTTCATTAAGGAAGCTGGTTTCGATGTCGATCTGGGTGAATTCAGGCTGACGGTCGGCACGCAGGTCTTCGTCGCGGAAGCACTTGGCAATCTGGTAGTAACGATCAAAGCCGGCAACCATCAACAGTTGCTTGAACAGCTGCGGCGATTGCGGCAAGGCAAAGAAACTGCCCGGATGTGTGCGGCTCGGCACCAGATAGTCGCGAGCACCTTCCGGCGTGGCGCGGGTCAGGATCGGCGTCTCGACGTCCAGGAAGCCGTTCTCATCCAGATAACGACGGATGCTGGTGGTGATGCGCGAACGCAGACGCAGCTTCTCGGCCATTTCCGGACGACGCAGGTCGATAAAGCGATAACGCAGGCGGGTTTCTTCGCCAACGTCCGAGTACTCGTTCAGCGGGAACGGCGGAGTTTCCGACTCGTTCAGCACTTCGAGCTCGTAGCCCAATACTTCAATGGCCCCCGAGGCCATATTGGCATTCACTGCGCCCGCAGGACGAGCACGCACCTTGCCGGTGATCTTGACGACATACTCGCTGCGCACGCGGTCGGCGGCAGCGAAGGTGTCGGCGCGATCCGGATCGAAGACCACCTGGGCCAGACCTTCGCGATCACGGATGTCGAGGAAAATCACCCCTCCGTGGTCACGACGACGGTGGACCCATCCGCAAAGGGTAATTTCCTGACCTTCCAGGCTCTCGTTCAGTTGGCCGCAATAATGGCTGCGCATCATGATGGTGGTTTCACTTCCGTAATTCGAAATTCGGTGGAGCTTTCGCTCTTGGCTTGCGCTCAATAGTGCAAGAGCCCAGGCATGCAGTTCAAGCTGTCAGCTGATCGCTGGGCGCTCTGTTTGCGCACAAGCGTGCCCGTTTTGGCAAGGCGGGGGATTATATAGGGTTAATCGAAGCCGTGCAGCCGCACGAACCCATCCTGGCAGGATAAGTTCGCCGCAGCCGCTCATGCACTGCGAAGCGCAAGCATCAGGACGCATGCAGAGCGGGCCCGCCACGCTGGCGAGCCCGCAGAAAATGGGGGCGTATCCAACCTACGCCTGGACCAGATCCAGGCTATCGCCTTTCAGGACGTGAGCCACACAGACGACCCTGATAAGACCGCTGAAATTTTTTACACCGCCGTAGCGTAAATGAACTTCCCTGTCGATGTAGGACAGCACCGCATTGACCGAGCAGTTGTTTGATCGGGCAATGGTTCCAAGAATGTTCCAGTAAACGTTTTCCAGCCGCAGGCAAGTTGCCAACCCATTCAGACGCACCGATTTGGAGTGCGGTTGCGCCAGGTTCATATTGAAATCCTCGACAAAAGGATCATTACGTATTTTTCCGTGACGATTTAAGTCTTGTACGTCGCGCTCAACCCCTCGAACCATGGTGATATTTCCTCTACACAGATCAATTCAGACTTCTTGAAGAAACATTTAAATATAAATAAATGTGCCTGCTTATAAAGCCCGAATCCCGACATTATAGCCAGTAGAGCCAATACTCTTACTGTGTAGGAGATCACTACAATTGACAGGCGAATACAGACTTGCCGCCTGGTGATAACCGACCTGAATGTTAAGAAGGTATTTAATATGTATGTAGTTGCGGAAAATATCGGCGAACGCCAGCCGTGGCCGGGAAGCAAGCTACAGGCCGGAGGGGAGGTTCCGGGGATTGGTGAGACAAGCGACGCAGCGGGTGCGTCGCTCGGCAGGACCTTAGTTGGTTTCAAGCATCGAACGCAGCATCCAGGCTGTTTTCTCATGCACTTGCATCCGCTGAGTCAACAAGTCAGCAGTCGGTTCATCACTGACTTTATCCAACAAAGGAAAAATACTACGAGCCGTGCGGACAACAGCTTCTTGACCCTGAACCAGACTTCTGATCATGGCTTCAGCACTCGGCACGCCCTCTTCTTCCTTGATAGACGACAGGCGAGCGTAAGTTGTGTAGGTACCCGGTGCCGGAAAGCCCAGTGCGCGAATGCGTTCGGCAATCGAATCCACCGCAAGGGCGAGTTCGTTGTATTGCTCTTCGAACATCAAATGCAGCGTACGAAACATCGGGCCGCTGACATTCCAGTGAAAGTTATGGGTCTTGAGATACAACACGTAAGTATCTGCGAGCAAATGAGAAAGACCGTCAACGATCGACTTACGATCTTCTTCGCTGATACCAATATCGATTGCCATGTTTTTCCCCTTAGAGATGGATTATTCAGCAGGTACAGCGGGCACTCTACCAAGAGAACGGCCGTGGCGCAGCCCTGCCCGGCAAAACAGCACCAACCGTGACTCCCACCCTCACCACGAGAAAAAGTCCGGATCAGGACACTGCACCACCCACCGCTCGTCGCTTTGCATAACCCATTTCCAACAATGCCGACGGACCCGCAGGCTCCTGATTTGAGTAGCCCCATGCTTTGCTGTTAAATACACCGCGTGTCGTTGCTGACTTTTCCTGCAACGCATAGGCTGACCCTCGCTCGTGCAGCACGCCTCCACTTTTCCAGAAGCGTACCGGGTGTCATCAGCTATTTCCTCGTGATCCATCTTAATGTGAGTTATCAACATGTTGAAAATCGTTCACCTGCTAACGGGAGCCGCAGCCCTGCTGCTTTCCTTCATCCCTAGCCTGCGCAGTGAAGCTTTGTCTTCATATCTCTTGCAGCCTGATGCGCTCTATCTGGCGTTCTTTGGCCTGCTCAATCTGTTGCTTGCACCAGTGATCCCCTATTGGAACCGGGGTCCACGTCATCAATTGCAAAACCTCGTCAGTGCGTTGCTCATTCTCGCCGTCGTTCTTCAAATCCTGACCCTGCTCGTCCCGCTGGAGATCGTCGCCGGTCAACCGGCTATTATGCTGGGCCTGATCGCAGCCACACTTGCGGTCGCCTTGCACATCGGGATCAGCTTCTATCGATCATCGCCGTCTCCCGCCGCGCAAAGTCATGACATGACCAATCGCGATACAGGGACCGTGAAGTGGTTCAATACCTCCAAGGGCTTCGGCTTTATTTCCCGGGATTCGGGCGACGACATCTTCGTTCACTTCCGTGCCATTCGCGGCGAAGGCCATCGCGTCCTCGTAGAAGGACAGCGCGTTGAGTTCTCGGTCATGAACCGTGACAAAGGCCTGCAAGCGGAAGACGTCATCGCGGCACTCCCCCGCCGCTGATTGTCCCGCCTGATAAAAAAACCGCGACCTCCTCCCGGAGATCGCGGTTTTTTTTTGCGCCAGCGGCTATTAATAGTGCGGCGGCGGCGCATCCTCCTCGAACGTGTCGAACTGACTTCCCAGCTCTTCCTGACGCTTGAGCATCGCGGCCATTTGCTGTTGCAGTCGGTCAAGTGCGCGCTGATGAGTGACCAGCACGTCATTCAACGCCTGAATCGTATCGTCCTGAAAAGCCAGTCGGCTCTCGAGTTCGGTTACCCGCCCTTCCAGACTCATGACAATCCCTCCGCGAAAGTGAAGCTGGCGTCCAGCTCGCTGCGCAACTGCTGCACAATGGTCGACACTTGCTGCGCTGTATAAGGCTGCGCGGGGTGCTTGCCCCACACCGGAGCTGGCCATGCCGGATCGCTGTGACGACGGGCAATAACATGCATGTGTAGCTGACTCACTACATTACCCAGCGCCGCTACATTCATTTTGTCCGCCGCGAACAGCTTATTGAGAATTGCTGCCAACACAGTTGTTTCCTGCCACAACTGCAACTGATCTTCAAGCGCCAGCTCAAATATTTCATTAATATCCGGGCGCTTCGGCACCAGCACAAACCAGGGATAGTTTGAATCATTGGATAACAGCAGTTGGCATAAGGAAAAATCACCAATCAGCACTGTGTCAGCCTGTAAGCGTGAGTCGAGAACGAACACGGTATAACTCCTGATCGTCAGGTTAGGTTTTTGCGCACCCTCGTTTAAGTGTATGGCGCATTACCCAGCAGGATACTCGGGAATAAGTTCAAGTTCACTCCCGGGCTCGGCCACGTGCCATTTGGCGCGGACAACAGGTCGATTGGCGCGGCCCCAGGCTGCCCATCGGCGAAGGCCCGCACCGCACCATGAATGACCATCCACGAATGAAATGCACTCATTTGGAACATCAATTGAGTGTCTTCAACGTTGATACGGTTGTTACAAATCGCTACCCAAAAGTGCGATTCGCAGGCATCAGATCGCCCAAGGCGGTTCAGGTGAGAGTCTGCCGAAACACTCGCCGGGTCCAGAAAGCTTACAGATCACAGCCATGGGCCACCTTCAGGCATCGGAAGCCAGGCGCGCACCAAAACGACTCACTCCAACTGGCCAAAAGGCCTGCCTATCCAGAATTTACCCATGTCGATGGGCAGAAAGTAACGTTCCGCACAGCCGTCCGAGCCTGAAAACACTCCAGCAGCGTGAATTAAAAAGAAAATTCAAAATTTTAAAATACCTATAAATCAATTAGTTGCGGCATGAAAGCGAGGTAAATGCTGCATTTTTCACAAATTTTTCTCATCCGCTTGAGCTTTGTGCACGGTTGTTGCTATATCACTCACAAGGTTGGCACGGACCCTGGCGGAAAACAGGATCCGGCTATCGTGATAATGCGAAGGCCTACCCAGGCATTACTTGAGGACCGGGCTTAGACTGTTTCACCCTATGCTTAGGTCGTAAAAAAGTAATGCGGTAGTTGTAGAGTCGATATGGAAACAGTGCATTTTTGCGACATGGACAGAGCAGTTTGCGACACCGCCGTAAAGATTTCGAAAGGATAGGTCTGTAACTATCGCCACCATTGTCAGCGTGATATAAGTTTCGCCGACACAAAAAAGAAAGAGCCGTCCCAGATAAAAAAACAGGTGGGTCGGCAGCAACTCTTCTTAAAAACCAAAGGAGCAAGTCACGATGAGAGTGATGAAGTGGAGCGCAATCGCACTGGCAGTTACTGCAGCCAGCACCCAACTGGCAACGGCAGCAGCGTTCGTCAGCGATCAATCGGAAGCAAAAGGTTTCGTTGACGGCAGCACGCTTGATGTGAAAGCTCGCAACTACTATTTCAATCGCGACAAAAAAGACGGCGCCGTTGATGACAAAGACTGGACCCAAGGTTTCTGGGGAACGTTCAGCTCTGGCTACACTCAAGGCACCATCGGTGTGGGCGTTGAAGCTTTCGGCTATTTCGGCCTGAAGCTTGACGGTCAGGACAAATATTCCGGTTCGGGCAACCTGGTTACCAACAGCCAGGGCGAAAACGAAGACAGCTTCGGCAAAGCCGGTGGCGCTGTTAAGTTCCGTCTCTCGAAAACCGAGCTGAAAATCGGTGACATGCAGCCTACCAGCCCAGTGTTCGCAGTAGGCGGTTCCCGTCTGTTGCCACAAACTGCCAGCGGTATCAGCCTGCAGAGCAGCGAGATCAAAGGTCTGGATCTGGAAGGCGGTCACTTCTACTCCGGCACCAGCCAGGACGACACCAGCCATACCGGCAACATCTGGGCTACCTACGCCGGTGTTTCTGCGAAGACAGCTGACTTCGCTGGCGGCAAATACGCCATCACCGACAACCTCGGTGTTGCATTCTACGGCGCCAAACTGGAAGACGTCTGGAACCAGTACTACGCCAACCTGAACTATGCACTGCCTTTGAGCGACTCCCAGTCCCTGGCGTTCGATGCCAACCTGTATCGCACTACCGATGCTGGCAGCGCTAAAGCAGGCGACATCAGCAACACCGCGTTCTCCGGCTCCGTTGCCTACTCGTTCCTGGCAGCACACACCCTGACCCTGGCATTCCAGAAGGTTAACGGTGATACGCCATTCGACTACATCGGTATCGGCGACAACAACAAGGGCGGCGACTCGATCTTCCTGGCCAACTCCATCCAGTACTCCGACTTCAACGGTCCTGGCGAGAAATCCTGGCAGGCTCGTTACGACCTGAACATGGCTCCGTACGGCGTTCCTGGCCTGAGCTTCATGACCCGTTATATCAAAGGTTATGACATCGACGGCACCAACACCCCGGCTAACAGCGCATACGCTGGCCTGTACGGTGAAGACGGCAAGCACCACGAGACCAACCTTGAAGCCAAATATGTGCTTCAAACCGGTCCAGCCAAAGACCTGTCGTTCCGCATCCGTCAAGCTTGGCACCGCGCCAATGCTGATGAGGGTGAAGGCGATATCAACGAGTTCCGCCTGATTGTCGACTACCCGATCTCGATCCTGTAATCGCACTTCAGCTACTCGTTATGCAAAGAGCCCGGCTGATGCCGGGCTTTTTCATGCAGGCAATAAAGTCATCAGCTTCGCCTCGCTCAGAGGCCTCGCGCTGTACGGGGGTAATTCGGGCCCGTACAATGCCCAGTCATTTCTAGTCCCAGCAACCGACAACGGCCTCCCATGCGCACCAGTCAATTTTTGCTCGCCACACAGAAAGAAACCCCTTCCGATGCGGTCGTCGTCAGCCACCAGCTGATGCTGCGTGCCGGCATGATTCGCAAACTCGCTTCCGGCCTCTATACCTGGCTCCCCATGGGCCTGCGCGTATTGCGCAAGGTCGAAGCCATCGTTCGTGAAGAAATGGACGCTGCTGGCGCACTCGAAGTATTGATGCCGGGTATCCAGCCCGCAGAGCTGTGGCAGGAATCCGGCCGCTGGGAACAGTACGGCCCCGAGTTGATGCGCCTGACCGACCGGCACAATCGCGAATTCTGCCTGGGCCCGACCCACGAAGAAGTGATCACCGATCTGGCCCGCAACGAGCTCAACAGCTATAAACAGCTGCCGATCAATCTGTACCAGATCCAGACCAAATTCCGCGACGAGATCCGTCCACGCTTCGGTTTGATGCGTGGCCGCGAGTTCGTCATGAAGGACGCGTACTCCTTCCATGCTGATCAGGCTTCCCTGCAGGAAACCTACGACCGCATGCATCAGGCGTACTGCAACGTGTTTACCCGCCTTGGGCTGAAATTCCGCCCGGTGGAAGCAGACAACGGTTCCATCGGCGGCGCGGGCTCCCATGAGTTCCACGTGCTGGCCGAGTCCGGCGAAGACGATATCGTGTTCAGCAATGGCTCCGATTACGCCGCCAACATCGAAAAAGCCGAAGCGATTCCCCGGGAAACCTCTCGCGCCGCGCCGACCGAAGAGCTGCGCCTGATCGACACCCCGAACGCCAAGACCATTGCGCAACTGGTCGAAGGCTTCAACCTGCCTATCGAAAAGACCATCAAGACATTGGTGGTGCACGCAGCTGAAGAAGGCAAGCTGATCGCACTGATCATTCGTGGCGATCACGAGCTGAACGAAATCAAGGCTGCCCAGCAAGAACAGGTCGCCAGCCCGCTGGTCATGGCGTCAGAAGCCGAACTGCGCGACGCGATTGGCGCCGGTGCCGGTTCGCTGGGCCCCCTGAATCTGCCGCTGCCGTGCATCATCGACCGTTCGGTAGAGCTGATGAGCGATTTCGGCATCGGTGCCAACATCGACGACAAGCACTACTTTGGCGTCAACTGGGAACGCGATCTGCCTGTTCCGACCGTTGCCGATCTGCGCAACGTTGTGTCTGGCGATCCAAGCCCGGACGGCAAAGGCACGCTTGAGATCAAGCGCGGCATCGAAGTCGGGCACATTTTCCAGCTGGGCACCAAGTACAGCGAAGCCATGAAATGCCAGGTCCTCGGCGAAAACGGCAAGCCGGTCAACCTGTCCATGGGTTGCTACGGCATTGGCGTTTCCCGGGTCGTCGCCGCAGCCATCGAACAGAACAGCGATGCCAACGGCATTATCTGGAATGACACCCTGGCGCCTTTCCAGATCGCCCTGGTTCCGTTGCGCTATGAAACCGAAGCGGTACGCGAGGCCACGGACAAGCTTTACGCCGAACTGAAAGCGGCTGGTTTCGAAGTGCTGCTGGATGACCGCGACAAGAAAACCAGCCCCGGCAACAAGTTTGCCGACATGGAGCTGATTGGTATCCCGCATCGCATCGTGGTCAGCGACCGCGGCCTGGCCGAAGGCAATCTTGAATACAAGAGCCGCATCGAGCCCGAGGCCCAGGCCTTGCCAGTTGCTGACGTGTTGTCGTTTATCCAGGCTCGTATCCGCCGCTGAGTCATGGACGCGCTCGTCGCTCGCCAAAACGAGCACGAGCGCGTCCAATTCAGGCACCGCGCCTTATCCGCATCAAGAGATCCCATGTTCAAGCGAAGATCCTTAAGCCTCGGCTGTACAGCCTTGTGCGCCAGCCTGCTTGTCAGCGGTTGTGCCAACCACTTGTCACAGCGCAGCGAGCATGAAGAGCGTGTCGAACGCAAATTGCTCGAACATACCCTGCAAATTGATATGGGCGAGCCCAAGACCCTTGAGCTGCCTCAGCGCCGTGTGCGCATCCATGAACAAAAAACCTTTGAGGTCACCGAATTCGAAGTCACCCGCCGCTACGACCGTTACACCGCTTATCAGCCGTGGCGGGAAATCTATGAGATTCCGCTGGGTGCCGTCGCGGTGGTGGCCGGTGTCGGCGCCAACGTGGTCAACGTCCTGGCCTTCGGGCAACTGCCGGACAGCGTGACCAAGGACTGGATCAACTATGGCGTGGCCGGGCTCAACCCGTTCATGAACGCGCCGTCCAATGGCCGCGCGCAACAAAACCTGGCGCACATCGACGAAGTCCAGAAGGACAAGAGAATCGAAAATTCGACCCTGCCCTGGAACGAGCGCCCGGTACTGGTCAAGTCAGGTACGCAAACCCACGAGCTGAATACTGATCGCAACGGCGTGTTGCGCCTGAGCCTGCTGGACAGCCCGTTTGCCGAACAGGACCTGAGCCACGTCACGCGGATTTATTTCAGCGTCGAAGACGATCAGGACAAGGTTCACGCCAATGCCGACTTGCCCATCAGCAAACTGTTGCGTGGCAAATTACTTGAGGCCCACGGCCTGATCTACGATGACCTGGAAGACGATGAAGTCAGTCAGTGGGTCTATCGCGTCAAGCGTCTTTCGGAACTGGGCCTTGAAGATGAAGCCAGCGAACTGGAGCAGAGCCTGATCGAACTGACGCGCAATGATCCCCAGTTGCAGCATGAGTTTGTGAAATCCCTGGCCAAGGATGCAGGTCGCCTGGTCGCTGACCCCGGCGCCAGGCACTGACATCCCTTGCCGCGTGCTCAGGGCGCGAACAGCTCCAGTTGTTCGTGACCGCTGCGCAGATCCTGCAAACGCACACCAATGCCCAATAACCGCACCGGTTTGTCGCCCCGGGCAAACGCCTGGGTCAACAACTGCTGAAAACTGGTCAGATCCCGTCCCGCCCCGGACTGCTCAAGGGTCGTTTGCGTGAAATCGTGGAATTTAACCTTCACGAAGGGTTTGCCAGGCCGATAGTTGTCGGCGATGCGCGCCATGCGCCCGGACAGGGTTTCCATCAACTCCGGTAATTTTTCCAGGCAACTGGCCAGATCCGGCAAGTCGGTGTCGTAGGTATTTTCCACGCTTACCGATTGCCGTCGGCTGTCGTTTTGCACCGGCCGCTCATCGATGCCGTGCGCAAGCCCCCACAAGCGCTCGCCGAAAGAGCCGAACTCCCTGACCAGCGACAACTTGCTCCAGCCGCGCAAGTCGGTGCAGGTAACAATGCCCAGCCTGCCGAGCTTGTCGGCCGTCACCTTGCCAACACCGTGCAGCTTGTTGACCGGCAGCAACGCGACAAAATCCTCGACCTGATCCGGCGTGATCACAAACAGCCCATTGGGCTTTTTCCAGTCACTGGCGATCTTGGCGAGGAATTTGTTCGGCGCAACGCCGGCCGAGACGGTGATATGCAATTGATTGGACACACGACGGCGGATGTCCTGGGCAATACGCGTGGCACTGCCACCAAAATGGCTCGCATCGGAAACGTCGAGAAACGCCTCATCTAACGATAACGGCTCAATAAGATCGGTGTAATCGCGAAAGATCGTCTGGATTTCCTTCGATGCTTCTTTATATGCATCCATGCGCGGCTTGACGATGGTCAGGTCCGGACACAGCTTCAACGCATGCCGCGATGACATGGCCGAGCGCACCCCGTAGGCGCGCGCTTCATAGTTGCAGGTCGCGATCACGCCTCGTCGATCTGCCGAACCGCCCACTGCCAGCGGTTTGCTCGCCAGGCGCGGGTCATCGCGCATTTCGATGGCGGCATAGAAGCAGTCACAGTCGACATGAATGATTTTTCGCTGCGTCATGTAGGCCGATTTGCAGGGGATAAGGTCGCGCAGTATCTCATCGGCATCAGGATGTGGCACTGCGTGATGTGCGAATGGTCATGAAACCTTAACTGAAAAGTGCCCAAACTTGGCCTATAGCCCGTACAGCAAGGCGTCACGGCTACATCAGACCTTAATCGGCACCGCTAAGCGATTGAAGGAAAAGCAGTTTTTTCAAACTAACGGTTGACAGCACAGCGATCCGGCGTAGAATGCCGACACACAGACGCGGGATGGAGCAGTCTGGTAGCTCGTCGGGCTCATAACCCGAAGGTCGTCGGTTCAAATCCGGCTCCCGCAACCAAACATCAAACAAGGCTACTCGAAAGAGTGGCCTTTTTTGTGTCCGATGGTTTTTAGAAGACCCGTTGGAGCGAGGCTTGCCCGCGAATAACGATAGCGCGGTGAGCCTGACCCACCAAGGCGTCAGGTTCGCGGGCAAGCCTCCAACGGATCTACGCAACGTTCGCGACAGGACATACAGCCGATGCATTTGCGTCTACTGGAATGCCGTCTTCCCGGATAAATCCGGTCCCACAAAATCAGCGCGATCCAGTGGGACCGGCTTTAGCCGGGAAGGCGTCGGTTCAGACAATACGTCTGCGGCGCCTGGCGGTTGCCCCAGACATAGAATCTCCAACAGATCCCTCTCCATTTACTGCCCCGATACTCATTTACCCTCATTTCGCATTAAAGGTTGACACCTCGTCGTTCGGCTGTAGAATGCCGCCACACAGACGCGGGATGGAGCAGTCTGGTAGCTCGTCGGGCTCATAACCCGAAGGTCGTCGGTTCAAATCCGGCTCCCGCAACCAAACATCAAACAAGGCTACTCGAAAGAGTGGCCTTTTTTGTGCCTGTAAGAAAAGCATCGCTCCAATCAAGCTAAGCGCTTGTCAGAAAAGGCTATTTTGCATTGCAGGTTTCATCTCATTTTCACGCTTGTAACGTAATATTGCAGTGGGCGACAGTTTTTCCATGGTCGGCCGATAGCCTTTTGTGACTCAATAGTCGCTTAAGCGACACAGACAAATCCGCTCCATTCGCTCGTTAGACGTTGACGCGCTAACATCTCGAAATATTTTTTGCGTAGGGATTGGTAACTTGGCTGCATACCTCCATCCTGTCGCGCACGATCCAAGGAGTGATTGATGCGCGCCAACCCGTCAGAACCCAATGAAGCAGTCACGGCGAATCAACCTATTCAACCTGCTCGCCTACATTGGCTGGAGCTGCTGAGCAAGTATCGCCAACCCATCGGCCTGGCCGTTACGTTGCTGCTTTTCGCCATCGCGCTGATCGCTTGCCGCCACATGTTGAGCGAGCTGGATCTGTATGCGCTGCATGATTCTCTGCTTAGTGTGCCTTTGCCGTCCCTGGCAGGTGCCGTGCTGGCGATGATTGTCGGTTTTATCATCCTGCTGGGCTACGAATGGTCCGCCAGTCGGTACGCCGGGGTTGATCTGCCCAACAAGACCCTGGCGATGGGAGGCTTTACCGCGTTCGCCATCGGCAACGCAGTCGGGCTTTCGATGCTGTCCGGCGGCTCGGTGCGTTATCGGCTGTATTCCCGCAAAGGCGTCGGTGCGATAGAAGTCGCACGCATGACGCTGTTCGCCAGTCTGTCATTGGGCTGCGCCCTGCCGCCGCTGGCCGCACTCGCAACATTGAGCAATTTGTCCGGCGCTTCCCTGGCCCTGCACTTGCCGGTGGGAATGCTCGCGGCGATCGCCATCGGGGTGCTGATTCTGACCGCGCTGCTGACTGTGGCGGTGTATCGCCGTCGGCTGCCGGAACAAACCATCCCGCATACTCTGTTGGTGCGTGCTGGCAGAAGAACCCTGCGTTTGCCAGGTCTGCGCCTGACGTTGATGCAGTTGGTGATCACCGCGCTGGACGTTGCCGCAGCGGCTACGGTTTTGTATTTGCTGCTGCCGCAATCCCCGCCATTCGGTGCATTCCTGCTGGTTTACCTGCTGGCATTGGCCGCAGGCGTGCTCAGCCATGTTCCGGGTGGCGTGGGTGTTTTCGAAGCCATTCTGCTCGCTGCATTCGCCAATGAACTGGGCGCCGCGCCGCTGGCTGCCGCATTGCTGCTGTATCGACTGATCTACGTCGTGCTGCCACTCCTGCTGGCCTGCATGACCCTGCTGTTCACCGAAAGCCAGCGCCTGCTGCCGACCAAACAGGCAATGCGCGTGGCCTCGGGCCTTGCAGCACCGATTCTGGCACTGCTGGTGTTTCTGTCCGGAGTGGTGCTGCTGTTCTCCGGCGCGACGCCGGAAATCGATACCCGCCTGGAATATCTCGGCTTCCTGATCCCGCATCGGCTGATCGATGCTTCGCACTTCGGCGCCAGCCTGATTGGTGTGCTGTGCCTGTTGCTGGCTCAAGGCCTGCGTCGACGTCTGTCGGCGGCATGGATGCTGACCACCATTTTGCTGGTGACCGGCTCGGTGCTGTCGATGCTCAAAGGCTTCGACTGGGAAGAAGCGGTCCTGCTGATTCTCACGGCTTGCCTGCTGGGCGTCTTCCGTCGCTCGTTCTACCGGCCGAGCCGCTTGCTGGAGCTGCCCTTCTCGCCGCTGTATCTGGTGGCGAGCGTCTGCGTGCTGGGTGCTTCGATCTGGTTGCTGCTGTTTGCCTATCAGGACGTCCCGTACAGCCATCAACTCTGGTGGCAGTTCACGCTGGATGCCGATGCGCCGAGAGCCCTGCGCTCGGCGCTGGGCAGCGCAGTGCTGCTGGTAGTGGTGTCGCTGACCTGGCTGTTGCGCACGGCACGACCGGTGATCAAGCTCCCCGACGCGGTGGAACTGGCCAAGGCCGCCGAAATCGTCAACGCCTCATCACAACCTGACGGCGGGCTGGTGTTGACCGGCGACAAGGCGATCCTGCTGCACCCCAATGGTGATGCCTTTTTGATGTACTCGCACCGTGGCCGCAGCCTCGTGGCCTTGTATGACCCGATTGGACCGACCCAGCAGCGCGCCGAACTCATCTGGCAGTTCCGCGACCTGTGCGACGTCCACCATGCACGCCCGGTGTTTTATCAGGTCCGCGCCGAGAACCTGCCGTTCTACATGGACATCGGTCTGACCGCGATCAAGCTGGGCGAAGAAGCCCGGGTCGACTTGCGCCGCTTCGACATCGAAGCCAAGGGCAAGGAAATGAAAGACCTGCGCTACACCTGGAACCGGGGCGGACGCGATGGTCTGTCGCTGGAAATCTACGAAGCAGGTCAGGCCCCGCTGGATGAGCTGAAGGTGATCTCCGATGCCTGGTTGACTGGCAAGAACGTCAGAGAAAAGGGCTTTTCCCTGGGCCGCTTCAGCCCGGAATACCTCACGCATTTCCGCATCGCCATCATTCACTTTGAAGGTAAGCCGGTGGCGTTCGCCAACCTGCTGGAGACCTCGCGCCACGATCTGGCCAGCCTGGACCTGATGCGCGCGCATCCTGATGCGCCGAAACTAACCATGGAATTCATGATGGTCGGGCTGATTTTGTATTACAAACAGCACGGCTACGAACGCTTCAGCCTGGGCATGGTGCCGTTGTCAGGCTTGCAGCCGCGGCGTGGCGCACCTTTGACCCAGCGTCTGGGCTCGATGGTGTTCCGTCGTGGCGAGCAACTCTACAACTTCCAGGGCTTGCGGCGCTTCAAGGACAAATTCCAGCCTGACTGGGAACCTCGCTATATGGCCGTGCCCGCCGGACTCGATCCGCTGGTTGCACTGGCTGACACTGCCGCCCTGATTGCGGGCGGTCTGACTGGATTGGTGAAACGCTGATGATTCAACGCTACTGGCGCTTTTTGCTCGCAGCCCTGGTTATTCTCGTGGTCGCGTTGGGGGTCTGGTTATGGAACCGCCCTGCTCCACCGGCAACCCTCGTACATTCCACCCTGGCTGACGGCTCGGCGCTGACCGACGTAACGCCGGGCAGCCGGACCAAGGTGCGGGTTGCATTGGCGGTCACTGCTGACGACTTGCTCACCGACAAGCAATTGCAGGCCTTGAGCCAGGATGCCGCCGCGCGGATCATTCAGGTGGTGCTGCCCAAGGACAATTGCGTCCTGCAACAGAAGACCTTCAACGACGCTCTGCAACAACTCGACGACGCGCCGAACGTGGTCGGCGGTATCGGCCCGGGTGCGACGTTGGCCTGGCGCTGGCTTGCAGGTCAGGACAACGACGATGCAGAGGCGATTTCGGTAGGTTTTTACCTGGAAGTCCCGTCCCAGCCGACACCGGTGGTAGAGGCCGACGAGCCCGCGCCGGTAATCTGCGACGTGGCGCTGCCAAAAACTGCGCCCCACGGCCACTGGATGGTGGCGTGGAACGACGCGCCCGACGACGCGCCAGCAGCGTTTGTGCGTGACCAGGCCAACGCTGATACGAGCATCAGCGACTACGACATCAAGCTGCCACAGGTTTTGAACAGCGAACTTCGCCACAAATTGATCGGCGAGGATGACAAGGGTGGCGGCGTCGGCGTGCCGGTGGTGGAAGTCCCGTCCGCGCAGCCTTCCGACACGGTGACGCTGTTCATGTCCGGTGATGGTGGCTGGCGCGACCTGGACAAGGTAGTGGCCGGCGATATGGCCAATCTGGGTTATCCGGTGGTCGGCATCGATGTGTTGCGCTATTACTGGGAACACAAGACGCCGGAGCAGACTGCCGCCGACCTCACCGAGCTGATGCAGCACTACCGTCAGAAGTGGGGCACCAAGCGCTTCATTCTCGCCGGCTACTCTTTCGGTGCTGACGTGATGCCTGCGGTCTACAACCGCCTGGCCGCTGAGGAACAGAACCGCATCGACGGCATTATTCTGCTCGCCTTCGCCCGCACCGGCAGCTTCGAGATCCACGTCGACGGCTGGCTCGGCAATGCTGGCAAGGAAGCCACTACCGGCGAAGAGATGGCCAGGCTGCCTGCCGAGAAGGTGTTGTGCGTCTACGGCATCGAAGAAAAAGATGAAAGCGGCTGCACCGCGACCACGGCCGTGGGCGAGAAGCTGCAACTGCCAGGCGGTCACCACTTCGATGAAAACTACCCGGCACTGGCCAAACGCCTGATCGCCGCCATCGACAAGCGTCAGGGCAAGGCTGAGAGCAAGTAAAAGCGCGCGCAAGGCATAAAAAATCCCCGCAACCTCATCAAGGTGCGGGGATTTTTTTTATGCCTGTTGACGATGGAACGCGGCACTTTCGGAGCCAACTTGTTGGCGAGGCCTCGTTTCAGAAGCTTCGCGAGCAAGCTCGCTCCCACACAAGTTAGCTCCCACAGTGGTTGCGACGCTGGCTTTTGATGTTCGCTTTTGGGTGCCGCGGCCTGGCAGACACCGCCAAACGCGCGTCGGGAGGCTGAGCGCAGGTGTCGTGGGGTGGGGCGACCGGCATGGATGCCGGTCGAGCGCCGTTGCGCCAGGTATGGCGCGTCGGCGCGTACCCACACCACGGCACCGGAGTCGAAGGAACCGCTGCGAAGCAGGGGCCGTACGTCAGCGCAGATGTTTTTCGTCTATTTTGCCGAAACAAAATGGACTCTACCGTCAGGGCGAAACCTCAATAAGCCGCACCAAAAATGCTGTTGGTGCCACTCGATCAGAGGCGCTATTCGCGCCTCACCAACCTGGATCGTCACATCGACGATGCGCGCTGGCGAAGTTCGCTCTTACATTTCGACTTGCGTCCCCAGCTCGATCACTCGGTTGAACGGCAGATTAAAGAAGCGCAGGTTGCCGTTGGCGTTCTTGAGCATGAAAGCGAACAGCGCCTCGCGCCAGCGCGCCATGCCGACCATTTTCGACGGGATCACTGTCTCGCGGCTGAGGAAGTAAGTGGTCCGCATAGGACTGAAGTCCAGCTCCTGCAAGTGACACAAGGTCAGCGCAGCCGGGACATCCGGCTCGTCAATGAAGCCGAAATGCAGGATCACTCGATAGAAGCCTTCGCCATGGGCCTCGACTTCAAATCGACGCTGCGCCGGTACGCGTGGCGTGTCTTCGTAGACCACGGTCAGCAGCACCACTTGCTCGTGCAGCACCTGATTGTGCAGCAGGTTGTGCAGCAGAGCGTGTGGGACGGCATCGGCGCGAGCGGTCAGAAATACCGCTGTGCCCTGCACCCGATGCGGCGGCTGGACCTTGATGCTGCTGATGAAGATCGGTAGTGGCAGCCCGCCTTCGTCGATACGATCGACCAGCAACTGTTTGCCGCGTTTCCAGGTGGTCATCAGGATAAACAGCACCACGCCGGCAATGACCGGAAATGCTCCGCCCTGAATCACCTTCGGCACGTTGGCGGCAAAGAACAGGCTGTCCACAAACAATAGACCCAACAACAGCGGCACGGCCAGGAACGCTGGCCACTTCCACAACAGCAGCATGACCGACGACACCAGAATCGTGGTGCAGAACATCGTGCCGGTCACCGCTACGCCGTACGCCGAAGCCAGCGCGCCGGAAGATTCGAAACCCAGCACCAACAGAATGACGCCGACCATCAACGACCAGTTGACCGCGCCGATGTAGATCTGGCCCTGAGCATCACTGGAAGTGTGCTGAATCTGCATGCGCGGGATGTATCCCAACTGGATCGCCTGCAACGTCATGGAAAACGCGCCGGAAATCACCGCCTGAGAAGCAATGACCGTCGCCAATGTCGACAGCCCTACCAAAGGCAGCAGCGCCCAGCTCGGCGCGAGCAGATAGAACGGGTTGCGCGCGGCTTCCGGGTCTTCGAGCACCAAAGCGCCCTGACCGAAATAGTTGAGCACCAGCGCGGGCAACACCAGGATGAACCAGGCGCGGGCAATCGGCTTGCGGCCGAAGTGGCCCATGTCGGCATACAGCGCTTCGGCGCCGGTCAGCGCCAGAACCACTGCGCCAAGGATCGCCACGCCAATCCCCGGATGGATGATGAAGAAGCGCACGGCCCAGAGTGGGTTCATCGCGTGCAGCACTTCCGGTTGGCGCAGAATGCCATGAATGCCCAGCAAGCCGAGCACCACGAACCAGGTCACCATCACCGGACCGAACAACACACCGATGCGCGCCGTGCCGTGCCGCTGAATCAGGAACAGCCCGACCAGCACCACCAGCGCCATGGGCACCACCCAGCGCTCAAGGCCATCGAAAGCCAGTTCCATGCCCTCCATGGCCGACAGCACGGAAATCGCCGGGGTGATCATGCTGTCGCCATAAAACAGCGCCGCACCAAACAAGCCGAAGACCACCATGACCGCCTGCAGTTTCGGTTTACTCGCCGAGGCCCGTCTCGCCAGGGCGGTGAGCGCCATGATGCCGCCTTCGCCCTGGTTGTCGGCGCGCAGGATGAACACCATGTACTTGAACGAGACGACCCAGATCAGCGACCAGAAAATCAACGACAGAATGCCCAGCACCGCGTCATGCGTGACCTCGACGCCATAACCCCCCTGAAACACCTCTTTGAGGGTGTACAGCGGGCTGGTGCCGATATCGCCATATACCACACCCACCGCCGCCATCAGCAAACTCAAGGGTTTGGCTGCGCTTTGCCCGGTCTCAGCCTGACTGCTTGCTTGACTCATCTACCACTCCAGAAACCAAGGCGCGCGCCACTCGACACACGATGATGCTTTGAGCTATCGATACTTATTACGTGCCATCGAAGCCGGTAAATCCGACACATCCCGTAACGCCGCGAAGCATAGCGCAGCACTCGTCGTAATTCTCTGCATAAAGCTGGTCAATCGCAGGACTGGCCGCTAGAATTGCGCACTTTTTGACCAGAGGCGCACGTATCCGCTACCGGATGCCAACGCCCAGCCGGTGTTCAGGCCATTTGCCGAAGCACCACTTACGCCGAGGTTCGCCATGTCCACCGTTATCACGCCTTCCGCCCCGAAGGTCGGCTTCGTTTCCCTGGGTTGCCCAAAGGCCCTGGTGGATTCCGAGCGTATCCTCACCCAACTGCGCATGGAAGGCTACGAAGTGGTCGCAACCTATCAGGATGCTGACGTCGTTGTCGTCAACACCTGTGGGTTCATCGACAGCGCCAAGGCTGAATCCCTGGAAGTGATCGGTGAAGCCATTGCCGAAAACGGCAAGGTTATCGTGACCGGCTGCATGGGCGTCGATGAAAGCGTCATTCGCAATGTGCACCCCAGCGTGCTGGCCGTGACCGGGCCGCAGCAGTACGAGCAAGTGGTCAACGCCGTCCACGACGCCGCGCCGCCTAACCTGAATCACAACCCGCTGATCGACCTGGTGCCGCCGCAAGGCGTCAAGCTGACCCCGCGCCATTACGCGTATCTGAAGATTTCCGAAGGCTGCAATCACAGCTGCAGCTTCTGCATCATCCCGTCGATGCGCGGCAAGCTGGTCAGCCGTCCGGTGGGCGATGTGCTTGATGAGGCGCAGCGTCTGGTCAAGGCCGGGGTCAAAGAGCTGCTGGTGATTTCCCAGGACACCAGCGCCTACGGCGTCGATGTCAAATATCGTACCGGCTTCTGGAACGGCGCGCCGGTCAAGACGCGCATGACCGAACTGTGCCAGGCCCTTAGCTCACTGGGCGTCTGGGTTCGCCTGCACTATGTGTATCCGTATCCGCACGTCGATGAGCTGATTCCGCTGATGGCTGCCGGGAAAATCCTGCCGTACCTGGATATCCCGTTCCAGCACGCCAGCCCGAAAATCCTCAAGTTGATGAAACGCCCGGCCTTTGAAGACAAGACCCTGGCGCGCATCAAGAACTGGCGCGAACAGTGCCCGGACCTGATCATCCGTTCGACCTTCATCGTCGGCTTCCCGGGTGAAACCGAAGAAGACTTCCAGTACCTGCTTGAATGGCTGACCGAAGCGCAACTCGACCGCGTCGGCTGCTTCCAGTATTCACCGGTTGAAGGCGCTCCGGCCAACCTGCTGGATGCACCAATTGTTCCGGACGAGATCAAACAGGATCGTTGGGATCGCTTCATGGCCCATCAACAGGCCATCAGCGCAGCGCGCCTGCAAATGAAGATCGGCAAGGAAATCGAAGTATTGATCGATGAAGTCGACGAGCAAGGCGCCGTTGGCCGCTGCTTCTTCGATGCCCCGGAAATCGACGGCAACGTCTACATCGCCCTCGAATCTGGCAGCCAGGTCAAACCCGGCGACAAGATCATGTGTCGCGTGACCGATGCCGATGAGTACGATCTGTGGGCGGACTTGCTCTGATCGCCTGTTTGTAGCCTCAACTAAAATCAGCCCTGCCCTTCAAACGGCGGGGCTTTTTATGGGTCGAACAGACTGGCGACTTTCCTTTGCACAGCGGCCAGACGGAGCCAAGCCATGCAATACCAGCATCACGAGATTTTCATCCCCAACAAGAACGAATACCCGAAACTGACGCAGGTCTGGGAGGACTCGGTCCGTGCCACTCACGACTTTCTTCCCGACTCGTATATCTCGATCCTCAAGAGCCTGCTGCTCTCGCGGTATCTGGATAGCGTCACGCTGTTCTGCACTCGCGATGGACACATGAACATTACTGGCTTTGCGGGTGTAAGCAGGACCAAGCTGGAGATGCTTTTTATCGACCCAGACCATCGCGACAAGGGCCTGGGAAAACGTCTGCTCGCCCATGCCGTCGAACACTTTGGTATAGAGGAGCTGGACGTCAACGAGCAGAACCCGCAGGCACTGGGTTTCTATCTCAAGCAAGGTTTCGAAGTAGTCAGCCGCACCGAAGTGGATGGCCTGGGCCGATGTTGCGCATGCGTTTGCGCGACGGGGTCAAACCGCAGGACCGGCTTTAGCCGGGAAGCGGCCGGTACATTCTCAGTAGTTGCGTCGTCACGCCTTCCGCCCTCCCGGCTAAAGCCGGTCCTACGGATCCTGTGTGCTGGCCGACATCGCGATGTTCCCGAAACCTGGGTATACCGCTTCGCGAGCAAGCTCGCTCCCACACAAGTTGGCTCCTGCGCACTGATTCCAGCCCATTTGTAATGTTGCCGCGATTAACCGGGCTTGCACGGGTACAATGAGCGCCTTTCTCTCAAGTAACGGCTCTTTGTCATGTCAGAACCCATCCGCCTCTCCAAACGTCTTATCGAGCTGATCGGCTGCTCCCGTCGGGAGGCTGAGCTGTACATCGAAGGCGGCTGGGTCACCGTGGATGGCGAAGTCATCGAAGAACCGCAGTTCAAGGTCGACACGCAAACCGTTGAACTCAGCCCGGCAGCCAAGGCCGACGCCCCGGAACCGGTCACGATCATCCTGCACAAACCAGCTGCCATGAGCGATGCCGATGCATTGGCGCTGATCACGCCAGGCACTCTTTCTGAAGAGCACAGCTTCGGCAAGCGTCCGCTCAAAGGGCATTTCCTGCGCCTTGAACCCATTTCAACCCTGCAGGCCAATGCCAGCGGTTTGATGGTGTTCAGCCAGGACTGGAAAATCCTGCGCAAGCTCACGGATGACCGCAGCAAGATCGAGCAGGAATACATTGTCGAGATTACTGGCGATATGGTTGCCCACGGCCTGAATCGTCTGAATCACGGCCTGACCTACAAGGGCAAAGAATTGCCTGCGGTCAAAGCCAGCTGGCAGAACGAAAACCGCCTGCGCTTCGCCATGAAAAACCCGCAGCCCGGCATCATTGCCCAGCTCTGTGAAGCCGTGGGCGTGAAGATCGTTTCGGTGCGCCGCATCCGCATCGGCGGCGTGTCGATGGGCAAGTTGCCCGAAGGCCAGTGGCGCTACATGACCAGCAAAGAAAAGTTCTGATCAACGCACCACCTCATTCAGTGCCGCAGCGGCTAGCTCCTACGGCGTAACACCCGTCTTACCAGGACTCGAACACACCATGATGAACAATGACGTACTGCGCAGCGTGCGCTACATGCTTGATATCAGCGACGGCAAAATCGTCGATATCGTCAAGCTCGCAGGCTTCGAGATTACCAAGGCCGACGTGATCGCCTTCATGAAGAAAGAAGACGAAGAAGGTTATCTGGATTGCAGCGATGAAATCATGGCGCACTTCCTTGATGGCCTGGTGATCTTCAAGCGCGGCAAGGACGATAGCCGTCCGCCACAAGCGGTTGAACTGCCAATCACCAACAACACGGTTCTGAAAAAGCTGCGAGTTGCCTTCGAACTCAAGGAAGAAGACATGCACGCCGTCCTCAAGGCTTCTGAGTTCCCGGTGTCCAAGCCTGAGCTGAGCGCCCTGTTCCGTAAATTCGGCCACAGCAACTACCGCACCTGTGGCGACCAGCTGCTGCGCAACTTCCTCAAAGGCCTGACCTTGCGGGTTCGCGGCTGATCCAGACTGCATTCTTGATCCCAGACTTGTAGGACCGGCTTCAGCCGGGAAGGCATTCTCCCGGCTGAAGCCGGTCCTATGGAAGGACATTCAATTGCGATGACTGGCCGGAACCCTCATGCCTGATTCCTACAACGTCTCTCCCATCGGCTACGTGCGCTCCTGCTTCAAGGAAAAGTTCGCCATCCCGCGCCAGCCGCAGCTCGCGCCGGCGGCTCGCGGCGTGCTGGAACTGGTGGCGCCATTTGATCAGGGCGACGCGGTGCAAGGTCTGGAACAGGTCAGCCATGTCTGGCTGTTGTTCCTGTTTCATCTGGCACTGGAAGACAAGCCTCGCTTGAAAGTGCGCCCGCCGCGCTTGGGCGGCAATCAATCCATGGGCGTGTTCGCCACTCGGGCGACCCATCGCCCGAACGGCATCGGCCAGTCAGTGGTCAAGCTGGACAAGGTTGAAGCCGGACGACTGTGGTTGTCCGGCATCGACTTGCTGGACGGCACGCCGGTGCTGGACATCAAACCCTACGTGCCTTACGCCGATAGCGTCCCCACCGCGAGTAACACCATCGCCAGTGCCGCGCCTGAGCTGATCCCGGTTCAGTGGGCGGATGACGCGCTGCGTCAGGCCCGTGAACACGCGCTGCGTCTGGGCGAGCCACTGGTTGAACTGATCGAGCAATGCCTGGCTCAAGACCCGAGACCGGCTTATCAAGTGCCAACGCCTGAACGTCGCTACGGCGCGCAGCTCTGGGATCTGGATGTGCGCTGGCATTATCCGCAAGCCGGGCTGATTCGCGTGCTTGAGGTCGTTCCGGTCACAACCTGAGTCGCAGCCGACAAACGTCTCCCACAAAAAAACCGCCTGGTCCGTGACCCCCAGGCGGTTTTTTCGTCACAAGCGCGATGTACCTTGCAGTACATCCCGCGTTGTAATTCAGCTGCGCACGTCGCTTACTTCTCGACGAACGCACGCTCGATCAGGTAATCACCCGGCTCGCGCATACGCGGCGAAACGGTCAGGCCGAAGCTGTTGAGCACTTCGCTGGTTTCGTCGAGCATGCTCGGGCTACCGCACAACATCGCGCGATCGTCCTGAGGATTGATCGGCGGCAGACCAATATCGCTGAACAGCTTGCCGCTGCGCATCAGATCGGTCAGACGGCCTTCGTTTTCGAAAGGCTCGCGGGTAACGGTCGGGTAGTAGATCAACTTGTCACGCAAGGCTTCACCGAAGAACTCGTTCTGCGGCAAATGCTCGGTGATGAATTCGCGGTAGGCCACTTCGTTCACGTAACGAACGCCATGGCACAGGATGACCTTTTCGAAACGCTCGTAGGTTTCCGGGTCCTGGATGACGCTCATGAACGGCGCCAGGCCAGTACCGGTGCTCAGCAGATAAAGATGCTTGCCCGGCTTGAGGTCGTCCAGCACCAGCGTACCCGTAGGTTTCTTGCTGATGATGATCTCGTCGCCTTCTTTCAAATGCTGCAGCTGCGAGGTGAGCGGACCGTCCGGCACCTTGATGCTGAAAAACTCGAGATGCTCTTCCCAGTTCGGGCTGGCAATCGAATAAGCGCGCATGAGCGGGCGGCCATTGGGCTGCTGCAGACCGATCATGACGAACTGACCGTTCTCGAAACGCAGACCTGGGTCGCGGGTGCACTTGAAACTGAAGAGCGTGTCGTTCCAGTGATGGACGCTAAGGACACGCTCGTGGTTCATGTTGCTCATGTACGTAGGAACTCCTGAAATTTCACCCGCGCCGGGTAAGAGCGCTATTGCGCGATATTCTAGTGGCAGACACAATATCTGTTAACTGGATTATCAAGATATAGGTTATCGGTTATATAGATATGCGATTTACTCTACGTCAACTCCAGGTCTTCGTCGCCGTCGCACAACAGGAAAGTGTTTCCCGTGCGGCCATCCTGCTGTCCCTGTCGCAATCAGCGGCGAGTACCTCCATAACAGAGCTGGAACGCCAATCCAGCTGCCAGTTGTTCGACCGTGCTGGCAAACGCCTGAGCCTCAATGCCACCGGCCGCCAGTTGCTGCCGCAGGCCGTGGCGCTGCTGGATCAGGCCAAGGAGATCGAGGACTTGCTCAACGGAAAATCCGGTTTCGGCTCACTGGCGGTCGGCGCGACGCTGACTATCGGTAACTACCTGGCAACCCTGCTGATCGGCAGCTTCATGCAGCGCCACCCGGAAAGTCAGGTCAAGCTGCACGTACAGAACACCGAGCATATCGTGCAACAAGTCGCTCACTACGAAATTGATCTAGGTCTAATTGAAGGCGACTGCACGCATCCGGACATCGAAGTACAACGCTGGGTCGAAGACGAACTGGTGGTGTTCTGTGCGCCGCAGCATCCTTTGGCCAAGCGTGGCCATGCCAGTCTCGATCAGCTGACCGAAGAAGCCTGGATCTTGCGTGAGCAGGGTTCCGGCACCCGCCTGACCTTCGACCAAGCCATGCGCCATCACCGTAACGCACTTAATGTGCGATTGGAGCTGGAACACACCGAGGCGATCAAGCGTGCGGTGGAATCAGGATTGGGGATTGGTTGTATTTCCCGGCTGGCCCTGCGCGATGCGTTCCGGCGCGGCAGCCTGGTAGCCGTCGAAACGCCGGAGCTGGACCTGATCAGGCAGTTTTATTTCATCTGGCACAAGCAGAAGTATCAAACCTCCGCCATGCGCGAATTTCTCGATCTGTGCCGCTCATTCACCACGGGCATCCGCCGCAGCGATGAAATCGTCCTGCCGAGCATTTATCAGGCTGACGCCTAAGCGGCCTGGACTGGCCTGGGCTGCGCTTCAGCCCAGCAGAATCAAGCCCCAGACCACGGCGATCATCCCCAGGGCAATGAACTGCGCGGCGCTGCCCATGTCTTTGGCATTCTTCGAAAGCGGATGCAATTCCAGGGAAATCCGGTCGATCGCGGCTTCTACGGCAGAATTGAGCAATTCTACGATCAGCGCCAGAAGGCAGACGGCGATCAACAAGGCATGCTCGGCCTTGCTGACGTGAAACAGAAAAGACACGGGAATCAGGATCACGTTCAGCAATACCAACTGCCGAAAAGCCGCCTCGCCTTTAAAGGCAGCGGTGAGGCCGTCAAAGGAATAACCAGTGGCATTGAAGATACGTTTGAGGCCGGTTTGGCCTTTGAAAGGAGACATAGATAGGCTGCTGCTTGAATAGAAAAGGCGAAGTTAATTCAGGACAAGTCAAAAAAGCGTGAACCCATGGCGCAGCTTACGCAATCAGTTTGGTGAAATAGATTCCAGTTGTTGCAGAAGCAGCGCGGCCTGAGTGCGGGTTCGCACGCCCAGCTTGCGGAAAATCGCTGTCACATGCGCCTTGATGGTCGCTTCGGAGACGCTCAGTTCGTATGCGATCTGCTTGTTCAGCAAGCCTTCGCAGACCATGGTCAGCACCCGGAACTGCTGTGGAGTCAGACTTGCAAGGCCGGCACTGGCCGCTTTGGCTTCAGCCGAAACACTGACCGGTTCATTGACCTGCGCTGGCCACCAGACGTCGCCTTCGAGAACCGTGCGCACGGCTTGCTGAATGGTTTCCAGGGAGCTGGATTTAGGAATAAACCCGCTGGCGCCGAACTCCTTGGAGCGTACAACAATCGACGCTTCTTCCTGAGCGGAGACCATCACCACGGGAATCTGCGGGTACTGCCCGCGTAACAGCACCAAGCCGGAAAAACCGTAAGCCCCCGGCATGTTCAGATCCAGCAGAACCAGATCCCAGTCGGTCTTTTCACCCAAATGAGTTTCAAGCTGAGCAATGCTGTCGGCTTCTACCAACCGGACATCCGGGCCGAGGCCGATGCTCAATGCCTGATGCAGCGCGCTGCGAAATAGCGGATGGTCATCGGCAATCAGGATTTCGTAGGTCATTGGGTGATCCTGTTTTTATAGGAGCAGCGATCCGATCGCGGCTCAGCAAGGCATTCGAAAATGCCAGCAAATGCTCGTTGGGCGACACAGCACATTCGACGCAAACCCACAAAAACAAGCGTCCAATCCTTTATGCGGCGCCAAGCATGCCCAGCGAAGCCGGGGTGGTCAAGCGCCATCCTTGGTGAAACGTTATTGCATATTGTGCACTTATCTTCAGCGGGCGGGCGCCGCAGATCAGCTATCTATATAAAAGCTTTCAGGTGAGTGTGGGCGGCGTCCTGCGCGTCAATAGGGTTTTGAAACTTGGCCCCCAGATAATGCGCAGTGAACACGTCCAGATATGCATCCAGAACGCCACTGGCGTGGGTATCGCCCGCCAGCTCCAGACACAGCGCCGCGACTTCAGCCGTGCAGAAATGATCGTCGCGCTTGGAGCGGCGCAGTCGGTAGCGAGACAGCTGCTCCGATTCCAGACTCAGCACGGGAAAACGCTCCAGATAAGGGCTCTTGCGAAACATCTTGCGGGCCTCGGGCCATGTCGCATCCAGCAAAATAAACAGCGGACGCTTGCCTGTTTCGAAGACCACTTCGCTGACCACCCGCTCCTGCGAGACAAACTCACCGGGGAACACGATATACGGCTGCCACTGCGGGTCATCCAGCAACGCCAGCAGATGCGGATTGACCTCGACGCGGGACCAGCCAAATGCGTGGGTGTCTTTGATCACGTCGGCAATCAACCAGCCGGTGTTGGTCGGCTTCAAGGGCTCGGTGTCATACATCAACAGACACACGGCCGACATCGCGGGCACGTTCGGTTTCCAGGCGCACAGGCAATAATCGGAAATCACCCGACAGCCAGGGCAACGTGGCGCGCGTGAGCCTCGGGCAATGAACGGCTTGGTACTTTGCGCCAGGCGTTGATCGCGCAGACGGGAAACGGCATGGCTCATGGCTGAGCGCACCGATGGACAGAAGGCATTGACACTGGGTTGCCCCGAGGAGGTAATAAGTTGTCGCAGTTTACCAGAGCTGGACGGCCTGCCGCTGAGCTGTCCTGTCAGGAATCCGTTTTCGGCCTAGGAGCTGTATCGGCTCGTCCTCTATACTTCGCCCCCGCTGAAGCATCTGCATCTGGCAGCCTGCTTAGTGAACGTACTTTTAAGTTTCCGGTCCAACGGCCAGTCACTGAATCAGGAGAGTTTAATGCTGCGCCTTATCGTTCCCACCCTTACGCTGTTGCTCGTTGCTCCGCTGTGCGCCAATGCGGCGTCCAAGCAGGAGTTCGAACTGAGCAAAATGCTTGAAAAAGTCGCGAAGGAAAGCAGCGTCGGTACACCACGGGCGATCAACGAAGACATTCTCGATCAAGGCTACACGGTTGAAGGCAACGCGCTGATCAACCACCTGAGTGTGCGCGAAGGGCAGGCACAACAGATGCGCGCCAACCCGGATGCCGTGCGCAATCAACTGGGCAATAGCGTTTGTCACAACAATGGCTATCGTCAGCTGATGACCAAAGGCGCGGTGCTCAAGTACCAGTTCACCGAGTACAAGACCAATCGTCCGGTCACCACCCAGATGTTCAAGGCAACCGACTGCGCCGTGAAGAAGTAACTGATCCTCGTTGGTAACAGGTGGAGCGCAATGCTTGCTCAGCGGCGCGCCACCTGACAGAGTTCTCCCCTGCAGACCATCTTGTTCTGTGCGCAACACATCCTCATAAATCATTATTCCGACGCAGACAATCGTTGCCAGCTTCAATGCTATAAGCACATCATCGAAATGAGCCAGGCTTCCTGTTCGAACGATCAGCTTTGATCAGGATGATGATTTTGCGCATGGAGAAGCTTTGAATGCCTTACGTACCGAATGACCTTCTTTCAACACACTTTCAGGGCGACGGTGCTGACCTTGCCAGGCAAATTGAAGAACAGATCAAAGTCGTAGCCCCCGACAGCCCGAATCTTCCGCTTTACCGAGACATGATGTTGACCGTGCTGCGCATGGCTCAGGATGATCGCAGTCGCTGGAACGCGAAGATCACCCTGCAGACCTTGCGCGAACTGGACCATGCATTTCGCACCCTCGATCAATTCAAGGGGCGGCGCAAAGTAACAGTCTTCGGCTCTGCGCGGACGCCTGCCGAACACCCTATGTACAACCTGGCCAGAGAACTTGGCCAGGTATTGGCGCAAGCAGACTTAATGGTCATCACCGGCGGCGGTGGCGGCATCATGGCTGCTGCCCATGAAGGAGCTGGTCGCGAGCACAGCCTGGGTTTCAATATCACCCTGCCCTTCGAGCAACATGCGAATCCGACGATAGAAGGCACCAGCAACCTGCTGCCTTTCCACTTCTTCTTCACCCGCAAGCTGTTTTTCGTCAAGGAAGCGGACGCGCTGGTTCTTTGCCCTGGCGGCTTCGGTACTCTGGATGAAGCACTGGAAGTTCTAACCCTGATCCAGACCGGCAAAAGCCCGCTGGTGCCTATCGTGCTGCTCGATGCACCTGGCGGAGGCTTCTGGCAAGGCGCGCTGGATTTCATCAAGGCTCAACTGGAAGCCAATCATTACATTCTGCCCAACGATATGAAGCTGCTGCGACTGGTTTACAGCGCTGAAGAAGCGGTCGAAGAAATCAACCAGTTCTACAAAAACTTCCATTCAAGTCGCTGGTTGAAAAACAAATTTGTCATTCGCATGCATCACTCTCTCAGCGAACCGGCGATGGAACATATGCAGGAAGCGTTCGCCGACTTGCGCCTGGCTGAAGGTTTCCATCAACACTGCTATGCAGGAGAAGAACATGATGAGGCGCAATTCAGCCATCTGACCCGGCTTGCCTTCACCTTCACCGGGCGCAATTACGGCCGCTTGCGAGAGTTGGTCGACTATATCAACCAGCCGGAAAACTGGGTTGGTACCGACAGTCACCTACGTCAGCAGCATGCATCGGTAAACGTCAGCTAATCAGTCGTCCCCGCCACGGCCGCTAAGCAAGCGGCCGATCAAATCCAGCGGATAGCCCCGATAACTCAAAAACCGGCCTTGCTTGGCGCGCTCTCGGGCATCTATGGGTAAATGCCCGGAAAATTTCCGCTGCCAGGTTTCCTGAAGCATCTCTTGCCAATCAAAGCCGCATTCCCGCAATGCCTGTTCAATGTCCCCACGCTGCAAGCCGCGCTGGCTGAGTTCTTCACGAATGCGCAAAGGCCCGTAGCCCGAGCGCGCACGATAGGAAACAAAGCTTTCAAGGTAGCGGGATTCAGACAGCAGCCCTTCTTCCGTCAGGCGGTCCAGGGCCGGGTCGATCAATTCGGGAGGTGCGCCGCGCTGACGCAGTTTACGCGTCAGCTCGACACGACCGTGCTCGCGGCGCGCGAGCAGGTCCATTGCAGTTCGCCGGATGGCGACGGGTGTATCGAGTATCGCAGACATGAACTATCAGATATCGACGTCAGCTTCAGCCATATCAGCAGCCGGAGCGACAGCAGGACGTGAACCTTCAGCCTTGGTGTCGACGCCTGGAGTCAGCAGTTTGTCGCGAATCATCTTCTCGAGCGCCGCACCGACTTCAGGATTATCCGCCAGGTACTTGGCCGAGTTGGCTTTACCCTGACCGATCTTGCTGCCCTGATAGCTGTACCACGCACCGGATTTCTCAACGAAGCCATGCAGCACAGCCAGATCGATGATCTCGCCGTTCAGGTAAATACCCTTGCCGTAAAGAATCTGGAACTCGGCCTGACGGAACGGCGGAGCCACCTTGTTCTTCACAACCTTGACGCGGGTTTCGCTACCAACGACTTCGTCGCCTTCCTTCACGGCACCTGTACGACGAATATCCAGACGTACCGAAGCGTAGAACTTCAGCGCGTTACCACCCGTAGTGGTTTCCGGGCTACCGAACATCACACCGATCTTCATGCGGATCTGGTTGATGAAGATAACCAGGCAGTTGGCGTTCTTGATGTTACCGGTGATCTTGCGCAGTGCCTGAGACATCAGACGAGCCTGCAGACCAACGTGCATGTCGCCCATCTCGCCTTCGATCTCGGCCTTTGGCACCAATGCTGCCACGGAGTCGACCACGATCACATCGATCGCATTCGAACGCACCAGCATGTCGGTGATTTCCAAGGCTTGCTCGCCGGTGTCCGGCTGCGAAACCAGCAGGTCATCGACGTTTACGCCCAGCTTGCCGGCGTATTCAGGATCGAGTGCGTGCTCTGCATCGACGAACGCGCAGGTTGCGCCCATTTTCTGGGCCTGAGCGATAACCGAAAGGGTCAGCGTGGTCTTACCGGAAGATTCCGGACCGTAGATTTCAACGATCCGGCCTTTAGGCAAGCCGCCGATACCGAGTGCAATATCCAGACCGAGCGAACCGGTAGAGATAGAAGGAATCGCCTGGCGGTCATGGTCACCCATGCGCATTACGGCACCTTTACCGAATTGACGCTCGATCTGACCCAAGGCCGCAGCCAAGGCTTTCTTCTTGTTCTCGTCCATTGAAGTCCTCACGTAATCAAATTCAATTAGGGGCCTGATGGCCACAACACCTGTATAAGTAGACAGTATTATTCCACAGGGTTGAGCGCGCGCCTACCCCTGTGTTGGTATTTCTGCTTGAGCAAGCGCTATCAGCCCCTCTAGCGCGGCCTTTACCGTTTGTCGGCGTACATCGTCGCGATTGCCGTCGAACTGGCGCCGCTCGGAAATGAGCGTTCCTCCATTCCCCCAGGCCAGCCAGACCGTGCCCACCGGCTTGTCGATCGAACCGCCGTCAGGCCCCGCGACACCACTGACCGCGACGGCAAACTGCGCGTTGCTCTCGACCTGCGCGCCACGCACCATCGCTTCGACAACTTCCTGGCTGACGGCGCCGACTGTGGTGAACAGCTCGTTTGGCACTCCAAGCTGCCAAAGCTTCTGCCGATTGGAATAAGTGACATAACCCGCTTCAAACCAGGCGGAGCTCCCGGAAATCCGCGTAATGGCCTCGGCGATGCCGCCTCCGGTGCAGGATTCAGCGGTGGTCACCTGGGCATCCAGCGCTTTCAGATGTTTGCCGAGGTTTGCGGCAAGCTGAGTGATCTCGTCCAACACATTTCTCCTTCATTGCTCGCGCCTTGAATGGGAACGGCTGCGCAGACAACCGTTCCTTCGTAATCCATCAAGATTCTTTCTTTTTCGGGCACGCTGGTTTTTTGATGGTTTCAACCGTGGTTTCCCTCGGCCGACGCTTGGCTTCCTCAATGGGAATGAAGCGCCCGCTACCTGAATCCCTTCCACGCTTATCAGCCATATAAAATTCCTTTTTATAAGAGCCAGCACTCTGTTGGCTGGCAACGCTACGAAGTCTATACAGCGATTTCGCTTCTGTGATCGCCCGGAAACGCAAAGTCACGAATCAGCCGCCACGCAGCGGGCCTGCGTGGCTGGAGCGCCCGTGGTAACCTTACGCCCATCGCAAATACCCGGACTGACCGGCCTCATGACCCCGACGGGGCTTCAGGTCATGCTCTTTGATTTGCCCCACATTCCCTAACGAACTTGCCTAACTATCTGATGAATAAAGCAATTTCCGACCTGTCCGCGCACACCCCCATGATGCAGCAATACTGGAGGCTGAAGAATCAGCATCCCGATCAGCTGATGTTCTATCGCATGGGCGACTTCTACGAAATTTTCTACGAGGACGCCAAGAAGGCGTCCAAGTTGCTGGATATTACCCTCACCGCACGTGGGCAATCGGCCGGCCAGGGCATCCCCATGTGCGGGATCCCCTACCACGCCGCCGAAGGTTATCTGGCCAAGCTGGTCAAATTGGGCGAGTCGGTGGTGATCTGCGAACAGATCGGCGACCCGGCAACCAGCAAAGGGCCGGTCGACCGGCAAGTAGTGCGCATTATCACGCCGGGCACAGTGAGTGACGAAGCGCTGCTGGATGAGCGCCGCGACAACCTGATCGCGGCGGTACTGGGCGATGAGCGTTTGTTCGGCCTCGCCGTGCTGGACATCACCAGCGGCAATTTCAGCGTGCTTGAAATCAAGGGCTGGGAAAACCTGCTGGCCGAGCTTGAGCGGATCAATCCGGTAGAGCTGTTGATCCCTGACGATTGGCCGCAAGGGCTGCCTGCGGAAAAACGCAAAGGCGCAAGACGTCGTGCGCCGTGGGATTTCGAACGTGATTCGGCGCTGAAAAGTTTATGTCAGCAATTTTCCACTCAGGACCTGAAAGGCTTTGGCTGTGAAAACCTGACGCTGGCCATCGGTGCTGCCGGTTGCCTGCTGGGTTACGCCAAGGAAACCCAGCGCACGGCATTGCCGCACCTGCGCAGCCTGCGCCATGAACGCCTGGACGACACGGTGGTGCTCGACGGTGCCAGCCGGCGCAATCTTGAGCTGGACACCAATCTTGCCGGCGGTCGTGAAAACACCCTGCAATCGGTCATGGATCGCTGCCAGACCGCCATGGGCACGCGTCTGCTGACCCGTTGGCTGAACCGGCCGCTGCGTGACCTGAAGATTCTCCAGGCGCGGCAAAGCTCGATCACCTGCCTGCTGGAGCGCTACCGCTTCGAGAACCTGCAGCCGCAACTCAAGGAAATTGGCGATATCGAGCGGATTCTCGCCCGTATCGGCTTGCGCAACGCCCGCCCACGAGATCTGGCGCGCCTGCGCGATGCGCTGAGCGCCCTGCCTGAATTGCAACAGGCGATGACTGATCTGGAAGCACCGCACCTGCAGCAGCTTGCGCAAACCGCCGGGACTTACCCGGAGCTGGCGCAACTGCTGCAGCGGGCGGTCATCGACAACCCGCCAGCGGTGATTCGTGACGGCGGCGTGTTGAAGACCGGCTACGATGCTGAGCTGGATGAATTGCAGTCGCTGAGTGAAAACGCCGGGCAGTTCCTGATCGATCTGGAAGCACGGGAGAAAGCCCGCACGGGCCTCGCCAATCTGAAAGTCGGCTACAACCGGATTCACGGTTATTTCATCGAGTTGCCGAGCAAGCAGGCGGAACAGGCACCCGCTGATTACATTCGCCGTCAGACTCTCAAAGGCGCCGAGCGCTTCATCACGCCAGAACTGAAGGCGTTCGAGGACAAGGCGCTGTCGGCGAAAAGCCGCGCGCTGGCCCGGGAAAAAATGCTTTACGAAGCGCTGCTCGAAGACCTGATCGGCCATCTCGCGCCGCTTCAGGACACCGCAGCGGCGCTGGCCGAGCTTGATGTCTTGAGCAACCTGGCCGAACGCGCATTGAACCTCGACCTGAATTGCCCACGGTTCGTCGAAGAGCCCTGCATGCGCATCGACCAGGGCCGCCATCCAGTCGTCGAGCAAGTCTTGTCCACGCCCTTCGTCGCCAATGACCTGGCGCTGGACGACAGCACCCGCATGCTGGTGATTACCGGTCCGAACATGGGCGGTAAATCCACCTACATGCGCCAGACGGCATTGATCGTGCTGCTGGCCCACATTGGCAGCTTCGTCCCTGCGGCCAGTTGCGAGCTGTCCCTGGTGGACAGGATTTTCACCCGGATCGGCTCCAGCGATGACCTCGCCGGCGGGCGCTCGACCTTCATGGTGGAAATGAGCGAAACCGCCAACATCCTGCACAACGCTACCGACCGCAGTTTGGTGCTGATGGACGAAGTAGGTCGTGGCACGAGCACGTTCGACGGTTTGTCCCTGGCTTGGGCTGCGGCAGAATGCCTCGCCCAGTTGCGCGCCTACACCTTGTTCGCCACGCACTATTTCGAGCTGACAGTGTTGCCGGAAAGCGAACCACTGGTGGCCAACGTACACCTCAATGCAACTGAGCATAACGAGCGAATTGTCTTTCTGCATCGGGTGCTGCCAGGGCCGGCCAGTCAGAGCTACGGCCTGGCCGTGGCCCAGCTGGCGGGGGTTCCAGCCAAGGTTATCGTGCGTGCCAAAGAGCACTTGCAACGTCTGGAAACCACCAGCCTGCCCCATGAACAACCCCGCACGAAGCCGGGAAAATCCGCTACGCCGATGCAAAGCGACCTGTTCGCCAGTCTGCCGCACCCGGTACTGGATGAGCTTTCCAAGGTCAAGATCGACGATCTCACGCCGCGTCAGGCACTAGAGTTGTTGTATACCCTGCAAACACGCATCTGACGTGAATGGTTACAAGCTGGTAGAATCCCGCGCGGTTTGGGATGCTGCCAGCTTTTAGCCTGGCTTGAGCAGATTAGCCGAGCCGCGTGGAAACGTAGCGACCTTAAGTTGAACGAAGCGCGTGCAGCCAGCCTGCCAGTGAGTCGTTCGGCCAATGCAGTGTTTTCACAAAGGCCGGGACACTTCCCGAACCTGGCAACCCTGTCTGGAAGGGCTCTGCTACCGCCGCCTGAGGAGAGAATTAGAAATGACCTTCGTCGTCACCGACAACTGCATCAAGTGCAAGTACACCGACTGCGTAGAAGTGTGTCCGGTGGACTGCTTCTACGAAGGCCCGAATTTCCTGGTGATTCACCCGGATGAGTGCATCGATTGCGCACTCTGCGAGCCAGAATGTCCTGCCAACGCCATCTTCTCTGAAGACGAGGTTCCGGCCGGCATGGAGAACTTCATCGAGCTGAACGCTGAACTGGCAGATGTCTGGCCGAACATCACCGAGAAGAAAGACGCTCTGGCCGATGCGGCTGAGTGGGATGGCAAAACAGGCAAACTAGCAGACCTGGAACGCTGATTTACCGAAGTATCAAAAAGGCCCTGATGGGGCCCTTTTTGTTATCCGGTCGGGCACTTTCGGCCAGACAAAAAAAGGGGCGGTATGAACCGCCCCCCTTTGTACTATTCCTTGCAATCCATTAATCATCATCCTGATGAATCGCATCCTGCGATGTCCTTTGACTGTCTTCCTTGACTGTCTGTGCCTGTCCGTTGGCACAGTTCTGATATTAGTATTTTTTTCGCGCAGCACAACCCTCAAAAACCTTTCAAAAAATTCCATCTCTTGTATTCCTAAAAAATAAAAATCTTTAATTTCAATAAGTTAAGATAAAATACCTGACAAAAATGGGCATCTATCGCCTTATCTAACAACAATAACTTACACATCGCGTACGTAAAAGCTTACAAGGAAAGTAATCAAAAGTAGCGTATCCGGGGACGTACTGGCTCGATAATGAGAATCAACAACCGACACGTATTTATAGGCATTTACAATTAAAAACGAAATAAAAAAAACACCCCATGCGGGGTGTTTTTTGTTCAGCAAAAATAACAGTGCTTAATTAGCGAGACGAGAAAAGTGTTACGTTATTGAAACAATGACTCACTGGACAAACCATTTTTTTCAAGAATCTCCCGCAGACGCTTCAGGCCTTCAACCTGAATCTGACGGACACGCTCACGCGTGAGACCGATCTCCAGTCCGACGTCTTCCAGCGTACTGCTCTCATGGCCGCGCAGGCCAAACCGGCGGATGACGACTTCACGCTGCTTGTCGGTAAGCTCGGAAAGCCACTGATCGATGCTCTGGGAAAGATCATCATCCTGCAACAGTTCGCAAGGATCTGTCGGACGATCATCTGTCAGGGTATCCAGCAGGGTCTTGTCAGAGTCCGGCCCGAGTGACACGTCCACCGAAGAAACCCGCTCATTGAGGCCCAGCATGCGCTTGACCTCACCCACCGGCTTCTCAAGCAGGTTGGCGATTTCTTCAGGAGAGGGCTCATGGTCGAGTTTCTGCGTCAGCTCGCGAGCCGCCCGCAGGTAGACATTCAACTCTTTGACCACATGAATCGGCAGCCGGATGGTCCGGGTCTGATTCATGATGGCGCGCTCGATGGTCTGACGAATCCACCATGTTGCGTAAGTCGAAAAACGAAAGCCTCGCTCTGGATCGAATTTTTCGACCGCCCGGATCAAGCCCAGGTTGCCTTCCTCGATCAAGTCGAGCAATGAAAGCCCGCGATTGACATAACGCCTGGCGATTTTCACCACCAGCCGCAGGTTGCTTTCGATCATGCGTTTGCGTCCCGCCGGATCACCACTTTGCGACAGACGTGCAAAGTGGACTTCTTCTTCGGGGGACAACAGGGGGGAGAATCCGATTTCATTGAGGTACAGCTGGGTCGCGTCGAGCGCCCGGGTGTAATCAATGTATTTGTGTTGCTTGAGCGAAGTGGAGTTTCTGGCCTTGGCTCGAACCGAAGCTTTTGCAGCTTTGTGCTGCTTTTCGTCCGATTCGGATTCCAGGACGACGCTGGCTTCCATAAGGAGAACCTCGTCATCGATGTCAAACTCCGGCGCTTCTTTGCTGAGAGCCATTGTTATAGTCCTTTGGTGAGTTCGACCTCAAGCTCTAGCGACGCCTATTTCCATGGCAACGCTTGAGCCTGTCCCTCTACGTCAGGAACAGGCTGGCAACAATCAACGACGTGGCAAGAATTGCAGTGGATCTACAGGTTTTCCCTGGCGGCGAATCTCAAAATGCAGTTTCACTCGGTCGGTTCCCGTTGACCCCATTTCGGCAATTGTCTGCCCTGCCTTGACCTGCTGCCCCTCCCGAACCATCAACCTGCGGTTGTGACCGTAGGCGCTTACGTAGGTATCGCTGTGTTTGATGATGATCAATTCGCCGTAGCCCCGCAATCCACTCCCGGCGTAAACAACTGAACCATCAGACGCAGCCAAAACAGGCTGTCCCAAATCACCGGCGATATCAATTCCTTTATTCAAACTGCCGTTTGAAGAAAATTTCCCGATCAAAATGCCACTGGAGGGCCACGTCCAGCCTGTCGGAGACGGTCCGGCAGGGCCTGTTCTCACGTCTCCGGAGGGAGGAATAACCACCGGTACAACCGAGATAGGCTTGGAAATTACCGTTGTCTTGACCGATCCGGAACTGCTGGTAGACGTGGAGGAAGTGCTCGACGCAACCCCCGGCCGACCTGCTGTCGCAACCGACGACGCGCTGGAGCCCGAGCGTCCATCAAAGCGAATCGTCTGACCCGGCCGGATGGTGTAAGGCTCAGGAATCTGGTTGCGGGCGGCCAGCGCCTTGTAGTCCCAGCCATACCGGAAGGCAATGGAAAAAAGCGTATCACCGCGCCGCACCACGTACTGCCCAGTGGTCACTGTAGGGCGCTGGGGCGCAGCGTTACTGTTGCGATCCACGACCCGAACGCCGCCGGATGGCGTACTGGAGCAGCCGACCAAAAGGACACTGAGAACGATGCCAGTCACCAGTCGCTGAAAACTTTTTGAACACATACGCTGCCGAATGACTGTGCGACTCACCCGCCACTCCCTTTACTGGTGACTGAATTTAAGCTGCCTATTGTGCCGTAATAACGGCGGCAGCTACTGCTTAAACTTTTTGAAGCGCTTGCTGCGCATCGCGCCGACTCGCCGACTCGCCGGACACTGCGCTCGGATCGAGCGGCTGCGACAGGTGGTAGACCAACGGCGATGATGAGAATTCAGTGGCCGGGCCAAAGGTTCTCAGGCCAACGGCCCATTGAGCAGCGGAACAAAGCGCACCGCCCCCAGCACATGCCGGGAAAAACCGTTTTCTTCACGAATGATCAGCATCAACTGCTGGACTTCGCCCGAACCCACTGGAATCACCAGCCGACCGCCTGGCGCCAGTTGATCGAGCAGCGCCTGCGGCACGTCCGTCGCCACTGCCGTGACGATGATGCCGTTGTAGGGCGCAAGTGCAGGCCAGCCTTCCCAGCCATCTCCCCAGCGAAATACCACATTGCGCAGGTTCAGTTCGACGAGGCGCTCCTTGGCGCGGTCCTGCAGCACCTTGATGCGCTCCACCGAGAACACGCGCTCCACCAGTTGCGCCAACACGGCGGTCTGGTAGCCCGAACCGGTGCCGATTTCCATCACCTTGTCCAGCGGACCCGCAGCAAGCAGCAGCTCGCTCATGCGCGCCACCATGTAGGGCTGGGAAATGGTCTGGTTATGTCCGATCGGCAAGGCCGTGTCTTCATAGGCGCGATGGGCCAGAGCCTCATCGACAAACATGTGTCGTGGGGTCTTGCGGATCACGTCCAGCACCTGCACGTTGGACAGCCCCTCGTCATACAGACGCTGAATCAGCCGCTCGCGGGTTCGCTGGGAAGTCATCCCGATTCCACGACGCAACAGGTCATCTTGTTCGCGCGACATCAGAGAAGGCCCTCCAGCCATTTGTTCAGGCTGCTGAACCCGTCCTGATAGGTACGATCGAGCTGCAACGGGGTAATCGATACATAACCCTGCATCACCGCATGAAAATCAGTCCCCGCGCCGCCATCTTCGGCGTCACCGGCAGCGGCAATCCAGTATCCCGAACGACCGCGTGGATCAACCACCTTGATCGGCGCTGCAGCGCGGGCGCGATGACCCAGGCGCGTCAGCTGGATGCCACGGACATGCGCCAGCGGCAGATTGGGAATATTCACGTTCAGGACCGTGCGCGGTGGCAGGTCGAGCTGTTCGTGGGACTCGACCAGCAGGCGCGCGTAATGCGCAGCCGTGGCCAGATTTTCCGGCTGCCGGGAGAGAAACGAAAAGGCAAACGACGGCCGTTGCAGAAACCGTCCTTCCAGCGCTGCCGCCACCGTACCGGAGTACAGGACGTCGTCGCCGAGGTTGGCACCCAGATTGATTCCGGACACCACCATGTCGGGCGGAGTATCCAGCAGGCCGTTGAGGCCCAGGTGGACACAATCGGTCGGCGTGCCGTTGACGCTGATAAAGCCGTTCGACAAGGTGTGGGGATGCAAAGGACGGTCGAGCGTCAGCGAGCTGCTGGCGCCGCTTTTGTCTTGATCGGGAGCGATAACCACACATTCGCTGTAATCGGCCAGCGCCGCATATAGCGCCGCGAGACCGGGCGCAGTTACCCCATCATCGTTTGAAATCAGAATACGCATGAGCTGTCCGTCTGCCCTACCGGTACCAGATCGACGAGTTCGCGCACCAATACAGTGGCGAAGCATCCAGCCGGGAGGACGAATTCCAGTTGCAGAATGTCAGACTCGGGATAATGCCACGTCAACCCGCCAATGGGCAGTCGCAGGATACGCCGTTCGTGATCCATTCCGGCTCGAATCAACCAATCGCGCAGTGACGCTTCGCGATTGGCGATGTCGTCCTCCAGCGTAGCAGTTGCGCCCGACGCCGGCGAAGGACCTTCGCCCCATTGCGGACCGGTCGGATGCAGGTCGAGAATCGCCAGGCGCGGATCGCTGCATTCGTCGATGCCGGCCGGGAAGAAACTGCGGCTGTCGGTAAACGCCAGCAAGTCGCCGACCTGAGCCCGCTGCCAGCTGCCATCAGCCACGCGTGCGGCCAACACCTGATTGAACAGGTAACTGCGTGCCGTGGAAAGCAGCCGCGAGCGAACCGCGCGCTGCTCTGGCAAAGCCTGGCGAGCAGCGTAATCGCGAGCTTCGCCCAGATTGCCGCCTTGATAACCGAAACGCTGGCTGCCGAAATAATTGGGGATCCCGGCCTGAGCGATCTGCTCAAGACGCTTGTGTAGCGCGTCTTTGTCGCCGGACAGCTGCGTGAGGCGCAGGGTAAACCCGTTGGCCGCATGCGCGCCGCGCTGCAATTTGCGTTTGTGACGGGTGGTTTTGAGGATCTTCAGCGTGTCGTCTTGTGCCGCTGCCAGATCAGGATCGGCCTTGCCCGGCAGTTGGATGCTGAACCACTGACGCGTCAGGGCCTGGCGGTCTTTGAGCCCTGCGTAGCTCACGGTTCTGAGCGGTACGCCAGCGGCCTTGGCCAGGCGACGAGCGGCTTCTTCGGTATTGAGGCCGCGTTTCTCGACCCACAGCCAGAGGTGTTCGCCGTCGCCGGAAAGCGGAATATCCAGCACTTCGTCGACCTGAAAATCTTCCGCCGTTGCCTTGAGCACGGCGTTGCCCAGCGACTCGCCATACGCGCGCGGACCCAGCAGTTCCAGTTCGGTCATGCGGACAGCAACAGGGCAACGGCGTGAACCGCGATGCCCTCTTCCCGTCCCGTGAAGCCGAGTTTTTCGGTGGTAGTAGCCTTTACGTTCACTTGATCCAACTCAACCTGAAGATCCGCAGCGATCAACGCGCGCATCGAATCGATATGCGGGGCCATTTTCGGCGCCTGGGCAACGATGGTGGCGTCGACATTGCCGACCTTCCAGCCTTTGCTCTGGACCAGCGAGAGCACGTGGCGCAACAACACCCGGCTATCGGCGCCCTTGAACTGGGGGTCGGTGTCCGGGAAATGCTTGCCTATGTCACCGAGCGCAGCAGCACCCAGCAAGGCATCGCTCAGGGCATGCAACAGCACATCGCCATCGGAATGGGCCAGCAGCCCGAAACCGTGCGCAATCCGCACCCCGCCCAAGGTAATGAAATCGCCTTCAGCGAAACGGTGCACATCATAGCCATGGCCAATACGCATAAAAAAACGCCCTGAAAAAAGTCAGGGCGTGATTCTACCTACTTTGGCGAAGGTTAGCTGTTTAAGGCGTCGCCATGATGCCGCAGGTGGTCTTCGATGAAGCTGGCGATGAAGAAATAGCTGTGGTCGTAACCCGGCTGCATGCGCAGCGTCAGCGGATGCCCGGCGGTTTTCGCCGCCTGCACCAGCGCTTCGGGCTTGAGCTGATTGGCCAGGAAATCATCCCGGTCGCCCTGATCCACAAGGATTGGCAACTGCTCCGAAGCCTCGGCGATCAGCACGCTGGCATCCCATTCGCGCCAACGGGCGCGCTCTTCCCCCAGAAAACGGGAAAAGGCTTTCTGCCCCCAAGGACAATCCATCGGATTGCTGATCGGCGAAAACGCCGAGACCGACTTGTAGCGTCCCGGATTACGCAAGGCGCAGACCAGCGCGCCATGGCCGCCCATTGAGTGTCCGCTGATGCCGCGCGCCTGGGAAGCCGGGAAATGCTCTTCGACCAGCGCGGGCAATTCGTTGACCACGTAATCATGCATCTGATAATGCCGCGCCCAAGGCTGCTGCGTCGCATTCAGATAGAAACCGGCGCCGAGACCAAAATCCCAGGCGCCGTCCGGATCACCCGGAACGTCCGCGCCACGCGGGCTGGTGTCCGGCGCAACGATGATCAGGCCCAGCTCGGCGGCAATGCGCAGCGCGCCGGCCTTGTGCATGAAGTTCTCGTCGTTACACGTTAGGCCCGACAGCCAATACACCACCGGCAACTTGCCGCCCTGCTCGGCCTGGGGCGGCAGGTAAACAGCGAAGACCATGTCGCAGCCAAGCACTTCGGAATGGTGTTTATAGCGTTTATGCCAGCCGCCGAAGCTTTTCTGGCAGGAAAGATTTTCAAGAGCCATGGTCATGGTCGTGAACTCCCAGCGGCAAGCGGCAAGTTTCAAGCTGCAAGAAGCGCACGGCCTGCTTGCAGCTTGTAGCTTGTAGCTTGCAGCTGCTTAAAAGTGAATGACCGTACGAATGCTTTTGCCTTCGTGCATCAGGTCGAACGCCTTGTTGATATCTTCCAGGCCCATGGTGTGGGTGATGAAAGTATCCAGCGGGATTTCGCCTTTCTGAGCCTTTTCGACATAGCTCGGCAGCTCGGTACGGCCACGCACGCCGCCAAATGCCGAACCGCGCCAGACGCGACCGGTCACCAACTGGAACGGACGGGTAGCGATTTCCTGACCCGACGGGGCCACGCCAATGATCACCGATTCGCCCCAGCCCTTGTGGCAGCATTCCAGCGCGGCACGCATCAGGTTCACGTTGCCGATGCATTCGAAGCTGTAATCCACGCCGCCATCGGTCATTTCAACGATCACATCCTGAATTGGCTTTTCGTGATCTTTGGGATTGATAAAGTCGGTGGCACCCAACTCACGGGCCACGTCGAATTTCGACGGGTTGATGTCGATCGCGATAATGCGCGAGGCCTTGGCCATTTTCGCGCCGATGATCGCCGCCAGACCGATACCACCCAGCCCGAAGATAGCGACCGTGGCACCTTCTTCCACTTTGGCGGTATTAAGCACAGCGCCGATGCCAGTGGTGACACCGCAGCCCAGCAGACAAACTTTTTCCAGAGGGGCTTCTTTGGGAATCTTCGCCAGAGAAATTTCCGGCACCACGGTGTACTCGGAGAACGTCGAGCAGCCCATGTAGTGATAGACCGGCTGGCCGTTGTAGCTGAACCGGGTGGTGCCATCAGGCATCAGGCCCTTGCCTTGGGTGGCGCGCACTTTCTGGCACAGGTTGGTCTTGCCGGACAGGCAGAATTTGCACTCCCGGCATTCAGCGGTGTAAAGCGGAATCACGTGGTCGCCCACTGCCAGGGAAGTAACGCCCTCACCAATCGCCTCGACAATCCCGCCACCCTCATGACCCAGGATGCAGGGGAATACGCCTTCGGAGTCGGCGCCGGACAAGGTGTAGGCGTCGGTATGGCAAACACCGGAGGCAACGGTGCGAATCAACACTTCACCGGCCTTTGGCGCTTCGACGTCGACTTCGACGATTTGCAGCGGCTCGTTAGGGGCGAAGGCAACAGCAGCGCGTGACTTGATCATCAATCTTCTCCAGCGAAGTAAAAACAAGCCGTCGAGTGTAAAGCAGTGCCGACTGGTTAATAATCCAGACAAAAGCAAAACATTATTGCTGCACAGGGATAATCGATGTACGCCAATCGCTGGGAAGGTCTGGATGAGTTCGTTGCCGTGGCTGAATGCGGGCAATTCACCGCTGCCGCGGAACGCCTTGGGGTCTCGTCATCGCATATCAGCCGACAGATCGCCCGCCTGGAAGAACGCCTGCAAACCCGTTTGCTGTATCGCAGCACCCGGCGAGTTGCGCTGACCGAGGCCGGACAGACATTTTTGCATCACTGTCAGCGTTTGCAGGATGGCCGCGAGGAAGCGTTGCGCGCGGTCGGCGACCTCACCAGCGAACCCAAGGGCTTGCTGCGCATGACCTGCGCGGTGGCTTATGGCGAGCGTTTCATCACGCCATTGGTGACCCGTTTCATCGATCTGTATCCGCAACTGCGGGTTGATATCGAGCTGAGCAATCGCACGCTGGACATGGTTCATGAAGGTCTGGACCTGGCGATACGCCTGGGACGGCTGCAAGATTCCCGTCTGGTCGCCACACGTCTGGCGCCGCGCCGCATGTACCTGTGCGCATCGCCGTCCTACCTTGAACGTTATGGTCGTCCGCATAGTTTGTCGGAATTGAGCAGACACAATTGCCTGATCGGCAGCAGCGACACGTGGCTGCTGCAGCAGAATGGACGGGAGTTTTCGCAACGGGTGCAGGGTAATTGGCGCTGCAACAGCGGCCAGGCGGTGCTGGATGCTGCTTTGCATGGAGTCGGCTTGTGTCAGCTGCCGGATTATTACGTGCTGGAGCATTTGCACAGCGGTGCGCTGATTTCCCTGCTCGAAACCCATCAACCGCCCAATACCGCCGTCTGGGCGCTATACCCGCAACAACGCCACCTTTCGCCCAAAGTGCGCAAGCTGGTGGATTTCCTCAAGGAGGGATTGGCGATGCGGGATGAGTATCGGGAGTAACCCGCTCGCCCGCATTTCTACTGTGGGAGAGGACTTGTCCTCGATGGCTGTAGTTTCAGCACTGCATGTGGGTCAGGCGGATCAGCGTCTTCTGGGCTGGCTATCGAGGACAAGTCCTCTCCCACACGGCCAGGCATTGCGACCACTGATATCTCCAACAGATTCAGCGTTTGAATTCAGTGCGCCGCTGGCGCAGCCACTCCAGATCTTCGGGCCGGGTGACCTTGATGTTGTCGGCGCGGCCTTCGATCAGTTTTGGCGACTGGCCTGCCCATTCGATGGCCGAAGCTTCGTCGGTAATGCTCACGTTCGAGACCAGGCCGTCGGCCAGTGCCCGGTGCAGCGCGCCGAGGCGAAACATCTGCGGCGTATAGGCTTGCCAGATGAAGCTGCGATCCACGGTTTCAGTCACGCGGCCATTGCTGTCGGCGCGCTTGAGGGTGTCGCGCGCGGGCACTGCCAACAGGCCGCCAACCGGATCATCGGCCAGTTCGCGCAGCAGATTGTCCAGATCCGAACGCGCCAGGTTCGGCCGCGCCGCATCGTGGACCAGCACCCAATCGTCATCACCTGCGCCTTGGGCATGAAGATGCAGCAAGGCGTTGAGCACTGAGTCCGCGCGCTCATTGCCGCCATCGACCCGCTCGATTCGCGAGTCCAGCGCACAGGGCAATGTCGGCCAGTAAGGATCATCCACAGCCAGACTGATCACCAGACCCTTGAGCCGGGGGTGATCAAGAAAACAAAGCAGGCTGTGTTCAAGAATTGTGAGGCCGCCCAGTTGCAGGTATTGCTTGGGACGGTCCGCTGCCATACGAGCACCAACGCCCGCAGCAGGAATTACTGCCCAGAAGGCAGGAAGGGAGTCATTCATTGTGCCAACTGATAAAGCGTTTCGCCGTCCTTGACCATGCCGAGTTCGTGACGGGCACGCTCTTCGACAGTCTCCATACCTTTTTTCAGCTCCAGCACTTCCGCATCCATCACGCGATTGCGCTCCAGCAAACCTTCGTTTTCGGCATGCTGATCAGCGATCTGCTGATTGAGGCTGGCCACTTGCGCCAGGCTCCCGGTACCAACCCACAGGCGATATTGCAGGCCCGCGAGCATCAGGAGCAAGACGAGGAACAACCAGTTAGGACTGCGCATTGAATATCAGGACCCAGTAAAAAAAGACAGCAGAGCCAACAACGGAAATAAGCGACTGAGGGCATTGAGCCTGGCATTCACCAGGCTCAATCATCCCCACAAAACCTGGGGATGTCCGCATCGGTGCTGCACGATCATCCGGCAAAGCGGAATGTTCTTACAACACCGGCTGTCTTTTTACCATCTCAGAGTCAGCCGCGAAACTCGGCGCGACCACGATATGGGGCCTTGGCACCCAATTGCTCTTCGATACGCAGCAGTTGGTTGTACTTGGCGATGCGGTCGGAACGGCTCAGGGAGCCGGTTTTGATCTGGCCCGCAGACGTGCCCACAGCCAGGTCGGCAATGGTGGAGTCTTCGGTTTCGCCAGAGCGGTGCGAGATGACAGCGGTGTAACCGGCAGCGTGGGCCATCTGGATGGCTTCCAGGGTTTCGGTCAGGGTGCCGATCTGGTTGAACTTGATCAGAATCGAGTTGGCGATCTTTTTATCGATGCCTTCCTTGAGTATCTTGGTGTTGGTCACGAACAAGTCGTCGCCCACCAGTTGCACCTTTTCGCCGATCTTGTCGGTCAGGATTTTCCAGCCAGCCCAGTCGGACTCATCCAGACCGTCTTCGATGGAGATGATCGGGTGCTTGCTGACCAGATCCGCCAGGTAGTCAGCGAACGCGGCGGAATCGTAAACGCCTTCTTCGCCCAGGGTGTATTTACCGTTCTCGTAGAACTCGCTGGCCGCGCAGTCCAGCGCCAGGGTCACGTCGGTGCCCAGCGTATAACCGGCATTGGCGACGGCTTCGGCGATGGCGCTCAATGCGTCCTCGTTGGAAGCCAGGTCAGGGGCGAAACCACCTTCATCACCGACGGCAGTGTTCAAGCCACGGGCTTTGAGTACGGCCTTGAGGTGATGGAAAATCTCGGTGCCCCAGCGCAGGCCTTCAGCGAAGGTCTTGGCGCCGACCGGCTGAATCATGAATTCCTGGATATCGATGTTGTTATCAGCGTGCTCGCCACCGTTGATGATGTTCATCATCGGCACCGGCATCGAGTAAACACCCGGCGTACCGTTGAGGTTGGCGATGTGCGCGTACAACGGCAGATCCTGATCCTGGGCAGCGGCTTTAGCGGCGGCCAGGGAAACAGCGAGGATCGCGTTAGCGCCCAGGCTGGCTTTGTTTTCAGTACCGTCCAGAGCAATCATGGCGCGGTCCAGGGCTTGCTGATCAACAGGATCCTTGCCCAGCAACAGGTCGCGGATCGGGCCATTGATATTGGCTACGGCCTTGAGTACGCCCTTGCCCAGGTAACGGCCTTTGTCGCCATCACGCAGCTCAAGCGCCTCGCGCGAGCCGGTTGAAGCACCGGACGGTGCGCAAGCGCTGCCGATGATGCCGTTGTCGAGGAGCACATCTGCTTCCACGGTGGGATTGCCACGGGAGTCGAGAACTTCACGACCTTTGATGTCGACGATTTTTGCCATTGTTGTGAACACTCCAAGATTGGACGAGAACGACGCAGCTGGAAAACATTCAGCGCACTGAGGCTTTGATTGCAGGGCAGGCCTCAGGGCGATAACCCCGATGAAACCATCGGGGGAAAAACGATCGAGCGGCACTTTACCGGAGGGTGTCTGCCCGGAGAAGCGCGATTTAAGCGGTTTCTACCACCGGAAAGCTTTTCACCAGTTCATCCAGAGCCTTGAGCTGAGCCAGGAACGGCTCCAGCTTGTCCAGACGCAAGGCACAAGGGCCATCGCATTTGGCGTTATCCGGGTCCGGATGCGCTTCGAGAAACAGCCCGGCGAGGCTTTGACTGATGCCGGCCTTGGCCAGTTCCAATACCTGTGCACGACGACCACCCGCGGAGTCGGCGCGACCGCCCGGCATTTGCAGGGAATGGGTCACGTCGAAGAATACCGGGTAGTCGAACTGCTTCATGATGCCGAAGCCGAGCATGTCCACCACAAGGTTGTTGTAGCCGAAACTGGAGCCGCGTTCGCAGAGGATCAACTGATCATTACCGGCTTCTTCGCACTTGTTCAGGATGTGTTTCATTTCCTGAGGCGCGAGGAATTGGGCTTTCTTGATGTTGATGACCGCGCCGGTGCGGGCCATGGCCACGACCAGATCGGTCTGGCGCGACAAAAACGCCGGCAACTGGATGATGTCGCAGACTTCAGCCACGACCACAGCCTGCTCAGGCTCGTGAACATCAGTGATCAGCGGGACATTGAAGGTCTTCTTGATCTCTTCAAAAATCCGCATGCCCTCTTCCAGGCCGGGGCCACGGTAAGAGTGCATGGACGAACGGTTGGCCTTGTCGAAGCTGGCCTTGAACACGTAAGGGATGCCGAGCTTCTCGGTAACGCGCACGTATTCTTCGCAGACCTGCATCGCCATGTCCCGGGATTCGAGGACGTTCATGCCACCGAACAAAACCATCGGCTTGTCGTTGGCGATCTCTATCGAACCTACACGGATTGTTTTCTGAGCCATGTTCTGGGTTTCCCGAATCAAGCGTTTTTCTGATGCTGAACCAGCGCCGCCTTGACGAAGCCAGTAAACAGCGGATGGCCGTCGCGAGGTGTCGAGGTGAACTCAGGATGGAACTGGCAAGCCACGAACCAGGGATGATCCGGTGCTTCAACCACTTCTACCAATGCGCCATCACCGGAACGACCCGAAACCTTGAGGCCGGCTTCCATCAGTTGTGGCAGCAGCTTGTTGTTCACTTCGTAGCGATGACGATGACGCTCGACGATGACATCCTTGGCATAGCAGTCGTGAACCAGGGAACCCGGCTCAAGCTGGCAATCCTGCGCACCCAGGCGCATGGTGCCGCCCAGATCGGAACTCTCGGTACGGGTTTCCACCGCGCCGGTCGCATCTTCCCATTCGGTGATCAAACCCACCACGGAGTGCGCGCTGTTGCGGTCGAACTCGGTGGAGTTGGCGTCTTTCCAGCCCAGCACGTTACGTGCGAACTCGATGACGGCCACTTGCATGCCCAGGCAGATACCCAGGTATGGCACCTTGTTTTCACGTGCAAACTGCACAGCGGTGATCTTGCCTTCCACGCCTCGCAGGCCAAAGCCGCCCGGCACCAGAATTGCGTCGACACCTTCTAGCAGAGCGGTGCCCTGGTTCTCGATGTCTTCGGAGTCGATGTAGCGCAGGTTGACCTTGGTGCGATTGGAGATGCCGGCGTGGCTCATCGCTTCGATCAGCGACTTGTAGGCGTCGAGCAATTCCATGTACTTGCCGACCATGGCAATGGTGACTTCATGCTCAGGGTTGAGCTTGGCGTCGACCACTTTTTCCCACTCGGACAGATCGGCGCCGCCGCACTGCAGACCGAAACGCTCGACGACAAAATCATCCAGGCCCTGGGAATGCAGGATGCCGGGGATCTTGTAGATGGTGTCGGCGTCTTCCAGGGCAATCACCGCACGTTCTTCAACGTTGGTGAACTGCGCAATCTTGCGCCGCGAGGAAATGTCGATCGGGTGATCGGAGCGGCAGACCAGCACGTCCGGTTGCAAGCCGATGGAACGCAGCTCCTTCACCGAGTGCTGGGTTGGCTTGGTTTTGGTTTCGCCGGCAGTGGCGATGTACGGCACCAGCGTCAAGTGCATCAGCATCGCGCGCTTGGCGCCGACTTCGAAACGCAATTGACGAATGGCTTCCAGAAACGGTTGCGACTCGATGTCCCCCACGGTCCCGCCAATCTCGACCATCGCGACGTCGGCATCGCCTGCGCCCTTGATGATCCGGCGTTTGATTTCGTCGGTGATGTGCGGAATGACCTGAATGGTCGCGCCCAGATAATCACCACGGCGCTCTTTGCGCAGGACGTGTTCGTACACACGGCCAGTGGTGAAGTTGTTGTTCTGGGTCATGGTGGTGCGGATGAACCGCTCATAGTGGCCCAGGTCCAGGTCGGTTTCGGCGCCGTCGTGGGTGACGAACACTTCACCGTGCTGGAATGGGCTCATGGTGCCCGGGTCCACGTTGATATAGGGGTCAAGCTTGAGCATGGTGACCTTAAGTCCCCGCGCCTCCAGGATGGCCGCCAATGAAGCCGAGGCAATGCCTTTCCCCAATGAAGAAACAACACCGCCCGTGACGAAGATGTAGCGCGTCATGAAAAACCCTAGAAGTCTGCGTTAAAGCGGTCAGAGCCGCCGGGGAAAGCGAAGGAAGGCCGAAGCCCCCGATTACCGACAAAATTCACGGTGTACTCCCGAACTGCTGCGTTGAAACGGACCGGCCTGAAGCCTGTCGATTGCGCGCCACATTTAAGAATTACCCAGCAAAAACGGGTTGGTAACCGGCAGCGACCGTCGATTAAAAAACAATCCACAGAAGCTGTATCAAGAAGGGAGCGTAGTCTACCGGAAATGGCCTTTCAGCTCAAACTTTGGTCATTCGTCGGCGCCTGCCATTGCAAACGCCAGCCGCCATGGGCATCGGCGTTGAGTTCCGGCAGGTTGGCGACGGCCAGTAACTGCCCGTTGCGGTACAGCAGCGGCAATCGGCCGCGGACAAACAGCGGAATACCGCGCTCATTGAGCAAACGCTTGAGATCCCGATGACCGCGACCTGGCAGATGCAGGATTTCCCCGCCCTGGCGATAGCGCACCTCGAACGGTCCCGCCGGAATATTTCCATCAATACGCAGCTGGCCATTGCCGGGAAGGCTCAACGGCCGGGCAAGATTGACCCACGCTGAAGCCGCCTGGAGCGGTTGCAGAAAATCGCCGCAAAGCCACCAGATACGGCCTTCGGCACGATGCAGTTCGCCGTCGGCCAGACGCCAGACCGGCCGGCCATCCTGCCCGGCATCACGTAAATCTTCCCAGCCGCGCCAATGGTCGCTGTCCGGCAAGCGCGTCAAGGGCGCGAGCCAATGGCGCAGCGCGTTACGCTGCCGTGCCGCCGACAATTCGACCAACGGCGCCAAAGCCAGCGACGGAATGGCAACCCAGGGCAGCAAGCTGTCGGAGCGTGCGGCCGTCATATCCTGCTCCGCCAGCTCGTTCAGCAACTGCTGCGCCTCATCCAGATGCGCCGCAGTCCGCGCCAGGTTTGCCGCCGCTTGCGGCCAGCGCGAGGTCAGCGCAGGCAGCACCTGATTGCGCAGATAGTTGCGGGAGAATTGCACGTCGTTATTACTTGGGTCTTCGATCCAGGCCAACTGATGCTCTCGGGCATACGCTTCAAGGTCAGCACGCGAGATTTCCAGCAGCGGCCGCAACAAGCTGCCCTCGCCCAGCGCACGACTGACAGGCATCGCCGCCAGCCCGCGCAATCCCGCGCCCCGCAGCAAGCGGAACAGCAGGGTTTCGGCCTGATCGTCCTGATGTTGCGCCGTCAGCAGCACCTCGCAGGGTTTCAGCGCCGCAGTGAATGCCGCATAACGGGCATCCCGCGCCGCCTGTTCCAGACTGGCCCCAGCCTTGACCCGCACGGCAATCACCTGCAACGAAACGCCCAGCGCATCACACACCTGCTGGCAATGCGCAGGCCAGGCATCGGCAACAGCCTGAAGACCGTGATGGACATGGATGGCGTAGATCGGCGGAAGTGTTTCGCGGCGGGCAAAATCAGCCAACAAGTGCAGCAAAACCGTGGAATCCAGGCCGCCGGAGAAACCGACATGCCAGGCGGGCGCGTGACGCCAGGGAGCCAGGGCTTGGGCAAGCCTGGCGGGGAGATCGTGAGGGTGTGTAGTCATTGGATCAAATATCAACAGTGGGACCGGATTTATCCGGGAAGAGTCCAGTACATCCACAGCATTTTTGTCGTCAAAAATGCCGCCTTCCCGGATAAATCCGGTCCCACACGTTCGGTGTTTGCCCGACGACAGCGTCGTGCCAGCAACTCGACGGAATCTCTTATGGAAACACCGCGAGGATCCGTATTACAAACCGTAACTCATCAAACGCTCATAACGACGGGCCAGCAACGCCTCGTTATCGAACTTCTTGAGCATCTGCAACTGGTCGCTCAGTTCCTGACGAATCGACTCGGCAGCACCGGCAGGATCGCGATGGGCGCCGCCCAACGGTTCGCCGATGACCTTGTCAACGATACCCAGACCCTTGAGGCGATCAGCGGTGATGCCCATGGCTTCGGCAGCGTCCGGCGCCTTGTCGGCGGTCTTCCACAGGATCGATGCGCAACCTTCCGGGGAAATGACCGCGTAGGTCGAGTACTGCAGCATGTTCAGCTGGTCGCAGACGCCAATGGCCAATGCGCCGCCGGAACCGCCTTCGCCGATAACAGTGGCGATGATCGGCGTTTTCAGACGCGCCATGACCCGCAGGTTCCAGGCAATCGCTTCGCTCTGGTTGCGCTCTTCAGCGTCGATGCCAGGGTAAGCACCCGGCGTGTCGATGAAGGTCAGGATCGGCATCTTGAAGCGCTCGGCCATTTCCATAAGGCGGCAGGCTTTGCGATAGCCTTCTGGACGCGGCATACCGAAGTTGCGGCGAACCTTCTCGCGGACTTCACGACCCTTCTGATGACCAATGACCATCACTGGCTGGCCTTCCAGACGCGCGACGCCACCGACAATCGCGGCGTCGTCGGAAAAGTGCCGGTCGCCGTGCAGCTCGTCGAACTCGGTGAAGATGTGCTGAATGTAGTCCAGGGTGTACGGACGACGCGGATGACGCGCCATGCGCGCGATCTGCCAGCTGGTCAGATTACCGAAAATGCTTTCGGTCAGCGTGTTGCTCTTTTCCTGCAGACGCGAGATTTCGTCGCCGATATTCAGCGAGTTGTCATTACCCACCAAGCGCAATTCTTCGATCTTGGCTTGCAGGTCAGCGATCGGCTGTTCGAAATCAAGAAAATTCGGGTTCATAGGCATCCGTCTTGGGTCGACGGCCAAGAGGCCGGCCGGTTGATCCGTGAGCGCCATACCTTACGGGAACTGGCGCATTCAGGTCGAGATTAAAAATTCAGGCTGAGTTCAGCGATACTGCAGGAAGACGTTCTCACGCCCGAACTGGTCACGCAGCGCTTGAATCAAGCTGTCTGCGGGATCGATTCGCCACGCTTCGCCAAACTGCAACAACGCCTTGGCATCCAGGCCGGTGTAGTCCAGGGTGATCGGGCAAGCGCCACGATGTTTTTTGCACAAATCGCCAAGCCAGCGCAGCCGGTCGCCCTTGAGCGCCTCGGCATGCACGGTCAGGCGCAGGCTTTCGGCAAGGTTGGTGCGCGCATCTTCGATACTCATGACGCGCTTGGCGCGCAGACGCAGGCCGCCGGAGAAGTCGTCATTGCTGACCTCCCCCTCGACCACCACCATTGCGTCGGTCTGCAACAGCGATTGCGCCGAGTGAAACGCTTCGGCAAACAACGAGGCTTCGATACGCCCGGAGCGGTCGTCCAGGGTAATGAAACCCATCTTGTCGCCCTTTTTGTTCTTCATGACCCGCAACGCGATGATCAGGCCCGCAACGGTTTGAGTATCCCGCGCCGGCTTGAGATCGATGATCCGTTGCCGGGCAAAGCGGCGAATTTCGCCTTCGTATTCGTCGATAGGGTGACCGGTCAGGTACAGGCCCAAGGTTTCTTTTTCGCCGCGCAGCCGATCCTTGAGCGTGCCTTCCTTGGTCTTGCGGTGGTTAGCATAGACGTCGGTGTCTTCTTCGACGAACAAACCACCGAACAGGTCCGCGTGACCGCTGTCATGGCTGCGTGCGGTTTGCTCGGCGGCCTGAATGGCTTCGGCCAGCGCCGCCAGCAACACCGCGCGATTGCGGTCGATATTGGCCTGGTAGGCTTTGGGCTCGCTTTCGAAATACGGCCCCAGGCGATCCAGCGCGCCGCTGCGGATCAAACCGTCCAGCGTGCGTTTGTTGACCCGCTTGAGATCGACGCGGGCGCAGAAATCGAACAGGTCGGTAAACGGACCTTCCTGCCGCGCTTCGGTGATCGCTTCAACCGGACTCTCGCCAACGCCTTTGATCGCGCCAAGGCCATACAGAATCCGGCCATCGTCGCTGACCGTGAACTTGAACTCCGAGGTGTTCACATCCGGCGCATCGAGGCGCAGCTTCATGATCCGCACTTCTTCGATCAAGGTCACGACCTTGTCGGTGTTGTGCATATCCGCGGAAAGCACCGCCGCCATGAACGGCGCCGGGTAATGCGTCTTCAGCCAGGCGGTCTGGTACGACACCAGGCCATAGGCGGCCGAGTGAGACTTGTTGAAGCCGTAACCGGCGAATTTTTCCACCAGGTCAAAAATGTTACCGGCCAGGTCCGGGTCGATATTGTTGTTGGTGCAGCCCTCGATGAAACCGCCGCGCTGCTTGGCCATTTCTTCGGGCTTTTTCTTACCCATGGCCCGGCGCAGCATGTCCGCACCACCGAGGGTGTAACCGGCCATGACCTGGGCGATCTGCATCACCTGTTCCTGATACAGGATGATGCCGTAGGTCGGGGCGAGTACCGGCTTGAGGCCTTCGTACTGGTAATCAACGTGAGGGTAAGACAGCTCGGCGCGACCGTGCTTGCGGTTGATGAAGTCGTCAACCATGCCTGACTGCAGCGGGCCCGGACGGAACAAGGCCACCAGTGCGATCAAGTCTTCCAGGCAGTCGGGCTTGAGCTTTTTGATCAGCTCTTTCATGCCACGGGATTCAAGCTGGAACACTGCCGTGGTTTCGGCTTTTTGCAGCAACTGGTAAGTCGGCGCGTCATCCAGCGGGATGAACGCGATATCCAGCGGCGGCTCATCGACCTTGGCGCGGTCGCGGTTGATCGTCTTCAGCGCCCAGTCGATGATCGTCAGGGTCCGCAGGCCGAGGAAGTCGAACTTCACCAGTCCCGCGGCCTCGACGTCGTCCTTGTCGAACTGGGTAACCAGACCGTCACCCACTTCATCGCAATAGATCGGCGAGAAGTCAGTCAGTTTGGTCGGCGCGATAACCACGCCCCCGGCGTGCTTGCCGACGTTACGCACGATGCCTTCAAGCTTGCGCGCCATCTCCCAGATTTCAGCCGCTTCTTCATCGACCTTGAGGAAGTCGCGCAGGATTTCTTCCTGCTCGTAGGCTTTCTCCAGCGTCATGCCGACTTCGAAGGGGATCATCTTCGACAGGCGATCCGCCAGGCCGTAAGACTTGCCCTGCACGCGCGCCACGTCGCGAACCACAGCCTTGGCGGCCATGGAACCAAAGGTGATGATCTGGCTAACCGCATTGCGCCCGTATTTCTCGGCCACATAATCGATTACGCGGTCGCGGCCATCCATGCAGAAGTCGACGTCGAAGTCGGGCATGGAGACCCGTTCCGGGTTCAGGAAGCGTTCGAACAGCAGGTCATATTCCAGCGGATCGAGGTCGGTGATTTTCTGGACGTAGGCCACCAGCGAACCAGCACCCGATCCACGGCCGGGACCGACCGGAACGCCATTGCTCTTGGCCCACTGGATGAAGTCCATCACGATCAGGAAGTAACCGGGGAAGCCCATCTGGATGATGATATCCAGCTCGAAAATCAACCGGTCGACGTACACCTGACGCTTGGCGTCGTAATCTTCGGTGGTGTCCTTGGGCAGCAAGACCGAGAGGCGCTCTTCCAGCCCGTCGAACGACACCTTGCGGAAATATTCATCGATGGTCATGCCATCGGGAATCGGGAAGTTGGGCAGGAAGTGAGTGCCGAGCTTTACGTCAATGTTGCAGCGCTTGGCGATTTCAACCGTGTTTTCCAGCGCCTCGGGCAAGTCACTGAACAGCTCGGCCATTTCTTCGGCGCTTTTCAGGTACTGCTGATCGCTGTAATTGTGCGAACGGCGCGGGTCGTCCAGGGCGCGACCTTCGCCGATGCACACACGGGTCTCGTGAGCCTCGAAATCTTCCTGCTTGATGAAACGCACGTCGTTGGTCGCAACCAATGGCGCGCCATGCCGATCGGCCAGGGCCACGGCAGCGTGCAAATGTTCTTCGTCGTTGGGACGGTTGGTGCGCTGCACCTCGACATAGAAACGGTCAGGGAACACCGCCATCCATTCGCTGAGCAATTTGTCGGCTTCGTCGGGATTGTTACCGAGCAGGGCCATGCCGATCTCGCCCTCTTTGGCGGCCGACAGCGCAATCAGGCCTTCGCTCGCCTGGGCAACCCATTCACGCTCGATGATCACCTGGCCGTTACGCTGACCCTCGATGAATCCCCGGGAAATCAGTTCGGTCAGGTTGCGATAACCCTTCGCGTTCATGGCCAGCAGGCTGATGCGGCTCAGCGCTGCGTCTTCGTCCTTGTTCGACAGCCACAGGTCCGCGCCACAGATCGGCTTGATACCCGCGCCCATGGAGGCTTTATAGAATTTGACCAACGAACACATGTTGTTCTGATCGGTCACCGCCACGGCAGGCATGTTCATGGCGGCCAGGGTCTTGACCAGTGGCTTGACCCGGACCAGGCCGTCGACCAGCGAATATTCGGTGTGCAGGCGTAGATGAACGAAAGAAGCCGGCATGGTGATCCTATAGCGCTAGAACAAAAAACGAAGGCCCGGATTGTACCGGGCCTTTGGCAAAACATCAGCCCACTGTCAGTCCAGCGGGAATGCCGATAATGACGGCATGTTGCTCAACATCATCATCTCGCGGGCTTCATAGGCTGCCCGTACCGGCGCAAAAGAGCGCCGATGAATCGGCGTCGGGCCCAGGCGCGCCAAGGCTTCCAGATGCACCGGCGTTGGATAACCCTTGTGCGCGCCCATGCCGTAACCCGGATAAATCAGTTCAAAAGCGGCCATTTCCCTATCACGACTGACTTTAGCCAGAATCGACGCCGCGGCAATCGCCGGAACCTGGGCATCGCCCTGGATCACTGGAGCACTGGGCACTGACAGTTGCGGGCAGCGATTGCCATCAATCAGTGCCAGCTTGGGCGTGATGATCAACCCCTCAACGGCCCGCTTCATGGCCAGCATCGTCGCGTGCAGAATGTTCAGCTCGTCGATTTCCTCGACCTCGGCCCTGGCGATGTACCAGCACAAGGCCTTCTCGCAAATTTCGTCGTAGAGTTTTTCGCGCCGGGCCTCAGTGAGTTTCTTCGAGTCATTCAGACCCAGAATCGGCCGGCGCGGATCGAGAATGACAGCCGCTGTTACCACTGCACCGCACAGTGGCCCGCGACCCACCTCGTCGACGCCGGCAACCAGTTCTTCGACCAGATTGAAATCCAGACCCATTTGCATTGTTCGCGCACTCACAGTGAAGGCGAGCGACCAATCAGGCTCAATACCGCTTCGGCGGCCTGATTGGAGGCATCGCGACGCAAGGTCCGGTGGATTTCATCAAAGCCCGAGGTCTGTTCCTGCCCGCCTTCAAGCAGCGGCAGCAGCGTCTGCGCCAGTGTTTCGGCGGTCGCGGCGTCCTGCAGCAGTTCCGGCACCAACAGGCGCTGGGCCAGCAGGTTCGGCAGGGAGACGTACGGGCTTTTCACCAAACGCTTGAGTATCCAAAAGGTAATCGGTGCCATTCGATAGGCAACGACCATTGGTCGTTTGTACAGCAAGGCTTCGAGGGTGGCGGTGCCGGACGCGATCAGCACCGCGTCGCAGGCGGCAAGCGCCAGATGCGAACCACCGTCGAGCAGCGTCAGCGGTAGATCACGTCCTTGCAGCAATTGTTCGATTTGCGCCCGGCGCTGCGGGCTGGCACACGGCAGCACGAAGCGCAGCCCCGGACGCTGGGCCAGCAGCAACTGCGCAGCATCAAGAAACAGGCTGCCCAGACGGCCTACTTCGCCGCCACGGCTACCCGGCATCAAGGCGACAACCGGGCCGTCTCCCAGGCCCAGTTCGGTGCGTGCCGCAGCACGATCAGCCTCAAGCGGGATGGTATCGGCCAGGGGATGCCCGACGAACTTCACCGGCACGCCCTTTTCTTCATAGAAACGCGCTTCGAAAGGCAGCAACGTGAGCATCAGATCGCACCCCTCACGAATCTTCAGCACACGTTTCTGCCGCCAGGCCCAGACCGACGGGCTGACGTAGTGCACGGTCTTGATGCCGGCACGGCGCAATTGCAGTTCGATATTGAGGGTGAAATCCGGCGCATCGATACCGATGAACACGTCGGGCTTTTCATTGATCAGCGTCTGGACCAGCACCTTGCGTTTGGCGAGCAGCTCGCGCAACCGCCCCAGCACCTCGACCAGTCCCATGACCGACAGCCGCTCCATGGGGAAACAGGAAACCATGCCTTCGGCTTCCATCAATGGACCGCCTACCCCGATGAATTGCGCATCAGGATGACGAGCCTTGATGGCGCGCATAAGTCCAGAACCGAGAATATCGCCGGAAGCCTCGCCCGCCACCAGCGCGATACGCAATACACCCGTCATGGTTAGCGAGTAATGCCGCGAGTCGACGATTGAATGGACTCGAGGAACACCGCCACTTCAGGAAACACTGCGGCAGGTTCGGCGAGTTCGGCAATTGCCTGATCGACCGTCAGACCTTGGCGATAAACCACTTTGTAAGCTCGGCGCAGCGCGTGGATGGCGTCTTCGGCAAAGCCACGGCGGCGCATGCCTTCGAAATTCATGCTGCGAGCCTCGGCGGGGTTGCCGAAGACCGTGACGAATGCCGGAACGTCCTTGCCAATCGCGGTGCCCATGCCTGAAAAGCTGTGGGCGCCGATGTGGCAGAACTGATGCACCAGCGTGAACCCGGACAGAATCGCCCAGTCATCAACATGGACGTGGCCGGCCAACGCAGTGTTGTTGACCAGAATGCAGTTATTGCCGATGACGCTGTCATGGCCAATATGCGCATAAGCCATGATCAGGTTGTGATCACCCAGCGTGGTCTCGGCGCGATCCTGAATGGTGCCACGATGGATCGTCACACCTTCACGAATCACGTTGTGATCGCCGATGACCAGACGAGTCTCTTCGCCTTTGTACTTGAGATCGGGCGTGTCCTCGCCTACCGACGAAAACTGATAGATGCGGTTGTGTTTACCGATCCGTGTCGGACCACGCAGGATCACGTGCGGCCCGATCACTGTACCCTCGCCAATTTCCACACCGGCTCCGACGATCGACCACGGGCCGACCTCTACATCGTCAGCCAGAATGGCTGTCGGATCGATGATTGCGCGAGGGTCAATCAAACTCATAGTTTACGTTCCGCACAGATAATTTCTGCGGAGCATACCGGCTTGCCGTCGACCGAGGCCTGGCATTCGAACTTCCAGATCTGACGCTTGCAGCTGATAAACTTCGCTTCAAGAATCAACTGGTCGCCCGGCAGCACTGGCTGACGGAAACGCAGCTTGTCGGAGCCCACGAAATAGTAGAGCGTGCCATCAGCAGGTTTTACGTCAAGCATTTTAAAACCAAGGATACCGGCTGCCTGGGCCATGGCTTCGATGATCAACACGCCCGGCATGATTGGATGCGCGGGAAAGTGACCATTGAAGAACGGCTCATTGATGCTGACATTCTTGTAGGCACGAATGCTCTTGCTCTCAACATCCAGCTCAACCACACGGTCCACCAGCAGGAACGGGTAGCGGTGAGGCAGGTATTCGCGAATTTCGTTGATGTCCATCATTTCGAGGGGAAGCCTGTAGTAAAGATTGGGAGTGCGCGACGGGTGCGCAGCACTCCTCTGCAAATCAAGGAGGCAATTTATCGGCTGTGCACGCTTGATATGAAAAAAGTATCAGCCATCAGATGAAGCATTAACGCCTGAGGTCACGGCCTCGACCATCTTTTCCAGCTTTTGCAGCCTGCGAGCCATGTCATCGATCTTGCGAATGCGTGCTGCGCTTTTACGCCATTCAGCGGCCGGTTGCATCGCCGTACCCGAAGAATAGGCCCCTGGTTCGGTGATCGAGTGCGTCACCATGGTCATGCCGGTGATGAAAACGCCGTCGCAGATTTCAATATGCCCCACAAGTCCGACACCGCCGGCAAGGGTGCAATGTTTGCCAATCTTTGTGCTTCCCGAGATCCCCACGCAGGCGGCCATCGCGGTGTGATCGCCAATTTGCACGTTATGGGCAATCTGGATCTGGTTGTCCAGCTTCACGCCATTACCGATGCGGGTATCGGCCAGCGCGCCACGGTCGATGGCGGTATTCACGCCAATTTCCACGTCGTCGCCTACCAGAACACCGCCAATCTGAGCGATCTTCTGCCAGATACCTTTGTCATTGGCGAAGCCAAATCCTTCACCGCCCAGCACCGCGCCCGACTGAATGACCACGCGCTCACCAATGCGCACATCGTGGTAAAGCGTAACCCGTGGGGCGAGCCAGCCGCCGGCACCGATTTCACAACGGGCACCGATGAAGCAATGCGCGCCAATGGTTACACCGGCCGCAATCCGCGCACCGCTTTCAATGACGGCGAACGCGCCAACACTGGCAGCGGCATCGACGAACGCATCCGCCGCGACGATGGCCGTTGGATGCACACCGGGTACAGCCTTGGGCTTGGGGTCGAACAAGTGAGAAATTCGTGCATAGGCCAGATAAGGGTCTGGGACCAGCAACGCATCCCCGACGAACAACTCCGCATCCGCAGGCTTTAGCAGCACGGCAGACGCGTGGGTGTCGGCGAGGAATTTACGGTATTGCGGATTTGCCAGGAAGCTGACATGACCAGGGCCGGCCTCTTGCAAAGTGGCCAGCCCGGTTATTTCTTTATCCTCGGCACCACGCAGGGTGGCACCCAGGAACTCGGCCAATTGGCCGAGCTTGATGGATACGGTCATGACTTACTTCAGCTGATTCATGCGCTCGATGACCTGGCGAGTCACGTCGTACTGAGGTTTGACGTCAATCACAGCACCACGCTCGAAGACCAGATCAAAAGCGCCTTTCTTGATCACTTCTTCTACAGCCTGATCCAGCTTTGGCTTGAGTTGCTTGAGCATTTCGCGGTCAGCAACGGCTTTGGCTTCGTTCAGCTCCTTGGACTGGAACTGGAAGTCACGAGCCTTTTGCTTGAATTCAAGCTCAAGACGCTCGCGCTCAGGCTGGGCCATTTTGTCGCCACCGCTGACCAGACGATCCTGGATGCCTTTGGCGCTGCTTTCCAGAGACTTCAGTTTAGTCAGTTGCGGACCGAACTTCTTCTCTGCGTCAACGGCGTATTTCTTGGCCGCGTCAGATTCCAGCAAAGCCATCTGATAGTTCAGAACAGCGATTTTCATGTCGGCAAACGCCGGGCTTGCAACAAGAACAGTTGCCAGCAGTACCAATTGAGTCAACTTACGCACGATCTACTCCTACGGAATTCGTTGTCATTAGCTAAGACCAGACCCTTAGAAGGTCTGACCAAGGGAGAACTGGAATACTTGAGTTTCGGTGTTGTCGTCCGGCTTCTTGATCGGCATCGCCAGAGCGAAGCTCAACGGGCCAAGCGCAGTGATCCAGGTGACGCCTACGCCGACGGAGCTAGCCAGACCGGAAAGGTCGACGTTGTTGCACTCGACTTTTTTGCCGTTAAGCGTCTTGGCAGAATCGCAATTGCTGTCGAAGACATTACCCACGTCCCAGAACAGCGAAGTGCGCAGGGAACGTTGATCCTTGATGAACGGCAGAGGGAACATAACCTCTACGCCACCCTGGACCAGCACGTTACCGCCGAACGGCAGTGGATCCTGGTCCGGATCAGCAAGTGTGCCCGGCTTGGTGCCGCTGCTTGGTGTGCTGCGCGGACCCAGGGTGCTGTCCTTGAAGCCACGTACCGAGTTGAAGCCACCGGCATAGTAGTTCTCGTAGAACGGCAGACCGGAGGTCGAACCATAACCGTCGCCATAACCCAGCTCGGTGTGCAGACGCAGGGTGTAGTTGTCGGTGATCGGGTGGAAATATTGTGCGCGATAATCAAGCTTGAAGAACGACAGGTCGCTGCCCGGCAAAGTGGTTTCCAGTACCAGACTTTGCGAGTGACCGCGAGTCGCCAGTACGCCTTTGTTCAAGGTGGACTCGGACCAGCCAGCAGACGCCTTGAAGTTCAGGTACTTGTCGCCTTCCTGGTCAACGAAGTCGAAAATCTCATCAACGGTATAGGTTCCGGTCTTGATTTCATCCTGCTGAACAGTCAAGCCGAAGGTCAGGCGCGATGTTTCGTTGATCGGGTAGCCCATGCTGATGCCAGCACCCAGGCTGTCAACGGCATAGCTTGCCACGTCGACGTCGAGGTCATCGTAATCGGTCGTGCGATAGAACGCGTTGTAACCCAGGCTCACGCCGTCAGCAGTCCAGTACGGATCGACATAGCTGAAGTTGTAGCGGCTCTGGTATTCGCTGCGGGTCAAGCCGATGCTGACCTTGTTACCGGTACCGAGGAAGTTGTTCTGGCTGATCGAACCACCGAGGATCAGACCGGCGCTCTGCGCGAAACCGACGCTGGCGGTGATCGAACCGGACGCTTGCTCTTCAACCGCGTAGTTGACGTCTACCTGATCGTCGGTACCCGGCACAGGCGGGGTTTCGACGTTCACTTCTTTAAAGAAGCCCAGACGGTCAAGACGGGTTTTCGATTGGTCGATCAGGTAGGTCGAAGCCCAGCCGCCTTCCATCTGACGCATTTCGCGACGCAGCACTTCGTCCGCAGACTTGGTGTTGCCACGGAAGTTGATGCGGTTCACGTAGGCACGTTTGCCCGGGTCCACCACGAAGGTGATATCAACCGTGTGGTCTTCGTCGTGCGGCGTTGGGACGCCGTTGACGTTGGCGAAGGTGTAACCCTCGTTACCCAGACGACGGGTGATCAGTTCGGAAGTGGTGGTCATGACCTTGCGGGAGAAGACCTGGCCCGGCTTGACCAGCAGCAGGGATTTGACCTGATCTTCCGGCACCTTGAGGTCGCCGCTCAGCTTGACGGATTTGACGCTGTATTTCTGGCCTTCATTGACGTTGACCGTGATGTACACGTTCTTCTTGTCAGGCGTGATCGATACCTGGGTCGAAGCGATATCCATATTGATATAGCCGCGATCGAGGTAGTAGGAACGCAGACGTTCGAGGTCGCCGGAGAGTTTCTCACGGGCGTACTTGTCGTCGTTCTTGAAGAAGGAAAGCCAGTTGGTGGTCTTGAGCTCGAAAAGACCAATCAGGTCTTCATCAGGGAACACCGTGTTACCCACCACGTTGATGTGCTGGATAGCAGCGACGGTGCCTTCATTGATGTTGATCTTCAAACCAACGCGGTTGCGCGGCTGAGGAACGACTTCGGTAGCCACTTCAGCGGAGTAACGGCCTTGGGCAACGTACTGACGTTGCAGCTCGTTACGCACACCCTCAAGGGTTGCGCGCTGGAAGATCTCACCTTCAGCCAGACCTGACTGTTTCAGACCTTTCATCAGGTCTTCGGTAGAGATGGCTTTGTTGCCTTCGATCTCGATGCTCGCCACAGACGGGCGCTCGACAACACTGATAACCAGCACATTCCCGTCACGGCCCACCTGGATGTCCTGAAAGAACCCAGTCTTGAACAGCGCGCGAGTGGCATCGACCAGACGACCATCATCCGCTTGCTCGCCAACGTTCAGCGGCAGCGCACCAAATACACTGCCAGCGGAAACCCGCTGCAGGCCATTGACACGGATATCGGAGATGGTGAAGGACTCAGCGTGAACTTCGGCGATCATCAGTGCGGCAAGAACCGCAGTTAGCAGCAGACGTTTCATGAAGTCCTTTCTTATTCCAACTGGCAATAAACAAACTGCCGCAAAATGCGGCAGATTCGCAACTCAATGAAGCTTTACAGTCGACCCAGATCGTTGACCAGCGCGAGCAACATAACACCCACCACCAGACTTATACCGATCTGAACCCCCCAACCCTGAACCTTTTCCGAAAGGGGACGACCACGCGCCCACTCGATCAGATAAAACAACAAATGCCCCCCGTCCAATACGGGAATAGGCAGCAAATTGAGAACACCCAGGCTTATGCTCAGATAAGCAAGGAAATTCAGGAAATCACCGATGCCCGACTGGGCCGAAGCGCCCGCCACTTTAGCAATGGTTATCGGTCCACTCAAGTTTTTTACAGATAGCTCGCCGAACAACATTTTCCTGAGGGAATCGAGGGTCAGCACACTCATGGTCCAGGTACGCTTCGCGCCCTCGCCCACGGCGGCCAACGGACCGTAACTGACTTCGCGCAACATCTCCGGCGGCCAGTCGATACCCTTGACTCCAGCACCCAGGTAACCGGCGGCGGCCTTGCCTTCGCCACGTGTCGCCAGGGTCAATGGAACATCCATTTGCGCGCCATCACGCTCGACGCGCAGGGAAATCTTCGCTTCAGGGCGTTCGCGCACCCGATCAACCACCTGCTGCCACTCGGTCAACGGTTGACCATCCAGGGCCAGCAGCCGATCACCGGTCTTCAGTCCTGCGGCCTGGGCCGGGCCTTTCGGGTCCAGCTCGGCCAATACTGGCGGAAGGGCCGGACGCCACGGGCGAATCCCCAGGGATTTGATCGGATCAGGCTCGTCGGCGCCTTTGAGCCAGTTATCCAGCGCGAGCTGACGCGGCGAGTCGACTGTCGAACCTTGTTCGCGCACTTTCAGGGCGATGGTGCCGCTTTCACCCAGACGCCGCACCAACTGCAGATTGACCGCTGACCAACCATTCGTGGGTTCGCCGTCAACATCGACAATTTCCTGACCGGCAGTCAGTCCGGCTTTTTGCGCGATGCTGCCAGCCTCGACCGCGCCGATAACCGGCCGCACCTGTTGACTACCCAGCATTGCCAGCGCCCAGAAAAACACAATGGCCAACAGAAAGTTGGCCACCGGACCGGCGATGACGATGGCGATACGCTGATACACCGTCTTGCGGTTGAAGGATTGATCGGCAAGCTCAGGCGGGACATCACCTTCACGCTCGTCGAGCATCTTCACGTAACCACCCAGCGGAATCGCCGCAATCACATACTCAGTACCCTTGCGGTCATGCCACTTGACCAGCGGCATGCCGAAACCGACGGAAAAACGTAAAACCTTGACGCCACAACGCCGAGCCACCCAAAAGTGGCCAAATTCGTGAAAGGTCACCAGCACACCCAGCGCAACCAGGGTGCCAACAATCATATAGAGCGCGCTCATCAACCTTCTCCAGTCACAGACTCAGCGGGCATTTTCGGTTGCCGTCGCCTGAGTCCGTGCTTTCTTGCGTGTGCTGTTATCGCGCGTTGCGGCTGAGCCATTGCTCGGCCAGAACGCGCGCTTTGGAGTCAACCTCAAATACTGCGGCCAGATCTTCGAGCTCAACAACCGGCTCAAGATTCAAAACCTCATCGATCATACTCGCGATCTCGGGATAGCGGATGCGCCGATCAAGAAATGCGGCTACCGCGACCTCGTTGGCAGCGTTAAGCATTGCCGGAGCGCTGTTACCCGCCTCGGCCGCCTGCCGAGCCAGACGCAGGCAAGGGAAACGATCTTCGTCCGGCGCCTGGAAATCCAGCCGCGCAATACTGAACAAGTCCAGAGGCGCGACGCCGGAGTCGATTCTTCCCGGCCACGCCAGGGCGTGGGCGATTGGCGTGCGCATGTCAGGATTGCCCAACTGGGCGATCACCGAGCCATCGACGTAATCCACCATCGAATGAATCACGCTCTGCGGATGAATGACCACTTCGATCTGGTCAGGACGCGCGTCAAACAGCCAGCACGCCTCAATCAATTCCAGACCCTTGTTCATCATGCTTGCCGAGTCTACGGAAATTTTTCGTCCCATCGACCAATTCGGATGAGCGCACGCCTGCTCAGGGGAAACATCGTGCAAGTCGGCCAGTGGCGTCTCGCGAAACGGACCGCCCGACGCCGTCAGCAGAATGCGCCGCACGCCCACCGGTGCCAGACCACGAGCGTAATCAACTGGCAGACACTGGAAAATCGCATTGTGTTCGCTGTCGATGGGCAGCAGCACCGCGCCGCTGTGGCGCACGGCCTGCATGAACAGCGCCCCGGACATCACCAGCGCTTCCTTGTTGGCCAGCAGGACTTTCTTGCCTGCCTCGACAGCCGCCAGCGTTGGCCGCAGCCCCGCCGCACCGACAATCGCCGCCAGCACGGTATCAACCTGCGGGTGCGCTGCGACGTCGCACAGACCACGCTCGCCGACCAACACCCGCGTGTCCAGGCCAGCAGCCGCCAGATCATCCTGCAACTTGCGAGCGATGTCCTGCGTCGGCAATACCGCAAAGCGCGGCGTATGCCGTATGCACAACGCCAGCAATTCGCTGGTGCGACTGAAGCCGGTCAGCGCGAACACCTGATAACGATCAGGATGCCGGGCGATGACATCGAGGGTGCTCAGGCCAACCGATCCGGTCGCGCCAAGGATAGTAATCAGTTGCGGACCACTCACAGGACGCCCCACTCAGCAGCCCACAGCAGCGCAGCGAAAACAGGAATGGCAGCGGTCAGGCTGTCAATACGATCAAGGACGCCGCCATGCCCGGGCAACAGATTGCTGCTGTCCTTGATGCCGGACTGGCGCTTGAACATGCTTTCAGTCAAATCGCCCACCACGGAAATGAACACGACGATGGCCGCGCCAAGCAGTCCCAGCACGAACTGCGAACCCGACCAGCCGCGAAATACGCCGACGATGGCGGTAATCACCAGACAGGCAAGCAAGCCGCCGTACACACCTTCCCAGCTTTTGCCGGGGCTGACCTTCGGAGCGAGCTTGCGCTTGCCGAACGCCTTGCCGGAAAAGTACGCACCAATATCAGCGCCCCAGACCAGCACCATCACCACAAGGATCAGCCAATTGCCCAGTGGCCACTGCTTGATCAGCACCAGCCCCTGCCAGGCAGGCAGCAGGATCAACAGGCCGATCGCCAGCTTGCAGGCGGCACTTGCCCAATGCGAGCTGGACGCGGGATAGGTCAGCACCAGATAAGTCGCCACTGCCCACCAGAGCACGGCGGCTACCAACACCCATGGCGCAAGGCCGGGCACCAGATAGAGCACGAACAACAAGGCGGCCACGGCCACGGCATAGGCAATTCGTGCGGACTGGGCAGGAAAACCCGCCAGACGCGCCCATTCCCAGGCACCCAGCACCACGACCAGACCGATGAACAACGCGAATCCAGCGCCCTCAAGGAGGAAAAAGCCACATAGTGCGATTGGCAGCAGAATCAGTGCCGTGATGATCCGTTGTTTCAGCATTAAGCCCGGGCTCCAGCTTCTACCTGCTCGCTCGTTTTACCGAAGCGACGTTGGCGCGAAGCGAAATCGGCCAGCGCAGCGCGCATGGCATCGTGTTTGAAGTCCGGCCAGAACAGGTCGGAGAAGTACAGCTCGGCGTACGCCAGCTGCCAAAGCAGAAAATTACTGATGCGGTGCTCGCCGCCGGTGCGGATGCACAAGTCCGGCAGCGGCAGATCGCCGGTTGCCAGACAGGTTTGCAGCAGCTCCGGCGTTATGTCTTCAGGTTGCAGATGCCCGGCCTGGACTTCACGCGCCAGGCGCTGGGCAGCCTGGGCGATATCCCACTGACCACCGTAGTTGGCGGCGATCTGCAGGACAAACCGATCATTGCCCGCCGTGCTCAATTCCGCTTCGCGCATGGCGGCCTGCAATTCAGGATGGAATCGCGAACGATCACCGATGATCCGCAAGCTGATGGCGTTGTCATTCAAGCGTCGGGTCTCACGGCGCAGGGCCGTGAAAAACAGCTCCATCAGCGCGCCGACTTCTTCTGCCGGGCGCTGCCAGTTCTCACTGGAGAACGCAAAAAGGGTTAGCACTTCGACCTTGGCCTCGGCACACACCTCAATCACCGCACGAACAGCATCGACGCCTGCTTTATGACCGGCGACACCGGGTAGCAGGCGTTTCTTTGCCCAGCGATTGTTCCCATCCATGATGATCGCTACATGACGCGGCACCGATGAGGGCCCGGCCAGCTTTGTCTTTTCCATGAAAGCCCCGAACCTTATACAGCCATCAGGTCAGCTTCTTTCTGCTTCACGGCGACTTCAATTTCAGCGACGAATTTATCGGTCAGTTTCTGAACGTCATCAGCACCACGACGCTCTTCGTCTTCACTGATTTCTTTCTCTTTGACCAGATCCTTGAGCTGACTCAGGGCATCACGACGGATGTTGCGCACGGCAACGCGGGCGTCTTCTGCTGCTTCGCGAGCCTGCTTGGTGAAGCCCTTGCGGGTTTCCTCAGTCAGGGCCGGCATGGAAATCAGCAGCAACTCACCCAGGTTGGTCGGGTTGAAACCCAGGCCGGAACTCTGGATCGCCTTGTCGACAGCGGCAAGCATGTTGCGCTCGAAAGCCACGACCTGCAGGGTACGCGAGTCTTTGACGGTGACGTTGGCAACCTGGTTCAGCGGGGTGTCTGCACCGTAATACGGCACCATCACACCACCCAGAATGCTTGGGTGCGCCTGACCGGTACGAATCCGGCTGAACGCGTGCGCCAGGGATTCCAGGGATTTCTGCATGCGCTCTTGAGCGTCTTTCTTGATTTCGTTGATCATTGTTGGCCTTCCTCGATCAGGGTTCCTTCAGCGCCGCCATGTACGATATTCAGCAGGGCGCCGGGCTTGTTCATGTTAAAGACACGCAGCGGCATCTTGTGGTCGCGGCACAGGCAAATTGCCGTCAGATCCATCACGCCCAATTTGCGATCCAGCACTTCATCGTAAGTCAGATGATCGAACTTCTCTGCATGCGGGTCTTTGAACGGGTCTGCGGTGTAGACACCATCAACCTTGGTCGCTTTGAGCACGACATCGGCATCGATTTCGATCGCACGCAAGCACGCGGCCGAATCGGTGGTGAAAAACGGATTGCCAGTACCGGCGGCGAAGATGACTACTTCCTTGGCGTTCAGATGACGCATGGCCTTGCGACGGTCGTAGTGGTCGGTCACGCCCACCATGGAAATCGCCGACATCACGATAGCCGAGATGTTGGCGCGCTCCAGCGCATCGCGCATGGCCAAGGCATTCATCACAGTGGCCAGCATGCCCATGTGATCGCCGGTAACACGATCCATACCGGCAGCACTCAGCGCCGCACCGCGAAACAGGTTGCCACCACCAATCACCAGCCCGACCTGCACGCCGATGCCGACCAGCTGGCCGACTTCCAGCGCCATCCGATCCAGAACCTTGGGATCGATGCCGAACTCTTCCGAGCCCATGAGGGCCTCGCCGCTAAGCTTGAGTAGAATGCGTTTATAGCGAGCCTGATAACCACTGCCCTGCTGAGCCATTGCGAATCTCTCCTGCGGCGTTTTCTGAAAAAAATCTGTGCTGGCACTTTAAGCCTGCGCTAACTCTAGCCTGACGCTGCTACAGCGTCGGAAGAATGCAGCCTTGTAAGCCACTTCTCCAAGGAAAACAAATACCTTTTCCTTTTTGCCTTTGACAAAGAGGCTGCGCGCGTGAGCGGGCAGCCTCTTTGGGGCGACAGTTGAAAAAACCGTCTTACTGCTTGGCAGCAGCCAGCTGTGCCGCAACTTCGTCAGCGAAGTTATCAACTGGCTTCTCGATGCCGTCGCCTACTTTGTAGTAAGTGAAGGAAACGATTTCAGCACCGGCTTTCTTGGCCAGTTCACCAACCTTGACTTCCGGGTTCTTGACGAAGGCTTGCTCAACAAGGCTGGCTTCGGCCAGGAACTTGGTGATACGGCCGCCAACCATTTTCTCAACGATTTCAGCTGGCTTGCCTTTGATCTTGTCTTCGTTCAGTTGCAGGAAGACGCCTTTTTCGCGCTCGATCGCTTCGGCCGAAACTTCCGAAGGCAGCAGGAACTCAGGGTTGCTTGCCGCTACGTGCATGGCGATATCTTTAGCCAGCTCGACGGTGCCGCCTTTGAGGGTCACAACTACACCGATCTTGTTGCCGTGCAGGTACGAACCTACAACGTCACCTTCGATACGGGCCAGACGACGGATATTGACGTTTTCGCCAACCTTGCCGACCAGTACCAGACGTGCCGCTTCCTGAGCTTCGATCAGCGGAGCGACGTCAGTCAGTTTGTCAGCGAAAGCTTTCTCGACGCTGGCAGCAACGAATGCCTTGAAATCGTCCTGCAGGGCCAGGAAGTCGGTCTGCGAGTTGACTTCGATGATGACGGCAGCTTTGCCGTCGTCCTTGATTGCGATAGCGCCTTCAGCAGCAACGTTGCCTGCTTTTTTGGCTGCCTTGATCGCGCCGGAAGCACGCATGTCATCAATGGCTTTTTCGATGTCGCCGCCAGCCTTGGTCAAGGCCTTTTTGCAATCCATCATGCCTTCGCCGGTACGCTCGCGCAGTTCTTTAACCAACGCTGCAGTAATCTCTGCCATTTCAAAATCCTCTTGGATAGGTCTTAAACCATTCCACCCGACGGATCGGGCGTACAAAATTCTTGAAAACACAGGATGGCAGCCGAACATGACAACCGCGTCATGGACACGCCGACACATGGTTTTCGAGGTGGCAAAAAGGGGGCCAAGCCCCCTTTCTGCGTACTGAGTCAACGCCAGGCGTTAGCTACTCAGCCTTCAACCACTGCTGCAGCTGGAGCTTCTTCGACGAAAACGTCGGTGCCGCCAGCAACATTGTTACGACCACGGATTACAGCATCAGCCATCGAACCCATGTACAACTGGATAGCGCGGATTGCGTCATCGTTGCCCGGGATGATGTAGTCAACGCCTTCCGGGCTGCTGTTGGTATCGACTACGCCGATAACAGGGATGCCCAGCTTGTTGGCTTCGGTGATTGCGATGCGCTCGTGATCAACGTCGATAACGAACAGCGCGTCTGGCAGACCGCCCATGTCCTTGATACCACCAAGGCTACGATCCAGCTTTTCCAGATCGCGAGTGCGCATCAGCGCCTCTTTCTTGGTCAGCTTGGCGAACGTACCGTCTTCAGCCTGGATTTCAAGCTCGCGCAGACGCTTGATCGACTGACGGATGGTTTTGAAGTTGGTGAGCATGCCGCCCAACCAGCGGTGATCGACGTACGGCGAACCGCAACGTGCCGCTTCTTCAGCAACGATCTTGCCAGCCGAACGCTTGGTGCCGACGAACAGGATCTTGTTTTTGCCCGAAGCCAGGCGCTCAACGAAAGTCAGAGCTTCGTTGAACATTGGCAGGGTTTTTTCAAGGTTGATAATGTGGATCTTGTTACGCGCGCCGAAAATGTATTTACCCATTTTCGGGTTCCAGTAACGGGTTTGGTGACCGAAGTGCACACCGGCCTTCAGCATATCGCGCATATTGACTTGGGACATGATAGTTCCTTGATAAGTCGGGTTAGGCCTCCACGTATCCCAATGACCAACCAGCGGCTTCGAGCCGAAGGCACCCAGGTCATCGTGTCGACACGTGTGTGGGTTTGGGCTTGCGGGGCATACCCCGGAAAGCGGCGCATTTTATATCATAAAAGTTCAGATAACGAAACCCGGATCAAGCGCTTGTTCTCACACACTTTTATTAGTGGCTTCGCGCCCCTATATAGGAAGCCATGATCACCCGGTCTTCGGCGGTCTGATAGAATCGCCGCTTTCCGTATTAGCTGCACGCTTGCCGTGCCGAGAGAGTTCGTATGACAGTCACCATCAAAACCCCTGAAGACATCGAAAAGATGCGTATCGCCGGCCGCCTGGCTGCCGACGTCCTGGAAATGATCGGTGCTTACGTCAAGCCTGGCGTTACGACCGAAGAGCTGGACCGCATCTGCCATGACTTTATCGTCAACGAGCAGAAAGCCATTCCTGCGCCCCTGAACTACAAGGGCTATCCAAAATCGATCTGCACCTCGATCAACCACGTGGTCTGCCATGGCATCCCCAATGACAAGCCACTGAAGAACGGCGATGTGCTGAACATCGACATCACCGTCATCAAGGACGGCTACCACGGCGACACCAGCAAGATGTTCCATGTTGGCAAAGTGCCAGAGTGGGCCGAGCGCCTGTCGAAAATCACGCAGGAATGCCTGTATAAAGGCATCGAAATCGTGCGTCCCGGCACTCGTTTGGGTGATATCGGCGAAGTCATCCAGAAGCACGCCGAGAAGAGTGGTTTTTCCGTGGTCCGCGAATACTGCGGGCACGGCATCGGCAAGGTCTTCCATGAGGAGCCTCAGGTCCTGCACTACGGCAAGGCCGGCGATGGCATGGAGTTGAAGGAAGGCATGACGTTCACCATCGAGCCGATGATCAACCAGGGCCGCGCCGAAACCCGTCTGCTGGGTGATGGCTGGACCGCGATCACCAAGGACCGCAAATTGTCCGCGCAGTGGGAACACACGATTCTGGTCACCGCTGACGGCTATGAAATCTTTACCCTGCGCAGCGACGACACTATTGCGCGCACTTCAAGCTCAGCAGCAGCCTGATGCTGTGATTCTCAAGCTCGCCCGATATAGATAGAAGGAAAGCAGTTCCATGCCGCAGGTGGATCCCGATTTGTTCGACCGCGGCCAGTTCCAGGCCGAACTGGCCTTGAAGGCGAGCCCTATTGCGGCCTTCAAGAAAGCCATCCGCAACGCGCGGGAAGTGCTCGATGCACGCTTCAAGTCCGGCCGGGACATCCGCCGACTGATCGAGGATCGGGCCTGGTTTGTCGATAACATCCTGCAACAGGCCTGGGATCACTTCGACTGGAGCGAGGAAGCCGACATCACCTTGCTGGCCGTCGGCGGCTACGGACGTGGCGAGCTGCACCCTTATTCGGACATCGACCTGCTGATTCTGCTGGAGAGCGCTGATCACGAAATCTTCCGCGAGCCCATCGAGCGTTTTCTGACGTTGCTGTGGGACATTGGCCTGGAAGTCGGTCAGAGCGTGCGTTCGGTCGACGAATGCGCCCAGGAAGGCCGCGCCGACCTGACGGTGATCACCAACCTGATGGAAAGTCGCACCATTGCCGGACCGGAGCGCCTGCGCCAGCGCATGCTGGAAGTCACCAGCACCACGCAAATGTGGCCTAGCAAGGAGTTTTTCCTCGCCAAACGCGCCGAGCAGAAAAACCGCCACCACAAGTACAACGACACCGAATACAACCTGGAGCCTAATGTAAAAGGGGGTCCCGGCGGTCTGCGCGATATCCAGACCATCCTGTGGGTTGCCCGTCGCCAGTACGGCACGCTTAACCTGCACGCACTGGCCGGCGAAGGCTTCCTGCTGGAAAGCGAGAACAACCTGCTGGCCTCGTCCCAGGAATTTCTCTGGAAAGTGCGTTACGCCTTGCACATGCTGGCCGGCCGTTCCGAAGATCGCCTGCTGTTCGACTATCAGAGCAGCATCGCTGCCCTGCTGGGTTATCAGGACAGCGACGCAAAGCTGGCCATCGAACGCTTCATGCAAAAGTATTATCGCGTGGTCATGAGCATCGCCGAGCTCAGCGACCTGATCATCCAGCATTTCGAAGAAGTGATTCTGGTCGAAGACGAAGGCGCGGTGACCCAGCCGCTCAATTCGCGCTTCCAGTTGCATGATGGCTACATCGAAGCGACCCGGCCGAACGTCTTCAAACGCACGCCGTTCGCCATGATCGAAATCTTCGTGCTGATGGCCCAGCATCCGGAAATCAAAGGCGTGCGCGCCGACACCATCCGGCTATTGCGCGAGCATCGGCACCTGATCAACGATGATTTCCGCCACGATATTCGCAACACCAGCCTGTTCATCGAGCTGTTCAAATGCGAAATCGGCATTCATCGCAACCTGCGCCGCATGAACCGCTACGGCATTCTGGGCCTGTATCTGCCGGAATTTGGCCATATCATCGGGCAAATGCAGCACGACCTGTTCCACATCTACACCGTCGATGCGCACACCCTGAACCTCATCAAGCACTTGCGTAAGCTGCAATACACGCAAGTGTCCGAAAAATTCCCGCTGGCCAGCAAGATCATGGGCAAGCTGCCCAAGCCGGAGCTGATCTATCTGGCTGGCTTGTACCACGACATCGGCAAAGGCCGCGGCGGCGACCACTCGGAGCTGGGCGCGGTGGATGCCGAGGCGTTCTGCGTGCGTCACCAGTTGCCGAGCTGGGACAGCCGGTTGATTGTCTGGCTGGTGAGCAATCACCTGGTGATGTCCACCACCGCCCAGCGCAAGGATTTGTCCGACCCGCAGGTGATCCATGATTTCGCCCAGTTCGTCGGTGACGAAGTCCATCTGGATTACCTGTATGTGCTGACCGTGGCCGACATCAACGCCACCAACCCGACGCTGTGGAATTCATGGCGCGCCAGCCTGTTGCGCCAGCTGTACACCGAAACCAAGCGCGCCCTGCGTCGCGGCCTGGAAAACCCGGTAGACCGCGAAGAGCAGATCCGCCGCACGCAAAGCGCCGCGCTGGATATTCTGGTGCGCAGCGGCACCGACCCGGACGACGTCGAGCAGCTCTGGGCGCAACTGGGCGATGACTATTTCCTGCGGCATACCGCCGGGGATGTGGCGTGGCACAGCGATGCGATCCTGCAGCAGCCGGTGGATGGTGGCCCGTTGGTGCTGATCAAGGAAACCACCCAGCGCGAGTTCGAGGGCGGCACGCAGATCTTCATCTACGCACCCGACCAGCACGACTTCTTCGCGGTAACGGTGGCGGCGATGGACCAGCTGAACCTGAACATTCACGATGCACGGGTTATTACCTCCAGCAGCAAGTTCACCCTCGACACCTATATCGTGCTCGACAACGACGGCGGCTCGATTGGCAACAATCCCGAGCGCATCAAGCAGATTCGTGACGGCCTGACCGACGCGCTGCGCAATCCGGACGATTACCCGACAATCATCAAGCGCCGGGTGCCGCGCCAGCTCAAGCATTTTGCATTTCCACCGCAAGTCACCATCCACAATGACGCCCAGCGTCCGGTTACGGTGCTGGAACTCTCGGCGCCGGATCGCCCCGGCTTGCTGGCGCGGATCGGCAAGATCTTCCTGGAGTTCGATCTGTCATTGCAGAATGCCAAGATCGCCACCTTGGGCGAACGCGTGGAAGACGTGTTCTTTATCACCGATGAAAACAACCAGCCGTTATCCGATCCGCAGCTGTGCAGCCAATTGCAGGACGCAATCGTCGAGCAACTCAGCGTCGATCAGGAACCCGGCGGCGAATGGCGCATCAGCATCTGATCCGCGCTTTTCATGAATCGATTCAATGGCGCTCGCCGATCCGAGCGCCCTGCTCTTGAGACCAAATCAATGAATAACGCGATGCAACTGCTGCAGCCCTACCCGTTCGAGAAGCTCCGTGCGCTGCTCGGCAGCGTGACGCCCAACCCGGAAAAGCTTCCGGTCGCGCTGTCCATCGGCGAACCCAAGCATCGCTCACCGGAATTCGTCGCCAAGGCCTTGGCCGACAATCTGGACCAGATGGCGGTTTACCCAACGACTCTGGGCATCCCGGCACTGCGCGAATCCATTACTGGCTGGTGCGAGCGGCGTTTCGGCGTACCGGGCGGCTGGCTGGATCCGGCGCGTAATGTGCTACCGGTCAATGGCACCCGCGAAGCGCTGTTCGCGTTCACGCAGACCGTGGTCAATCGCGGCGATGACGCGCTGGTGGTCAGCCCGAACCCGTTTTATCAGATCTACGAAGGCGCGGCTTTTCTGGCCGGTGCGCAACCGCATTACCTGCCGTGCCTGAGCAAGAACGGCTTCAACCCGGACTTCGACGCGGTCTCGGCGGATGTCTGGAAACGCTGCCAGATTCTGTTCCTGTGCTCGCCCGGCAACCCGACCGGCGCGCTGATTCCCCTGGAAACCCTGAAAAAACTCATCGCGCTGGCTGACGAATATGATTTCGTGATCGCCGCCGATGAGTGCTACAGCGAGCTGTATTTCGACGAACAAACCCCGCCAGCCGGCTTGCTCAGCGCGTGCGTGGCGTTGGGTCGTCAGGATTTCAAACGTTGCGTGGTGTTCCATAGCCTGTCCAAGCGCTCGAATTTGCCGGGCCTGCGTTCCGGTTTTGTTGCCGGTGATGCGGAAATCCTCAAGGCCTTTCTGCTGTATCGCACTTACCACGGCTGCGCGATGCCGGTGCAAACTCAGCTGGCGAGCATCGCTGCCTGGAATGACGAAGAACACGTGCGTGCCAACCGCGCGCTGTATCGGGAGAAATTCGACGCCGTGCTGGAAATTCTCGCTCCGGTGATGGACGTCCAGCGTCCCGACGGCGGTTTCTATTTGTGGCCGAATGTCGGCACCGATGACGCCGCGTTCTGCCGCGACCTGTTCGTCGAGCAGCATGTGACGGTGGTGCCGGGTTCGTATCTGTCGCGGGAAGTGGACGGTTTCAACCCGGGCGCCGGTCGGGTACGCATGGCGCTGGTTGCGCCGCTGGCCGAGTGCGTTGAAGCGGCCGAGCGGATTCGGGATTTCATTACCCGGTAAATGATGTGGTGTCTGCCGGTCCCACACGCGATCCAACCGTGGGACCGGCTTTAGCCGGGAAGAGGCCAGCACAAACGCCACATCACACAACTGCAATATCCTCTGCCTAGACTGCGCGCGGCCTCTTCCCGGAGGCAGATTGCAAGCGTTTTGGCGACAAGTTGCAATAAACCCGTCAACCTGTCGCAGCCGAAGCCGCTGGTCCATGGCATAATCCGTCACCGTTTTTTCTCGCACCGTTCCAAGGGGGCAAGCTCGTGGCTGATGAAATCAACAAGTTGCACCTTTACGGAATCAAAGCCTGCGACACCATGAAGAAGGCGCGCACCTGGCTCGATGAAAAAGCCGTGAGCTACGATTTTCATGACTATAAAACCGTCGGCATCGACCGTGAGCACCTGACGCAGTGGTGCAATGAACACGGCTGGCAGGTTGTGCTGAACAGAGCAGGGACTACGTTTCGCAAGCTCGACGACGGACAAAAAGCCGATCTCGACCAGGCCAAAGCGATAGAACTGATGCTCGCGCAACCCTCGATGATCAAGCGTCCGGTGCTCGATCTCGGCGACAAAACCCTGATTGGCTTTAAACCCGACTTGTATGCAGCGGCCATCCGATAAGCCAAAGCGCTATCGATGGTCCTTTAATCAGTAAGAGGTATTCACATGTCCGCTACCCTGTTCAGCCTGGCCTTTGGCGTCGGCACTCAAAATCGTCAAGGCACGTGGCTGGAAGTCTTTTACGCCCAGCCGCTGATCAATCCGTCCGCCGCGCTGATCGCGGCCGTGTCCCCGGTTCTGGGTTACACCGGCGGTAACCAGGCAATCACCTTCAACACCGATATGGCCTTGAAGCTGGCCGACGCGCTGAAGTCCGTCGACAGCATTCAGGCCGCGTTGCTGACCCGTCTGGCAGAAAGCCACAACCCACTGGTTGCAACCCTGCTGGCCGAAGACGCGGCACTGACTTCGACGCCTGAGGCGTACCTCAAGCTGCACCTGCTGTCCCATCGTCTGGCCAAGCCGCACGGCTTGAACCTGGGCGGGATCTTCCCGCTGCTGCCGAACGTGGCCTGGACCAGCCAAGGCGCTGTCGACCTGGGCGAACTGGCTGAACGCCAACTGGAAGCGCGTCTCAAAGGCGAGCTGCTGGAAGTGTTCTCGGTGGACAAGTTCCCGAAAATGACCGACTACGTGGTGCCGAGCGGCGTGCGTATCGCTGACAGCGCTCGCGTACGTCTGGGTGCTTACATCGGCGAAGGCACCACCGTGATGCACGAAGGTTTCGTCAACTTCAACGGCGGCACCGAAGGCCCTGGCATGATCGAAGGCCGCGTTTCGGCGGGTGTTTTCGTCGGTAAGGGTTCGGACCTGGGCGGCGGTTGCTCCACCATGGGCACCTTGTCCGGCGGCGGCAACATCGTGATCAAGGTTGGCGAAGGCTGCCTGATCGGCGCCAACGCCGGTATCGGCATTCCATTGGGCGACCGCAACACCGTTGAATCCGGTCTGTACGTGACCGCTGGCACCAAAGTGGCCCTGCTGGACGACAAGAACCAGTTGGTCAAAGTGGTCAAGGCGCGCGAGCTTGCCGGTCAACCGGACCTGCTGTTCCGCCGCAACTCGCAAACCGGCGCTGTGGAATGTAAAACCCACAAGTCGGCCATCGAGCTGAACGAAACGCTGCACGCTCACAACTGATCGATGCCGCGTCCGGGTTCGCGCCTGCTTTAACGGCAGGCCGAATCCGATTCACCGAGCTAAAACGATGCCCCTCGCTTCCCCTTGGCGCGCTGACTTCCCAGCCATCGCCGCCCTGCAACGGCAAGGCCAGACCTATCTGGACAACGCCGCCACCACGCAAAAACCTCAGGCATTGCTTGATGCCTTGAATCATTACTACGCCAACGGCGCGGCCAATGTTCATCGTGCCCAGCATTTACCGGGGGCGCATGCCACCCAGGCGTTCGAAGACAGCCGTGGCAAAGTCGCCGGTTGGCTCAACGCCAGTGAATCCGGGCAGATCATCTTCACCCATGGCGCAACTTCGGCGCTCAATCTGCTGGCCTACGGGCTGGAACATGAGTTCGCAGCAGGTGATGAAATCGCCATCAGCGCTCTGGAGCATCACGCCAACCTGTTGCCATGGCAGCAATTGGCACAACGCCGGGATCTGAAGCTGGTGATCCTGCCGCTGGCGGCCGATGGCTTGATAGATCTGGACGCTGCCGCTCAGCTGATCGGCCCGCGCACCCGACTGCTGGCTGTCAGCCAGTTGTCCAACGTGCTCGGCGCCTGGCAGCCGTTGCCTCAACTGTTGGCGCTGGCCAAGGCCAACCACGCGCTGACGGTGGTGGATGGCGCTCAGGGTGTGGTCCATGGACGGCATGATGTTCAGGCGCTGGGCTGCGATTTCTACGTATTTTCCAGCCACAAACTGTATGGCCCGGAAGGCGTCGGTGTGTTGTACGGGCGTCATGAAGCCTTGCCTCGTCTCAATCACTGGCAGTTTGGCGGGGAGATGGTCCTGACAACGGATTATCAACACGCAAAATTCCGCCCTGCCCCGCTGGGTTTCGAGGCGGGAACTCCGCCGATTGCCAGCGTCATTGGTTTGGGTGCGACGCTGGATTACCTGCAAGGCCTCGATCACGCCGCAGTGGTCGAGCACGAAGCCCGGCTGCACGCGATGCTTTTGCAAGGCTTGCAGCAGCGCAATGGCATCCGGATTTTGGGCGCGCCGCAACTGGCGTTGGTCAGCTTTGTCGTCGACGGCGTACATAACGCGGATCTGGCGCATTTGCTCACCGAACAAGGCATCGCGGTGCGTGCCGGTCATCATTGCGCCATGCCGTTGCTCAAGAGCATGGGCCTGCCCGGCGCGATTCGGGTTTCCCTGGCGCTGTACAACGATTCCGACGATCTGGAGCGATTTTTCAGCGCGCTGGATCAGGCCTTGGAGCTGCTTCAGTGAGCCTGCCCGCCGACGCGCAAACCGCACTGGAAACCTTCAACCAGCTTCAAGGTTGGGAGCAGCGTGCGCGCCTGATCATGCAATGGGGCGAACGCCTTCCAGCGCTGAGCGACGAAGAAAAAAGCGATGAAAATCTGGTTCACGGCTGCGAAAGCCAGGTCTGGCTGCTGGGGGATTTCAGCGAAGGCCGCTGGCAGTTTCGCGCCAGCAGCGACGCCCGGGTGATTCGCGGTCTGGTTGCGGTATTACTGGCGCGGGTCAATGGCTTATCGGCGCAGGAGTTACAGCAGGTTGATCTGCCGGACTGGTTCAACCAGCTCGGCTTGAGCCGTCAATTGTCGCCGTCGCGCAGTAACGGGCTTAACGCTGTTTTACAGAAAATGCATCAGATCGCAGCAGTCGCGGGCTGAGGCGGCGGCACCGAAACCGGCTTTGCACGCTCTGAAGGACGGCGCGTTCCCGCCACGATCTTGTCCACGGCTTTGGTCGCCGCAACCATGCCGAAGGTCGCTGTCACCATCATCACTGCGCCAAAACCACCGGCACAATCGAGCTTGACCCCGTCGCCGACAAAGCTTTTCTGCAGGCAGATGCTGCCGTCAGGCTTGGGATAGCGCAGCTGTTCCGAGGAAAACACGCACGGCACGCTGTAATGGCGGGTCACGGTGCGGGAAAAGCCATAGTCGCGGCGCAAGGTCGAACGGACCTTGGACGCCAGTGGATCATTGAAGGTGCGGTTCAGGTCGCAGACCTGAATCTGCGTCGGATCAATCTGCCCACCGGCGCCACCGGTGGTGATGATCTGAATCTTGCGTCGCTTGCACCAGGCGATCAGCGCAGCCTTGGCGTTGACACTGTCGATGCAGTCCAGCACGCAGTCCAGATCGGACGTGATGTATTCGGCCATAGTGTCGCGGGTCACGAAATCCGCCACCGCATGCACGATGCAGTCCGGGTTGATCGCGCGCAAACGTTCGGCCATCACTTCAACCTTGGGGCGGCCGACTGTGCTGTCCAGCGCGTGCAGTTGACGGTTGCTGTTGCTGACGCACACGTCGTCCATGTCAAACAGGGAAATCTCGCCAACGCCACAGCGCGCCATGGCTTCCGCCGCCCAGGAGCCAACGCCACCGATGCCGACGACTGCCACATGAGCCGCGCGCAGGCGTTCCAGGCCCTCGATGCCATACAAACGGGCGACGCCTGCGAAACGTGGATCTTCTGTGCTCATGACCAATACCCCGAAAACCGGCGCGCATTATAGGGTGTTGCGGCGGTGAGGGCATCCATGTGGCGAGTGATTGGTCAGAAAGCTGATCAACCGAAGCCGATGACAACCCTGTGGGACCGGATTTATCCGGGAAGAGTCCAGTACATCCACAGCATCTTTGTCGCCCAAAATGCCGCCTTCCCGGATAAATCCGCTCCCACGGCTGCGACGGCGCGCGGTTAATTTTCCTACAACATTTCCAGAAAAGAACTTCAACACGCGTAAGCTGCCAAAGTACCTGACAGCGGGCGTTCGCCGGCGATTCCCCGTTCCACCCTTTGGAACCTGAAGCATCTATGTCATCGCGTAAATTTGGACTCAATCTTGTTGTTGTCGTGGCCATTGCCGCGTTGTTTACCGGCTTCTGGGCGCTGATCAATCGCCCGGTTACCGCCCCGGACTGGCCTGAGCAAATCTCGGGGTTCTCCTACTCGCCGTTTCGCTCGGGCCAAAATCCACAAAAGGGCATTTACCCGTCCGACGATGAAATGCGTCAGGACCTGGAGTTGATGAGCAAGCAGACCGACAGTATTCGTACCTATTCGGTAGACGGCTCGCTGGGCGATATCCCCAAGCTGGCGGAAGAGTTCGGTTTGCGGGTCACGCTGGGCATCTGGATCAGCCCGGACGCTGAACGCAACGAGCGGGAAATCACCCGCGCCATCGAGCTGGCCAATACCTCGCGCAGCGTCGTTCGCGTGGTGGTCGGCAACGAGGCGTTGTTCCGCGAGGAAATTACCGTCAGTGAACTCAGCGCGTTGCTGGATCGGGTTCGCGCCGCAGTCAAAGTGCCAGTAACCACCTCCGAGCAGTGGCACATCTGGGAGAAATACCCGGAACTGGGCAAGCACGTCGATCTGGTGGCTGCGCACATTCTGCCGTACTGGGAATTCATCCCCATGAGCGAGTCCGGCCAGTTTGTCCTCGACCGCGCCAGGGAACTCAAGAAGATGTTCCCGAAAAAACCACTGCTGCTTTCGGAGGTTGGCTGGCCGAGCAACGGGCGGATGCGTGGCGGTGCTGACGCAACCCAGGCCGACCAGGCGATTTACCTGCGCACGCTGGTCAACAAGCTCAACCGCCAAGGCTACAACTACTTTGTGATCGAAGCCTTCGATCAACCGTGGAAAGCCAGCGATGAAGGTTCGGTGGGCGCGTATTGGGGCGTGTACAACGCCAACCGCCAGCAGAAATTCAACTTCGACGGCCCTGTGGTGGCCATTCCTCAATGGCGCGTACTGGCCATCGGTTCGGTGGTTCTGGCGATGTTGTCGCTGGCGTTGCTGTTGATTGACGGCTCGGCCCTGCGCCAGCGCGGGCGCACCTTCCTGACGTTTGTCGCCTTCCTCTGTGGCTCGGTGCTGGTGTGGATCGGTTATGACTACAGCCAGCAATACAGCACCTGGTTCAGTTTGCTGGTCGGATTCCTTCTGGCTTTAGGTGCGTTTGGCGTGTTTATCGTGTTGCTGACCGAGGCTCACGAACTGGCGGAAGCGGTCTGGACTCACAAGCGGCGACGCGAATTCCTGCCAGTCGAAACGGACAATGCCTACCGCCCGAAAGTGTCGATTCACGTGCCTTGTTACAACGAGCCGCCGGAAATGGTCAAACAGACTTTGAACGCGCTGGCGGCGCTGGATTATCCGGATTTCGAAGTGCTGTTGATCGACAACAACACCAAGGACCCGGCCGTCTGGGAACCGGTCAAGGCCCACTGTGAACTGCTCGGTTCGCGCTTCAAGTTTTTCCACGTGGCCCCGCTCGCCGGCTTCAAGGGCGGCGCGCTGAATTACCTGATCCCGCACACCGCGCCGGATGCCGAAGTGATTGCCGTGATCGATTCCGATTACTGTGTCGACCGCAACTGGCTCAAATACATGGTGCCGCACTTCGCCGACCCGAAAATCGCTGTGGTGCAGTCGCCGCAGGATTACCGCGATCAGCATGAAAGCACCTTCAAGAAGCTGTGCTATTCCGAGTACAAGGGCTTCTTTTATATCGGCATGGTGACCCGCAACGACCGCGACGCGATCATCCAGCATGGCACCATGACCATGACCCGGCGCTCGGTGCTTGAAGAACTGGGCTGGGCCGACTGGTGCATCTGCGAAGATGCCGAGCTCGGCCTGCGGGTCTTTGAAAAGGGCTATTCCGCAGCGTATGCGCACAACAGTTTCGGCAAGGGTTTGATGCCGGATACGTTTATCGACTTCAAGAAGCAGCGTTTCCGTTGGGCGTATGGCGCGATCCAGATCATCAAGCGCCATGCGTCGAGCCTGCTGCGCGGCAAGGACACCGAACTGACGCGCGGCCAGCGCTATCACTTCCTCGCGGGCTGGCTGCCGTGGGTCGCTGATGGCATGAACATCTTCTTCACCGTCGGCGCGTTGCTCTGGTCGTCGGCGATGATCATCGTGCCCAAACGCGTCGACCCGCCGCTGCTGATCTTCGCCATCCCGCCGTTGGCGCTGTTCGTGTTCAAGGTCGGCAAGATCATCTTCCTTTACCGTCGCGCCGTGGGCGTCAACCTCAAGGATGCGTTCTACGCCGCGCTGGCCGGGCTCGCCTTGTCCCACACCATCGCCAAAGCCGTGTTGTATGGCTTCTTCACGACCAGCATTCCGTTCTTCCGCACGCCGAAAAACGCCGCCAGTCATGGTCTGCTGGTGGCGATTTCCGAAGCCCGGGAAGAACTGTTCATCATGCTGCTGTTATGGGGCGCGGCGACCGGTATCTGTCTGGTGCAGGGCTTGCCGAGCGCCGACATGCGCTTCTGGGTGATCATGCTGCTGGTGCAATCGCTGCCGTATCTGGCGGCGCTGATCATGGCTTTCCTGTCCTCGCTTCCCAAACCAGTGGTGATTACCGAGCCGGCTACGGTTTGACATAAATCTCAGGCAAGACTAAACGGCGGCCTGTGGTCGCCGTTTTGCTTTAAGATAAGCGCCTTTTCGCGCTCTACGACATACCACCGGAGTCCTGTACATGACGGCCCCAGCCGACCTTTCGCCTACTCTTCAACTCGCCTGCGATCTGATCCGTCGTCCGTCGGTGACGCCTATCGATGCCGACTGTCAGGCAGTGATGATGCAACGCCTGGGCGATGCCGGCTTCAAGCTGGAGCCGATGCGTATCGAAGATGTGGATAACTTCTGGGCCAGCCATGGCACTACCGAAGGTCCGGTCCTGTGTTTCGCCGGGCATACCGACGTGGTACCTACCGGGCCGGTGAACGCCTGGCAGAACGATCCGTTCGATGCCTTGATCGACGCCGACGGCATGCTTTGCGGCCGTGGCGCGGCGGACATGAAAGGCAGCCTCGCGGCCATGCTGGTGGCGGCCGAGCGGTTTGTCGGTGATCACCCGAACCACAAAGGCTCGATTGCCTTTCTGATCACCAGCGACGAAGAAGGCCCGGCGCATCACGGCACCAAGGCCGTGGTGGAAATCCTCAAGGCGCGTAACGAACGCATGGACTGGTGCATCGTCGGCGAGCCGTCGAGCACCACGCTGGTCGGCGACGTGGTGAAAAACGGTCGTCGCGGTTCCCTGGGCGCAACCTTGACCGTGCGCGGCAAACAAGGCCACGTGGCGTACCCGCATCTGGCGCGCAATCCGATTCACCTGGCCGCTCCGGCGCTGGCTGAATTGGCCACCGAGCATTGGGACGAAGGCAATGCATTCTTCCCACCCACCAGCTTCCAGATTTCCAACCTGAATTCCGGGACCGGCGCCACTAACGTGATTCCCGGTGAACTGGTGGCGATCTTCAACTTCCGCTTCTCCACTGAATCCACGGTCGAAGGCTTGAAGCAGCGGGTCGCGACCATCCTCGACAAGCATGGCCTGGAATGGCACGTGGACTGGGCGTTGTCCGGTCTGCCGTTTCTGACCGAACCGGGTGATTTGCTGGACGCGGTTTCGGACAGCATTCGCGCCGTTACCGGTCGCGAAACCAAGGCGTCCACCAGTGGCGGGACTTCCGACGGTCGTTTCATCGCCACCATGGGCACCCAGGTTGTCGAGTTGGGGCCGGTCAACGCCACCATTCACCAGGTCAACGAACGCGTGCTGGCCAGCGACCTCGACGTGCTGACTGAAATCTACTACCAGACCTTGGTCAAACTGCTCGCATGATACTCACCTGCCCGATCTGCTCAGGCCCGCTTAGTGCGGTAGACAACGGCGTGGCGTGTCCGGCGAATCATCGTTTCGACCGCGCGCGCCAGGGTTATCTGAACCTGTTGCCGGTGCAGCACAAGAACAGCCGCGATCCTGGCGACAATCAGGCCATGGTCGAGGCGCGGCGGGACTTTCTCAACGCCGGGCATTACGCGCCAGTGGCGAAACGCCTGGCGGAGCTGGCCGCCGAACGGGCCCCGGCACGCTGGCTGGACATCGGTTGTGGCGAGGGTTATTACACCGCGCAAATCGCCGCCGCCCTGCCGCAAGCCGATGGCTATGCCCTGGATATTTCCCGGGAAGCGGTCAAACGCGCCTGCCGTCGTGATCCGCAGCTGACCTGGTTGATCGCCAGCATGGCGCGCGTGCCATTGCCGGACGCCAGCTGTCAGTTCCTCGCCAGCGTGTTCAGCCCACTGGACTGGAACGAAGCCAAACGCTTGTTGGCGCCGGGCGGCGGGCTGATGCGCGTCGGTCCGACCAGCGAGCATTTGATGGAGTTGCGCGAACGCTTGTATGACGAAGTGCGTGACTATGCTGATGACAAGCATCTGGCCCTGGTTCCTGAAGGCATGCAGCTGGAGCACAGCGAAACCCTGCGCTTCACATTGAGCCTGATCGACGGTCAGGCCCGCGCCAACCTGCTGGCCATGACGCCCCACGGCTGGCGCGCCAGCGCGGAACGGCGGGCCAATGTCATCGAACAGGCCGAACCGTTCGAAGTCACGGTTTCCATGCGCTACGATTATTTCGTGCGCCAATAACGACCCCAATGAAGCTGCCTTGCATTGGCGAGGCGCTCGACTGAATCCGCGAATGGATTTTTTCAATTTCTGACGAGGCATCCATGCGCCAACCCGACATCGAGATTTACCTGAAAGACGCTGACGTCGACTACAAGGCCGTTGCTACCTGGCTCAGCGAAGCCATCGGCCCTTGCACCGACTGGGTACAGAAAGGCCAGACCTGGAAATGCACGGCCGGCAACGTGCCCGTGACCTGGCTGCCCAAGGCTGTCGGCAAATGGAACAGCCTGTTCCTGGAAAGCAACCAGACTCCCTGGGAAGACGACATCGCCTGCGGCCGCGCTGCCTTCGCGGCCCTGAAAGTCGAAGTCCGCTGCGCGCCCGGCACCTGGGTTGAAGAAGAAAGCGACGAAACCGCCGACCGCTGGATCCGCATCAGCGTAGATGGCGAGGAGGAGATTGTCTGGCATACGGCGTGATACATGACCGGTGCAGGCTGCGTGGGACCGGCTTTATCCGGGAAGGCGGTCTTTCTAACGACGATATGCAGTGACTGAACCGGCCTCTTCCCGGCTAAAGCCGGTCCCACGGGGTCCTCATCGGTCAGATGCTTATGCGCTGCTTTCAGCCAACTACTTTACTGCCAGACCTGACGCCTTCGCGAGCAAGCTCGGCTCCCACAGGGATCTGAAGTGCGCTCCAACGGGCTGCCTTTCTCTGCCCTTTTGCCCATCCCCGCCAGATACGGCAAACTGGCGCCCTCGTGGGCTCCGCCCCTTTTCAGCAGAAGCCGTATGACCCGCTCTCCGTTCCGCCGTCTTGTGTTCGGCACGCTGCGCCGATTGTTGTATCTCTGGGTGCGCTCCGAGACCATTAATCAATCGTCATTCACCCTCAATCTCGACCGCAGTCGCCCGGTGTTCTACGCCTTGCAATCGCCTTCACTGAGCGATCTGGCGGTGATCGACACCGAGTGCCGCAAGGCGGGATTGCCTCGGCCCGTATTGTCGGTATCGCTGGGCGAGCTGGTCGAGCCAGCGGCGTTCTTCTACCTGACGCCAGGCCCGGACTGGCTGGGCCGTCAGGACAAGAGCGGCGCGCCGCCGACGCTGGAACGTTTGATCAGCGCTGTAAGCCAGAATGCTGCCGAGGATGCGCAGATCATTCCGGTCAGCGTGTTCTGGGGCCAGTCGCCGGATCGTGAATCGAGCCCGTGGAAACTGTTATTTGCCGATAGCTGGGCGGTCACCGGACGGCTACGGCGGCTGGTCAGCATCCTGATTCTGGGGCGCAAGACCCGGGTGCAGTTTTCCGCACCGATCCATCTGCGCGACCTGATCAACGAGAACAAGGGCCACGAGCTGACCCTGCGCATGACCCAGCGCCTGCTGCGCACGCATTTTCGCAACCTGAAGACCGCCGTCATCGGCCCGGATGTGTCGCACCGGCGCAATCTGGTCAAGGGGCTGCTGGACGAGCCGCTGGTCAAGCAGGCGATTCTGGATGAAGCGGAACGCGAGAAAATCCCCGTCGACAAGGCTCGCGAGCAAGCCCTGCGCTACGGCAACGAAATCGCTTCGGACTACACCTATTCGGCGATTCGTTTTCTCGAAGTGGTGCTGAGCTGGTTCTGGAACAAGATCTACGATGGCGTGAAGGTCAGCCATATCGAAGGCGTGCAGGACGTCGCCCAAGGCAATGAAATCATCTATGTGCCTTGCCACCGCAGCCATATCGATTACCTGCTGCTCTCGTACCTGCTGTTCCGTAACGGCCTGACGCCACCGCATGTCGCCGCCGGTATCAACCTGAACATGCCGGTGATCGGCAGCCTGCTGCGCCGGGGCGGCGCGTTTTTCATGCGCCGCACCTTCAAGGGCAACCCTCTGTACACCTCGGTGTTCAACGAATACATGCATACCTTGTTCACCAAAGGTTTCCCGGTCGAATACTTCGTCGAGGGCGGGCGTTCCCGCACCGGTCGTATGCTGCAACCCAAGACCGGCATGCTGGCGATCACCTTGCGCAGCTTCCTGCGCAATTCGCGGATGCCCATCGTATTCGTGCCGGTGTATATCGGTTACGAGCGGGTGCTCGAAGGCCGCACGTATCTGGGCGAACTGCGTGGCGCGACCAAGAAGAAGGAGTCGATTTTCGACATCTTCAAGGTGATTGGCGCGCTCAAGCAGCGCTTCGGCCAGGTATCTGTCAACTTCGGTGAGCCGATCAAACTCGCGGAGTTTCTCGACTCGGAACAAGCGGACTGGCGCACGCAGGAGCTGGGGCCGCAGTTTCGCCCCGCATGGCTCAACGAAACCACCAATCGCCTGGGGGAACGCGTTGCCCGCCACCTGAACGAAGCCGCCGCCATCAACCCGGTCAATCTGGTGGCGCTGGCCCTGCTGTCGACGCAACGCCTGGCGCTGGACGATCAGGCCATGGCCCGCGTGCTGGATCTCTATCTGACATTGCTGCGCCGGGTGCCGTATTCGCCGCACACCACGCTGCCCGAAGGTGACGGTCGCGCGTTGATCGAACGCGTGAAAGGCATGGATCTGCTCTCGGAACAAAAGGACGCGCTGGGCAAGATTCTGTATCTGGATGAACAGAACGCAGTCCTGATGACTTATTACCGCAACAACGTGCTGCATATTTTCGCCCTGCCCTCATTGCTGGCCAGCTTCTTCCAGAGCTCGTCGCGCATGACCCGCGAACTGCTGCTGCGCTACACCCGTGCGCTCTATCCATACCTGCAATCGGAGTTGTTCATCCGCTGGTCGCTGGAAGAGCTGGATGCGGTGGTCGATCAATGGCTGGAAGCGTTCGTCGAGCAAGGTCTGCTGCGTTTCGAAAATGACGTGTTTCTGCGGCCTGCGCCGAGCTCCCGCGAGTTCGTGCTGCTGACCCTGCTGTCGCGGGCGATTGCCCAGACGTTGCAGCGCTTCTACATGGCCACTTCGCTGTTGCTCAACAGCGGCCAGAACACCCTGAGCGCCGAAGAACTGGAAGACCTGTGTACGGTGATGGCGCAACGACTGTCGATCCTGCATGGCCTGAATGCGCCGGAGTTTTTCGACAAGAGCCTGTTCCGCCACTTCATCCAGACCCTGCTGGACCTGGGCGTCCTGCGCAAGGATGCCAACGGCAAGCTCAGCTATCACCCGCTGTTGGGGGAACTGGCTGAAGGCGCAGCGAAGCGTGTGCTGCCCGCGGAAATTCGGCTGTCAATTCGCCAGGTCGCCTTGCATCGCAACGAAGATATAACCGAAGCTGACCCGGCTGAGGAAATCCGCTAAATTCGCGCAACAAGCGCCGGTTCGAACCGGCGCTGCTGCCAAGATTCCCCTTGAAAAGGATGCTGCCATGCTTCGCTCCCCGTTTACCATTGCCAGCCTGTGCGCAGGCTTGCTGCTGTCGGCCAACGTTTTTGCCGCATCCTTGAACGATCTGTCCCAGGCGGATGCAACCGGCGGTCTCAAGGACGCGCTGACCCAAGGCGCGCAGATTGCGGTCAAGCAACTGGGCAAGCCCGGTGGTTTCAGCAACAACCAGGATGTTCGCATTGAACTACCGGGGAGTCTGGGCAAGGTTGCGAAGAAAATGAAACAGTTCGGCATGGGCGCGCAGGTCGACCAGTTGGAAACCAGCATGAACCAGGCCGCTGAAGCCGCGATGCCGCAAGCCCAGACGTTGCTGGTGGATGCCGTGAAAAAGATGACCGTGGCTGACGCCAAGGGCATCCTCGGCGGCGGCAAGGATTCGGCCACGCAATACCTGAACAGCACCAGTCGCGAGCAGATCCGCGCCAGGTTCCTGCCTATCGTCAAACAAGCTACAGACAAGGTCGGGCTCGCACAGAAGTACAACTCGTTCGCCGGTCAAGCCGCGACGCTGGGCGTTCTGGATGCCAAAAGCTCGAACATCGAAGGCTACGTGACCGAACAGGCGCTCAACGGCTTGTTCGAAATGATCGCCAAACAAGAAGAAACCATCCGCGCCAACCCGGCTGCGGCGGCGACGAGCCTGGCGAAGAAGGTGTTTGGGTCGTTGTAAGGTCTTGTGGGAGCGAGCTTGCTCGCGAAGCCAATATCAACCGCGACAGATGAAGTGCGCCCCAAAAGTTGGACAGCTGTTGATTAGGCTATCGCGGACTGGGCCCTGTACGCTACAGGGCTTAGCCCGCCCAGCTTCATCTTGATTCGATCATAGTTGTAATAACGGA
>NZ_JAFCXH010000022.1:0-100911 GCF_049898225.1 Pseudomonas sp. DSP3-2-3 | reverse complement strand
CGGCCTCAAGCTTGAACTCGAGGGTGTATTTAACGCGGTCTGTCTTGGACTTAGTCATGTCGTATCCTTGCGGCTATTGAGACACCTGGCAAGGGATACGTTTTTCAGGGGCAAGGTCACACATCCACTACATTCCCGTCGTCTGGACTATTGCCTTCGCAAGCAAGCTTGCTCCCACGGATCTGTGGCGACCTTTAACCCTCACCCAACCCCACATACAACCCTGGCCGTCGATCATTGAAATAGGTATTGATTGCCCTGGAATCCGTCATCAATTGCCGATCCAGCTTGCCGCTGATGAGTTCTTCAACCCGGCCTGCGACTGCCAGGCGGCTGCCGTCCGGTGCGCAAATGCTGCTCAGGCCGCAGTAATGAATAGCGCCTTCACTGCCGCAATAGTTGGCGTAGGCCACGTAACACTGGTTTTCGTAGGCGCGGGCGCGGACCGTCACTTCGCAGACAAAGTCATACGGCGCCATGTTCGCGGTGGGCACCAGAATCACTTCGGCCCCCGCCAGCGCCAGGCGGCGGGTGTTCTCGGGGAATTCGACGTCGTAGCAGATCAGCAAGCCAAGCCGCCAACCGTTGAGTTCCACCACCGGGAATCGATCTTCTCCGACAGCAAACATCGACTTATCCAGCTCGCCATACAGATGCGTCTTACGGTAATTGCACAGACTTTTGCCGTGGGCGTCGATCAACTGCACCGAGTTGTAAATCTGGTCGCTGGCGTTGCGCTCGGGATATCCGTAAAGGATGGCGATGTGGTTCGCCTGGGCGATGGCCGCGACTTGCGCGGCCGCGAAGCCATCGCAAGGCTGTGCCAGTGCGCCGGCCGCCTGGGCACCGATGTTGTAGCCGGTAAGGAACATTTCCGGGCAGACCAGCAAATCTGCGCCCTGGCTCGCGGCTTCCCGGGCCTGGAGATCCAGTCGTTGCAGGTTGCCGTTGATATCCAGCGGCAGCGGCGTGCATTGATAGAGCGCGATGTGCATGGCTTCATGCCTCCTGTTCAATCGGCCAGGGCGATGGGGCCTATCTCGTGGAACACATCGCCAGGACCGGGATTTGCTGCGTGAGTCTTGCCGCCGAAGTGGGTCATGATGCCCCACACCGCATTCAGCGAGGTCTGTACCGCGCCTTCAACCCAGGCCGGCGTCCAGGAAACGTCGTCGCCGGCGATGAACATGCCGCGCTGCTCGCTGGGCATGTCCTGCTGCATGAAGTGCGCGTACATGCGTTGGTTATAGCGGTAATGCCCCGGCAATGCGCCTTTGAACGCGCCGAGGAAATGCGGATCGGCTTCCCAGGACACGGTAATCGGGTCGCCAATGATCCGCGCCGCGATGTCCACTTTAGGGTAGATCTTCTTCAGCGCATCGAGCGCCAGCTTCACGCGTTTTTCGATGGGCTGCGGCAGCATCTTCAGCGCGTCGCTCATCCACGAATACGACAGGCAGATCACGCCGGGCTTGTCGTCGCCGTTATCGAACAGGTATGTGCCGCGCGTCAGGCGATCCGTCAGCGTCATGCTCATCAGGTCGCGGCCGGTTTCCGGGTCTTTGTCTTTCCAGAACGGCCGGTCCACCATGACAAAGGTTTTCGACGACTGCATGTAGCGCGTGCGGTCCAGGGCCATCCACATTTTTTGCGAGAACAGGCTCTCTTCGCACTCGATCTGGGTGGTCAACAGCCAGCTCTGGCACGTGGTCAGCACCGCCGCGTAATGGCGGGTGTCGCCCCAGTTGTCGGTAACCGCCAAGCGGCCATCTTCAGCGCGGGCAATGCGTTTGACCCCGGTACGCGGCGCGCCGTGGTGCAGCGTCGCCAGACTGGTGCCTTCCGGCCAGTATGCGCAGTGCTCCGGAACGTGCTTCCAGATCCCCAGCGGCACTTGCTCGACGCCGCCGACAATCAGATGTTGGTGATCGTCGCAGTTGGTCATCACCACGCGGAAGATTTCCAGCATCGAGTTGGGGAAGTCCGAGTCCCAGCCGCCGGTACCGAAACCGACCTGGCCGAACACTTCGCGATGGTAGAACGACAGCTTGGCGAACGCCTTGGAAGTGGCGACAAAATCGTAGAACGTGCGGTCATCCCACAGCGGCACCAAGGTGTTCCACAGTTGTTTGAGCCTCGGCACATCGCGGTCGCGAATGGCTTGCTGGATATCCTTGAAACCCGACCCTTCTTCCAGCGCGTCCGCCCAGGCGTCAGCGACCTCCTGAAACAGCGCGGGCAAGTCCGACAGTTTCTGTGCGTAATAGGTGGTGCCTTCCAGATCGATAACGGTGCTGCCGGACGCAGCGGTCAGCGGGTTTGGAAAGGGCCTGGATTCCAGTCCGAGCTTGTCGACATAGTGATAGAACGCCGTGGAGGACACCGGAAAGCGCATGCCGCCCAGCTCGGCGATGATCCCTTCGGTGCCTTCAAACGCTTGGGAGCGCAAGCGGCCGCCCATCTTCGAGGCTTCGTACACCACCGGTTTGAGGCCCAGCTTCATCAGTTCATAAGCCGCGACCAGTCCGGCAATGCCGGCACCGACAATCGCCACTTCGGCACCGTGATTTTCCACCGGAATACTGCCCAGCCCGGCCGGATGCTCGATCCAGTCGTCGAAGGCAAAGGGGAAATCCGGACCGAAAATCGTGATCGGTTTTTTACCGTCTGCAGGATGGCGATTGTTGTTCATGACTGACCTTGTTTTGCCTGGACGAGAAAGCAGACAGTCTAGTCAAGAGTTGAGGCGTTAATAAGACGCAAAGTGTCGTCGTTATGCAGTGGTTTTGCGCGATGTGACGAGCCGAACAATCACATCGATGTTTTGAAATGGCGAGATTTTTTGTGGGACCGGATTTATCCGGGAAGGCCTCGGCAACTCAATCACCTGTGTTGCCTGATCCGACGCTTTCGGGAATAAATCCCCTTCTACAGTTCAAGCCAGAGGCTGGCCACGATCAATCTTGCTGCTGAGAATGATCGAGGTGGTGGTTTTCTCGACGCCATCGATGCTGCCGATCAGGTCCAGCAGTTGGTCCAGTTGTTCCGGTGATTCGGTGCGCAGCCAGGCCACGTAGTCGAATTCGCCGCTGACCGCACACAGCTGCTGCACCTGAGCGAGGGTGCTGAGGCGGCGCAAGACTTCCTTGCCGGAGCGCGGCTGCACGGTAATCCCGACATAAGCCTGCAAGCCGCCATCCACCACCCGCTGACTCAAACGCACGCCGTAACCGGTGATGACCTTGGCACTTTCCAGGCGCGCCAGGCGCGAGGTCACGGTCGTGCGGGCGATGCCCAGTTGCCGGGCAAGCATGGCCACGCTTTCCCGGGCATTGAGCTGCAAGGCTGCGATCAGTTGGCGGTCTATTTCATCCAGGACAGGCGGGCGTACGGCAGACAAAGTTTTCTCCTACAAGAAAGCGTGCGGCTTGGTCAGATTTTCCAGCGCTTGGCGGTCTTGGCCAAGCGCTGTTGCAGCCCATCGAGGTTGCTCGCCAGTTGCAGCATCAACAGGTGATACCCGGTCAATTCAGTGGGCACCGGACTGCTCGGCATCGGTAACGGTGTGCTGGCATCGTTTTTACGATCCAGACGTTCGGTAGCGCCGGTTTGCAGCGCCCGCGCCATACCGATCAACTGGCGCCGGGTCTGGCGGTATTCGGCATCCAGCCGCGCTTTCCATTCTTCGCCAGCCACTTGATCGAGGTCTGCAGGGCGAATGTTGGAAAGGATTTCAAGAGTGCTCAGGCACATGCGGAAATGGCCCTGGATGGCGTCCAGCTCGACCATGGAAATCCGCACTTCCTTGGACACCGAAGGCATCAATGAGCGCAGTTGCAGCATGGTGGTGTTCAAGCGCGCCATCAGCTTGAGGTGTTCGTCGGCAGTGATGGGCTGCCCCTGATTGATCCGCCCGTAGACCTTGGCGCAATCGCGCAAACCGCTGGCCAGGTTGTAACGCCAGGAAAACGTGGCGTACAGCGGCAGGGCGAAGGAGAACGCCAGCGCCAGAATGATGCCGATCAGGATATCCACCGTGCGCCACAGGCCGTCGCTCAGCGGATTGTCGCCATGCCCGGCGACGATAAACAGCGTGATGGCCGACAGCAGCGCGGTATAGCCGCCCTTGCCGATGGCGTGATAAGCGAAGAATCCGCAGGCCAGCGACATCATCAGATACGTCAGCAGCGGCAGTTCGAAATAGTCCTGCTGCCAGACCACCGCCAGACCCAGCCCCGCGCCGATCAACGTGCCATAAGCCCGCTCTACGGACTTCTTGCCGATATTGCCGTGATGCTGCAAACCGCCGATCACGATCAGCATGGTCACCGAGGCCCACTCACCGTGCGGCAAGTTGATCCCCGTGGTCAGCAGAATCGACACCAGCAGGCCGACGACGATGCGTCCGGCATGGATGTAACGCGCATGGCGGTAGCGGCGATAGGGGTCCAGCAAAGGACGCAAGACACGGCGAAGCCAGAAGGGAAGCCAGGAGGAGCTGGAAGTTGTCATGCAGTAAAGGACCGCGCCGGGCGGGAATGAATCCCGGACATCAATTAATGAAAGGTCGTCAGTAAGCCATATATGACGGGCATTGTGGGTTGTTGAGGAAATTTCTGACGCATTTTGTATCACATGTGAGGTGTTGTGCATCCTGGAAATTGAGCGTAGTGTGCCTCACATGTGATGTAAGCGAGGGCGCCGAAATGGCTCGGAAAACTTCAACCGACTACATGCGTGAAATGCGTGCCCGGCTGACGGGTGCCGGCTATGTGAAAAGAGAGCTGTACGTTCTCCCGGAAAACGCAGATGTCCTCAGAACCATAGAGAAAGTTTTACGCCAGCCCTATTTGGGCAACCGGATCAAACTGGAGGAATTCATGACCGAAAATACGAACTGGACGATCGATACGCTTCACGCGGCGCTTGTCGAGCTGGACGCCGTGAAGAGTAATGAAATCGAGCTGAATCTGATTCAGGGCACTGAACCAAGCCTGAGCCTGACCATGCACAACTTCGGCGGACTGCCCATCGCCATCGCCATTTCCGGCGATCAGGTGCTGGTGGATTCGGTACTGGTGTACGCCTCGCAGGTGAAGGATGTCGCGACGTTCAACGACACCGTACTGCGCAGTCGCGACATCTTTCCGTTGTCCTCCATCGGGATCGAAACGATGCCCAATGGCGAAACGGTCTACAGCATGTTCGGTGCGCTGAGCGCTGCATCGTCGCTGACCGTGATCGTCCACGAAGTGCTGACGCTGGCGGATAACGTGATTCGCGCCGCTGATGCCTACGAAGATTTTTTAACAGTTGATCCACAGTAATCGGGAGTCAAATCGAATGAGTCTTTGGAAAAAAATGGTTACGGCTCTGCGTGGTGGAGCTTCGGAAGTTGGCGAAGCAATCGTCGACGCTCAGGCCTTGCGCATTCTTGATCAGGAAATCCGCGACGCGGACGCCTCGATGCTTGCTGCGCGCAACCAGCTGATTCAGATCAAAGCCAAGCACAAGCTGTCCGTGCAGCGTGTTGAAGAGCACAACAAGAACATCGCCAACTGGGAACAGAAGGCAGTCGCAGCGATGAATCAAGGCCAGGACGGGCTTGCTCTGGAATGCGCGGAAAAGGTTTCCGAACTGACCGCGCTGCGCGATCAGGAAAAGGCCGCCGCCGACCAGTTTGGTGCGCAGGTCACCAAGCTGACCGTTCAAGTCACCAAGGCTGAAAGCCAGATCAAGGGTCTGCGTCAGCAGGCTGACATGGCCAAGGCTCGCGACAGCGTGCAGAAAGCGCAGATCAACGCCGCTGCCGCCACTGGCGGGGCAAATGGTCGTCTGGAAACCGCAGTCGGTTCCCTGGCGCGCATCAAGCAACGTCAGGACGAACAGGACGCCAAGCTTGAAGCCGCTGAAGAACTGGATGCCTCTGCCAATGGCGGTGATCTGGAACGGCGCCTGCAAGAAGCCGGCATCGGCGCAAAGACCGGCGGTGCAGCTGATGTACTGGCCCGTCTGAAAGCCCAAAGCCAGACTGACAAGCCTGCTCAGTAAGCTGTGACGAGGGGGCATGCGGAGTTTCCGTCTGCTCCCTTTTTTTGGCCTGCAGTTTTTGCCTGCATTTGAGTGGAGTACACATGGCGATCGGACAAGGCCTGCGGGTGATCCTTGGTTTGGCGGCAGTGATGGTCGCTGTTCAGGTGATCAACACCTTCACGGCCAACAGCCTGATTTACCACGGTCTGTTTCCAAGGACGTTCTCGGGTCTGCAAGGCATTGTGTTCTCGCCATTCCTGCACGGTTCGGTACGGCATCTGCTCAGCAATCTGCTGCCGTTCGTGGTGCTTAGCTGGCTGGTGGCAACCGAAGGGCTGCAACGCTATATCCGCGTGGTGCTGCTGATTTCACTGCTGGGCGGTCTGATGGTCTGGGTGATGGGTCGACCGGTATTGCACGTCGGCGCCAGCGGTCTGATTTTCGGTCTCTGGACTTACGTGCTCGCCCGCGCCTGGTATCAACGCAGCCTGATCAGCTTCGGTATTGCAATCATTGCGCTGGTGGGCTACAGCGGCTTGATCTTCGGCTTCATTCCCGTTCCCGGCATTTCGGTTGAGTCACACCTTTGCGGGGCGTTAGCCGGTATCTTCGTGGCCTGGGTCATGCACTCCAAACGCCTGGTTGGCGAAAGTGCCTGAGGATGCGAAATTTTAAATTGTGTTGATGCGACTTGAAGGAAAAGCACTATGAGCTGGATCAAACGAGTTCTGGGTATGGAAGCTCCGAAGCCATCGCCGGGTTCATCGCCTGGCTTGTCCCCTGATGGGGCCACGCTCGCGGCAAACCCGTTCGGGCTGGCCTCGGGGCGCATGCTCGACCTTGATGACTCACTCAAACTCATGCTCGACGGTCATTCCGAGCTCGTCGTGCCTGACGAAGAAGTGGTGTGGTCGGTGGGTCAGGTGGACCTTGGGCAATCCATGCGCATGGTGCGCTTCTATTTTGAAGATGAGGATTATTGGCTACAGATCGTGATGAACGGTCCTACAGCAGAGGACGTGCTCGACGTCATCCTGTTCGGTTATAACAGCGTCGTGACGATCAGTAGCGAAGCGGAACTCAAACGTCTGGTCGGTCCGGACTCGAAAATCGGCCTGCCGATCTACGCCCACGAAGGCTATGAATACGAGCGTCAGTGGGGCACGGAAGAAGGGCAGACGGAATTCACGCCGATGAGCGAAGTGGTGACCAGTCCCGAAGAGTCCTACCGGATTCAACACCTGAGCATGTTGTATGCACGGGACACGGGCCTGGTTGACCGCCGCGAGTTTCTGCTGTTGTCGGTCGAGGAGGACGAGGAAGGCAACATTTCTCTCACCACGTCGCTTGGTGTCACTTTGCAATCCACCGACTTCACGGTCATCTAAAAGGAAGTAAAAACCATGCTTGAAGCGCTTCAGATGTCCCTCAACGCACAGTCAGTGCTCAGCTTCGTCGTCTACATCGTCGTCGCCGCGATTCTGTTCGGGTTATTCCAGTTCGCCTACACCCGACTGACCCCGCACAAGGAATTCGCCCTGATTCGTGAGGGTAACGTCGCGGCGGCGGTAGCCTTGGGCGGCGCGTTGATCGGCTTCGCCCTGCCGGCGAGCAATATCATTTCCTACAGCGTCAGCGTGCTGGACGCCGTGGTCTGGGCGGTCATTGCCGCCGTCGTGCAATTGCTCACATTCACCATGACCAGTCTTGTCTTGAAAGGCTTGTCGGTTCGAATCGCCAGAGGCGAAATGGCGGCTGCCATCTATGCCGCCAGCGTTGCAATCAGCGTCGGGTTTCTCAACTCGGCCTGCATGACGCCGTCGACCTGATTGCCGGCTATCGAAAGGAGTATTCGATGAGACGTAGTTCTTTAAAGCTGGTCCTGGCCAGCACTTTACCGTTGGCGCTTGCTGCGTGCAGCAAGTCCGAGGAAACGGTGGAGGTCAACACCCAGCAGACGTTCCCGACCGTTCAGGCCTGCGTGGAGCAGAAAGTCCCGGTGGATATCTGCTCGGATGCCTACATGAATGCCCTGGCGGACCATCGGCGCGTTGCTCCGACTTACGACAGCGCCGCTGCCTGCGACGCGGACTTCGTGCCGGATTACTGCCAGCAGACTTCAGACGGCAAATTTATGCCCAAGCTGGGCGGTTTCGAACTGTCGTTGTCTGGCGAGGTTCCCAAGTCTCAGGTTGCAGCGGCGCAGGCTCAGGGCGGCGGTGAAGGTGGCGGCGGTGGAGGAGGCTTCAGTGGCACCAGCCTGCTGACCGGTTTGCTGATCGGCAACATGCTCAGCGGCAATATGGGCGGCGGGCGCTACTACTCGCAGCCGATCTACCAGACTCGCGACTCCCGTGGCGCCTACCAAAGCTCCACGCTGTCGAAGCAGATCGAACAGGGCAAAACCTTCGGGCAGTCGACGCAGGCGCGCTCAAGTTCGACCGGCAGCTATTCGCAAAGCACGCTGGGCCGCAACCTGGGCAAAGGCTCGTCGGTCTCGTCGTCTATCTCGCGTGGAGGTTTCGGCAGTCAGGCGAGTGCGCGTAGCGGTTGGGGCGGCAAGAGCAGCAGCGGCTCCAGTTTCGGCGGCTGACAGGAACGTTATCCATGAGAAAAATCAGCATTGAAGAGCGCCCGGACTGGCGCGCTACCGCCGAGCGTGAGGGATTCAATTTCCACACCATCGACGGCGAGCGTTACTGGGATGAGCGCGCGTACTACCAGTTCACGGAAGAGCAGATCACCCGGGACATCGAAGCACCGACCCAGGAGCTTCATGCGATGTGTCTGGATGTGGTCGAAAAGGTAGTGGAAAGCGAGGAGCTGCTGACCCGGCTCGCGATTCCTCCGGCGTTCTTCGATCTGGTTCGCACCTCCTGGAAGGAAGGCCATCCGCATTTGTATGGCCGTTTCGATTTCAGCTACGACGGCGTCAATCCGGCCAAGCTGCTGGAAGGCAACATGGACACTCCGACCTCGGCTTATGAAGCCGGGGCGTTTCAACTGATCTGGCTGGAAGAGCAGATCGCGCGTGGCGTATTGCCGCCGCATGCCACGCAGTTCAACTCAATGGCCGAAGATCTGGTTCGTGCTTTCGCCGCGATCAAGGAGGGTGGGCCATTCTATTTTTCGGCCATGTTCGGCTCCATCGAAGATCGTGGCACCACGGACTTTCTGCGCAAGATGGCCGAACATGTCGGCATCGAGACGCGTCATATCGACATCGAAGACATTGGTCTTACGTCGGACGGGCGCTTTGTCGATCTTGAGGGCCGCTGGATCGAACGCATTTTCAAATTGCATGCCTGGGAACATGTATTTCATGAACCCCACGGCCTGGCTATTCCGGGCTGCGATACGCAATTCATCGAGCCGGCCTGGAAATCCATCATTTCCAACAAAGGCATCCTGCCGCTGCTTTGGGAGTTCAACGAAGGACATCCCAACCTGCTGCCGTCCTTTGTCGACAAAGACCCACGCGCGCCGGTGCCCAAGGGCTGGGTTCGCAAGCCGTACTTCTCCCGTGAAGGCGCCAACATCGAAATCCGCACCCCCAGCGATCAGGTGATTTTCGAAGACGGCCCCTACAACGACGCGCCCTACATCCTGCAGGCATTCGCGCCGCTGCCAAAGTTTGGTGACAGCTACACGCTGATCGGTTCATGGGTGGTGGGCGATAGCGCTTCCGGCATCGGGATTCGCGAAGACGACAGCCTGATTACCAAAGACAGCAGCCGGTTCTTGCCGCATGTGGTGCTTGATTGAGGTTGGGGTTATTTCCTGATGCGAATGCGATGCTTCAACGAATCGCATTTCAGTTCAAGGGCAAGCGCTAAGAACTGAATTTTGGCAGCGCGTTGATGATTTTGAAGTCCCAAAAAGGGAACGAAAGGACCCTATTGGGGACCGTTTATATTTGAGACCAGTTCCTGGTGCAAATGCGGTGCTCCCGTTGGAGCGAGTCAAGTGTTTGCTGAGCGGCAACGCGGCGTCTGGACGACGGAACGCCTCTCATCCAGCGCCACAGTCGAAACCCTCAAACACACTCCCCACCTTTTCCGTATGATTACTCGCCCATTCAAGTAAGAAAGAACCCTTCATGCCATTTGTTGTTTACCTTTTGGGCCTTACGATTTTTTCGCTGACCACGGCTGAGTTCATGATTGCGGGCATGATGCCGTCGCTGGCGGCGGCGCTGGATGTCTCGGTCGGGCAGGTCGGTTACCTGATTTCGCTTTACGCCGTCGGCATGGCCATTGGCGGGCCGGTGTTGACGGCTTTGGTACTGGCGCTGCGCATGCAGAACAAACCGGCGTTGTTCTGGTTGCTGATGCTCAATGTTGTGGGCGGTGTGCTGGCTGCGATGGCGCCGACGTATGAGGTGCTGGCCGTAGCGCGGGTCTTGATGGGCGTTGCCAGTTCGGCCTGCATCGGCGTGTCGCTGACTATCGCCGCGCATCTGGTAGAGCCACATGCCCGTGGCCGTGCGGCTTCTTTCGTCCTTGGCGGGCTGATGTTTTCGCCGGTGCTGGGTGTGCCGGCAACCGCGCTGATCGAGCAGCATTTCGGCTGGCGCGCCAGTTTCTGGGCGATTGCCGTCTTGTCGATGATCTGCACTGCCGTCGTGGCGTTGCTGGTTCCTGCCTCAAAAAGCCGGACGGTGGTCAGCCTCGCTGCCGAATTCCAAGCCATTGTGAACGGCAAGCTGTGGGCGGCCTACGTCACCAGCGGCCTGATCATTGGTGCGACGTTCACTGCATTCACTTATTTTTCGCCGATCTTTACCGAGGTCTCCGGCTTCTCGGCGGCGTCGATTCCGTGGATGCTGGCCCTTTACGGCGTCGCCAATATTGTCGGCAACATGGTGGTCGGGCGTCTGGCCGACCGGTATACGTTGCCCGTGCTCGCCGGTGGTCTGGCGTTGCTCTGCGCCGGGCTCGCGGCGTTTGCACTGTTCGCCGAAAACACCGTGGTCAGCATCGGCGCCTTCCTGGTCATCGGTCTGACGGGCGTGTCGCTGAATCCGGCAATGGCTGCGCGAGTCATGCGTGCAGCGTCGCCCGGTCCATTGGTCAACACCATGCACACTTCGATTATCACTGCGGGTCTGGCGCTGGGCACTTGGGCACTTGGGCTGGGGGAGCAGGGATCGATGGCGGATACGGATTGCGTTCGCCGCTGTGGGTGGGCACAGCGCTGGCCTTTGCCGGGTTGCTGAGCCTGGCGCCGTATCTTGTCAGCCGCCTGAACCGGCCTGTGATGACTGAGTGTCCACAGGCCTGATCCGTTTACATCCTGAAGCGGATAACCAACTGATTGAGGCCAACCGCCAGCTGCGACAATTCGCTGCTCGCGGCTGAAGTCTGGTTGGCACCTGCGGCGGTCTGCACCGACAGGTCGCGAATGCTGGTCAGGTTGCGGTCAACTTCCCGGGCAACCTGGGCCTGCTCTTCAGTGGCCGAAGCGATACTGATGTTGCGTTCATTGATCTGCACGATTGCCGCCGTGATGTCGGCCAGGGCGTGACCGGCAGCTTCGGCAACGTCCAGGCTGGCGCGGGCGCGCTCACTGCTATGACTCATCGCGCTCACGGCCTTGCTCGCGCCGCCCTGAATCGACGCGATCATTTTCTCGATCTCGGCAGTGGACTGCTGGGTACGATGCGCCAACGCCCGAACCTCATCGGCAACGACCGCAAAACCGCGTCCGGCTTCACCGGCCCGCGCAGCTTCGATGGCGGCGTTGAGCGCGAGCAGATTGGTCTGGTCGGCGATCCCGCGAATCACATCCAGCACGCCGCTGATGCCCTGGACCTGCACCGCCAGCCCATCGATCTCGGTGGCGGTCACGCCGACGGCCTGATGCAGTTCATGAATCACGCTGACCGTTTCGTCCACGCGCTGACGACCATGGGCCGCTGACTGGCTTGAGTCTTGCGCGGCCGTGGAGGCCAGCACCGCGTTACGCGCCACTTCTTCAACCGCAGCGCTCATCTGATTGATGGCGGTGGCGGCCTGATTGATTTCATCGTTCTGGCGTTGCACGCCACGCAAGGCATCTTCGGTGACTGCAGTCATTTCTTCGGAGGTGGCGGCCAGCTGGTTCGACGAATCACCCAGCTCGCCCAGCGTGCGTCGCAGATTCTGCTGCATGATCGACAGCGCAGCCAGCAACCGGCCCGGCTCATCGCGGCCGTCGGCATCGATAGGCTTGCTGAGGTCGTTGGCGGCAATCTGCTCGGCAATCGCCAATGCTTTGGCAATCGGAGCCGTCAGACTGCGAGTGAAGAGGGCCGCCAGCGCCAGGGTGGCTGCCAGGGCCACGAGAATCGCGGCGATAGTCACGTTGCGCGCCTGGGCGTAGGTCTGATCGGCCGCAGCATTGGTTTGCGCCACGCTGACATCGATCAGGCGGGAAACCTCGTTTATATCTTTGGCCAACAAGTCGGCTGCCAGGGTCATTTCGCCGGTTGACTGGGTCAGGGCGGTAATCGTGTCTTCACGCTGCTGGGTAACCGCATCCATATAGCGCGCATGCACGCTCAGATAGCTGGTTATGTTGCGCGTCATGCTGATGAAAGCCTGTTTGCCCTGATCGCTGGTCATCAGGGGCTCCAGTTTGCGAACGTCGGTTTCGAGACTGCTGCGCGCTTGCATGATTCTTTGACGGGCCGCATCTGCAGTGTCGGTATCCTTCGCCGTACGCAAGCTGCCGTTCCATAACCGAATGGTCAGCAGATCGGCCTTGATCTGATCAACCGCCTGAACGGTTGGCAACACGTTGTTTTGCAGGACGTTCCTGGACTCTTTCAAGTCCGCGGACTGGTCCAGTGAAAACAGGCCGAAAGCGGTGACCAGCACGGCAAAAAAGCCGAAACAGAGCAGCGAGCGGGGTGCGATATTGAAGTGTCTCAGGTTCATGCTTGGCCCTGCTGAAGATTAAAAAACGATTCCAGACTATCGACCTGAATCGTTTCAGCTTGAGGCGCGAACGAAACCGATGGAAGGAAATGTGCCTCGTGGTACTTGGTGTGAACCTTGCAAAAGCATCATTCAAGCGTCTTGAACAACGGAAACCTGACGCTTTGCAACTTCCCATATCTACGCACCGACGTGCTCCACAAAGAGCAATGTCATGGAGACAGCCTTGAGCACCCTCGAAGAAATTGCAGCAAACCTAATGGCGCTTGAGCTGCGGGCAGACAGAACCCAGGCGAAGCTTTATGCCCAGGATGCCGCTGGATGGGACGAACTGATGCCGACTTCCAGAAGGAATGACGTGGATTATTTCCCGGCACAAACATTCGCTCCGGAACTGATTGGCCAGATGCCGCCGCGCAGCAAAATCACAGTATTGCGTCTGATCAAGGGTGGGCTGTCCTGAGGCCATGACTCGGCGTTTTGCTCAGCGTAGGGTTGTTCAAGTTCAGTTGGATTGAAGCAATTGTAATGGAGCGTCTGGACGACACTCCATTTTGAATTCTGCATTACAGAAGTTTGGGAATACGCACCTGCCACATTCCTTGCCTATGCTTGATTGAATTGCTACATTGCATAGGTCAGGCATATGCTAAGGAGTGACGTTATGCGTACCGTCTCAATTTTCAAAAACGGTAAAAACCAAGCCATTCGCTTGCCCAATGACATGGCTTATGAAGGTGTCGGCGAGCTTGAGATCACTCGCATTGGCGATACCATCACCCTGCGCCCGGTGCGGCCGAGTTGGCTTTCGCTGGTCGAGTCGCTTAAGGCTGATGTGGATTTCCTGCAAGACCGTCCGAGCATTATCAGCGATGAAGGCAGGTTTAATCTGTGACCACCTACATGCTGGATACTTGCATCTGTTCGTTCATTATGCGCGAGTGGCCTGAATGTGTTTTGCAACGGTTGGCCGCTGAAGTTGCTCGGAATAATCGCATCGTTATCTCTGCAATTACTTATGCCGAGATGCGTTACGGACAGATCGGCAAAAAAGCATCGCCCAAGCACAAAACGCTCGTGGACGAGTTTGTGAAACGTCTGGATGAAGTATTGCCGTGGGAGCGCAACGCGGTAGATGCAACGATCGAGGTGAAGCTAAATCTCGCTCAAGGCGGCTTGATCATTGGTGATAACGACACGGCAATTGCCGGCCATGCGATTGCCATGGGCTGTACGCTGGTCACGAACAACGTGCGTGAATTCAGTCGCGTTGCAGGGTTGTCGTACGAAGACTGGGTGCACTGAAAAACAAATGGCCTACGCCTGTAAGACGTAAGCCATTGATTTATTTGGTGGGCCCACACGGACTCGAACCGTGGACCAAGGGATTATGAGCGAGCTATGGAGCCTTTTCACTGTGTCTCAGTAGTTATCATATGTTCCATTTAAGCTAATAAAAACAAGGTGTTGATAAGCTTCGTTGTCTTTCCACGTTTCAATGGATACCCTGAGATTGCATGTGAAACGGGGAACGAACGGGGAAAGGGATGGTAAAGCGCACTCGGTTGACGGACCTGGAAGCACACGCGGTCAAGACTCGAAAGTCGGAGCCGGTGGGTTCGCGGGGGAAAGGAACACTGCTTCTGGAGCGCAAGGCCTCTGGCGTGATCATGGCCTATTACCGTGAAAGAACCCCGACAAGTGATCAGCGCCTCTCGCTGGGAGCGCTTGCTAAAAAGCCGCACGCTGGTACCAATGAGAAGACCTTGGATACGTTGCGATCCGAGGCGCTCAAGATAGCCAGCGATGTTGGGTCGGCTGGCGGAATCTCAAGTTATCTTGACGGATTGGCCCAACAATTAGCCGCAGCGGACGCCGAGAAAGCACGGCTACTTCGTCAGTCCGAGGCAGCATCTAGACGCGGCACCTTTGGGGACCTTCTCGACAGCTATATAAGCAGTATGGAAACAGCGGGAAGGGCCAGCACCAAGGAAACTGCCAACCTGTTCAAGTTGCATGTCAAAGACCATCACCCCATCTTAGTCGCTCGCGCTGCTGCTGAAATTGAGCCTGAGGATATTCAGCTCATTCTGGCTGGCGTGCTTGGGCGCAAGCCCAAGGGGCGTGGCAAGGGCAATAAGGCGGTTGGGACTTCATTCAATGGAATGCGGACCACATGCGATAAGCTCAGGCGTTATCTGCGAGCCGCGTTCAGCTATGCCGCTAAAGCCCATTTGGCACCAGAGCGCCTGGCCAGTGACGGCAAAGTTTTTTCTATCCGATCAAACCCAGTAAGAGACATTCCCGTCACGCAAGGCACCGGCGCGGGTCATACAGAGTCTCTGAACCCTACAGAACTGGGCGAGTTGTTACGGCACCTTGATACGCTGCCACCTCGTCACGCTGCGATCACCAAGGCTCTTATATATCTCGGCGGACAGCGCTTGATCCAACTCTGTGCTGTGCCGTGGGATGCCGTTACCGATACCACAATCAGTTTGCTGGACGGGAAAGGCCGTAAAGCCCAGGCATGGGAGCACCTGCTGCCCATCACTGAACGAGTCGGTGAAATCATCGAGCCGCTTCTTGAAAATCGTATTGGCCCAGGACCTTTCTCCTTAACACCCGGCAAAACTGCAAACCCGATCACCCTCACCAAGATATTCAGCGATGCCGGTCGGGCACTTTCTGCTGCCGAGAAAACGCAGGCTTTCACCTGGAAGAACGTCCGTGTAACTGCGGAGTCTCTTTTGGCGCATTTGGGCGTGAGTACCGAGGTTCGCGCCTGGTTGCTTTCTCACGGACGCAGTGGTGTCCAGGCCAAGCATTACGACCGATACAGCTATCTACCTGAGAAACGGGCCGCGCTGGAGCAATGGGGGCGTTACCTGGATGGGCTCGCGAGCGGCGAAGCGCAGACTGATAACGTGATTCTGCTGTCGAGGCAGAAAAAGAGGATCGTTGACTCGATGCCTTAGTGTTCTGCTGAGTCGTTGATTTGTCTACTGAGGGGGTGACGCTAGGTTTAGACGTAGAGCCCCACCGAAGCTCTCACGTCCGAATTTGGCCGTTCGTGGTGGATAACAGACTTTGGCCGACCCCGGTGGAAATACGGGAGCGGCAGTAACAAGCAATAAAAGCGCATGAACAGGAAATCTGTTCATAACAGCGTCCAACTACACTTTAAGTGTACTTTTACACTTAAAGTGTAAAAGTCTCTGTCCCGCTTCGGTATCACGCTCATCAAATCCGCGCCACGATTTCATTGTTCACATTTCGTGGCGCAAACATCTACGTTATCAAAATGATGTTAAAAATTTCTCTGCAGGTTTGTACTGAAGATCTGTGTTAGGGCCTGATAAGGGCCTCTGTAGATCCTCTTTAGGTTCTCTGTAAGCTGCGGCCCATGGGCTTGGTCGGGCAATCCGACGAGCGGTAAAGTGCTCGTTTTGAGCAGCTTCCCCAATTCGTATTTGATTGGAAAGGTACGTAAAGGCACGTAGTGGAACATAATGAACAGTAGTTTGAGCGCTGAGAATGTCCGGGGATATGTTCAACAAACAGGATGTAGAAAATAAAATTCTTGGTGTTTTATTTTTTGCGTCCTAGAATCGGCTGTGTCACACAGAAACGTGCTTTTACCATATGAAACATCAGTATGGCCGTGACTGTTAGGCTCGCTGGAAGTTGGAATCGCAGACAAAGAAAAGCCCCTGGTCTTCGACCTCCAGGGGCTCACTCGGAAAGGACGTACGAGCGTCCTCTGCATACCAGCTAGGCCAGCACACAACCCCGAGGGGAGAAGCGTTTGAACGGGCTTCTATATGACTCAATTAGGATCAAAGATCCTAATTGAGTCACGGGCGGACTGTAGTACCTGCGGGAATATTGCGCAACACTGGTCTCCCATACAGGTGCAGTGTTTCCGATGAGTTACCACCTATCGACCGGTTTTCCGGTGCTGGTGGTATGCAGAACGCTCCTCTCGGTTTTTCCAGTCTTTGGAGATACCGCAAATGGCACAAACCGCCGCTCGCAGCACCGATGCACACAACCTGCCAATCCCAGGTGCCCGCGCAACCGCAGCCCAGCTCTGTGCAAAGTATCAGGTCAGTCGTGCTACCTGGTGGCGCTGGTCCAAGACCCCTGGCTTTCCTGAGCCAATCCGCTTCGGTCGTTCTGTACGCTGGGACCCTGAGCCTGTCGATGCATTCCTGACTCGTCAGGAGACTTAACCAATGGTTACTAATCAATCCTGCTTCACAGTAGGAGTGGGGACTGCTGCCCCGAAAAAATCGACAATAACCCTTCTTGCACCCTCGGGAGTTGCAGTGTACCGTTGGCCCGTCGCTGCCAATTCAGCGACCGGGTTTAGCGGCCCGAACGACGATAGGCGCACAGGCGCCCCCATTACGATTGCAGGCGCTTTTTTTGTGCCCGTACATCCTGCTTATGGTGGCTGTGCGTGGGAGGCCTTCGGGCCTGCCGGGTTCCTATTGTCCCGGTCCGCTAACCCGCGCACAGCTGCCACCCATATTTGTTTAGCGGCGAATCGTGGCAGCTCCTCAACAATGGGAGCTACACCAATGGATCACACACTTAATTCGTCCAGCATTTCGGTTGAGCTGCAGAAAGCTTACTGCACGCAGCTCCTGAAATCGTTGCTGCGCTATTCGAACCAGTCCGAGCTAACTCGAGTAGTTGGTGCTATCGAATCCGAGATCGCTATTACGCTTTCTTCACGGTTCGTACCTGGTCTCAATGACGCAAGCTACGACGTCTACCGCCGTTTCTGGTTGAAAGGCGGCAACGTATGAATAACTGCCCCTCTAAAATCCGCGCAATTGCTCACCGCCGCATGGCCTTGAGTGCTCTCCGCGCAAACTCGTCCCTCTCTGTTCGCTTGGAACGCTACAACCACCATATGAATCAAGCGCGGGCACTTGAGCGCGTAGGGGGTGTCCTGTGAAGACCGACACGACTCTCAGAATCGGCAGGATTCAATACCGCCAACTTGCCGAGATGTCCAAGCGGGCAGGTTGCTGCCTGGAGCTGGCGACAGTCGAAGAGCTCGGTGGAAATTGGGGTATGTACTGCCCTTTTGCCGATGCAGTTCATCCCGACGCGTCCATGGACGATCCCCGCATTGAAGAGCGTGTGATCCTTCAATTGGCCAAGACCGTTGATGCAGGTCAACTGCGCAATACTCAACGCCCTGAGATCGATTGGTCACAGCTGCATGATGATGAAATCTATAACTTCGTTGTCGCGCATGAGATCGGTCACTTTACCGATAACCATTGCGGATTTGACATTTGGGCTATAAGCGACCCGTTGGTTCAGCGGCGGTGCCAGCAGGTAATAGGGGCCGTTAATGAGGTTCTAGCTGACCGCTATGCGTGGAGCCAGATACGCCCAGGTGAGCCCGTGCCGTTGTGCGAAACCGGCAAGCGGCTTCAAGAGTCCATGGCAGAATCAATGCTGCTATTGAATAAATATGTCCCGCGAACTCGGCGCATTCCTCGTTCGTTGCCTGCCGGCCAATATTCATATGTTCCGCGCTCAATGTTGATGACGAATATCAATGTCTCCTATGTAGGAACAGAAGTTTCTCCAGATCTGATTATCCGTGCGCGGAACCGTCACCGCGTCTATCGCCGCGATACTCGCGTAAGAGGTTAACGATGAACAATCAAAACGGCGCACTTGCGCCGACGGGATCGGCTTACCGGCGAGATGCGTAATGTCGAGAAAAACCAAGGGCAACATGAGGGTCAAAGCCCCTCCGTTCGCGATGATGCCCAAGGCTATGATTCAGTCGCGAGGGTATCGGGCTCTCAGCTTCGTCGCCCGTGCAGTGTTGGTCGAGTTACTGGCTCAGTACAACGGCGAGAATAATGGTGATCTCGCAGCGACTCGCACGATGGCCAAAGAATGGGGAATAGGCTCGGACAATACTTTGCGACAGGCTCTAAAGGATCTGGAGTCCAGCGGTTGGATTCTTCAATCCAGAAGCAGCTTGTTTTCTAAGCACGGAGCCCGGTGCGCGTTATATGCAATTGCCTGGATGCCGATTGACGAGTGTCCAGATAAAGGGCTTGAAGTCACGCCAACACGTGCACCACCGAGGCCCTTGCCGACACTCGCAAATTCAATTTGATCCTGCGCAGAAACTGCGCATGTAACGGCGCAGTTTCTGCGCACATAGGGTTTTGGGAGGTACGGGTTTACTGGGGTTAAGGGAAGCTACGTGCGCAGAAACTGCGCCGTAATAGCGATTCATCCTGCGCAGAAACTGCGCACCCTTATATATATCTACCAACCAAGTACCTGAATTACGCAATCAATGGGTGCGTTTTGCGCTTAGCGGAATGCAGTTTCTGCCTACATCAGATGCATCAACGATGAAAACTCACGAGTTCATCGTGCGGCATCGGCTTGCCCAAAAAGGGTAAACGGATATGGAAAACAGCCACGAGTCACGGGTGATTGTTGTTACGGCGGAGGCGCTATGGGATCAGTTCATGACGAGGAAGCGAGCTGCGGCGCACAGCACTGACCGGCCAAGCGTTAAAGCCTTGAGGCACCTGCTCTCCTCCAGGCCCATGAGCGGGAAAACAGCCAAGCAATTGATGGCGGCCCAGGGATTCAGCGCGAAGCAGATACGAGCAGCTCGCGAATGCCTGGCCGTGCACATGACCAGGTCGGGCTTTGGCGCGGCGTCGGTGGTGATGTGGTCGGTCATCACCCCGGTAGCTGGCGACGTAAAGCCAACAGTTGTGCCCTGCCTTACTCAGTCGTGCCCTCCAGCAGAACAGGGCACGACTGACCAAGGGCACGACTGGGAAAACGATGTGGAGGACCTGTAATGGGTGCCATCGATTACCTGCTTGAAAGAGGCTTTACCGCCAGAAAGCAAGGCATGCGCGTACGCATTTCACCCGCATCCAAGCTGACAGAGGACATACGCAAATACGTCAAGGCTAACCGGCTGGCCCTACTTGCTGAGCTGGCTGCAAATGACGGCGTAGAGCGTTGTTGTCACTGGCAAGTCATGCGGGGTGGGAAACGACTCTGCACGATGATTGGCGAACCCATCACCCGAGCCGAGGCGCTGGAAATCGTCCACTGGCGCTGGCCGGACGCCGAGCTTGGATAGATCGCGCTCACGCCTGGCTGATGGCGCCTTTCGGCTCCATCCCCCATTGGGGGCCGAACCGTGGAATAGATGTCCCCAGATTTGGGCGTATTTATTCACCCATAACCGGGGCCAGTGTTCCACCGGTGGTGGGATAGCGGCCGGGCTTTTACGGACTGCTCGTGAAATCCAATGTTGGCTGACCGCTAACGCCTCCACCGTTACCTGGCCGTTAGCGGAGATGTACTCAGATTTGAGCGCATCTCGGCCGAGGCGTCATTTGACTGAGCGACACCCGCCGCTGGCGGAAGTTAAACCCATTCGATGCGTCCAGATCTGGACGCACCCAGAGGCAGGCACCATGAACACGCTACACGTCACTGTTACCGATGCCGAGATCCGCAAACAGGCTAGCGGCACTGTGCGCGAACTGCGCGACCCTCGGTTTCCTGAGCTGAGGTTTCGTTACTCCACCGCCAGTCGTGCCAAAGGTGCCTGGCACGTCGTGGTGCGCGGCAAGTGGGGCAAGGCCGGTAACTATCCCGGTATCAATGCCAAGCTGATGCAAGCCACCTTGCCTGCCATCCTTGCGCGGCGGGCGATCGATCCGGAGGCGGCCTCGACGGAGAATGCCTGGGCAACCACGGGCGATCTGCTGTACTGGTACACAGACCGGATGTTGCGCGACCGCAGCCTTTCCGCCAAGCGTAAGGCCGGGGCGAAATCCGCGCTGACCTGCCACCTGGTGCCGAGGTTGGACAACCTGCCGCTGGCCGACTTTGACAAGGCATCATTGGATAGCTTGCTGATGTGGCCACTGCAGGAACGCTACAAACTGTCGTATGTGCGCCTGGTCTACAGCGTGTTGGCGGCGGCGATGCGCCAAGCCCACCGCTTGGGACTGCTGCGCCTCAATCCCATGGCGGGCCTCAAGTACAGCGACTTCGTGTCAGCGCGCATCAAGCCCAAGCCTTCTCGGCTGCGCAGCGATGATCTGCCGGACGTGCTGGCCAAGCTGGCTGCCCAGTTCGGTACACGACCTGCCGACGCCATGTTGCCCTTGATGATGCTGTGCCATGGGACGCGCCTGGGCGAAACCCGAGCGGCCTTGTGGCGCAACATCAACCTAACCACACGCCTGTGGTTTATCCCCGCCGCAGACACCAAGACCAAGGCCGAACACACCCTGCCGCTGACCGAGCAGACCTGCGCGCTGCTGAGGCGTTATCAGGCCCGTCAGCAGGCGAGCGGCTATCAGGGTGCCTACCTGTTTCCCGGCATCAGGCGCGGGGCCATGAGTGCCACCACCGCCACGCTAGTGTTTTCCACGCTGAGTGATCACCAGTGGAGCAGCCATGACTTGCGCAAGGTGGCCCGCACCGCCTGGATGGATCTGGGGATTGATTACCTGGTGGGCGAGATGCTGGTGAATCACGCCCTGAAAAACATGGACGCCACCTACATCCACACCACCGCCGAGACCTTGAAGCGTCAGGCGCTGGAGAAGTGGCACGCCCGGTTAGATCAGGACGGGCTAAGCCTCATCGGCGGCGAGACAATACCGGGACAAGGCGTTTCGATAAATCCGCTACAGGCCACGGAAAACAAGCCCTCCAGCCCAATCGAGATTCCACTACAGAGGAGTACGTTTAACCATGAGTGAGATCGAACAGGAAATCACTGATCGCCTTGCTGCTGTGGGTGTGACGCCGTTGATTGGTGGGCTGGTGCCGGAGTTCGCCGCCGCCGATCTACTGGGATACGCGCCCAGCTACCTGCGCCGCCTGGCTGCCGATGGCCTGGCCCCCATTCCGTTTGTGCGCCGGGGGAATCGGCGCTTCTACAAAATCGCCGACATTGCGCGATTCGCGACCAATACCGCCGCTTAACGTCGGAGTTAACCGCAGACGGGGATTGGCGTGCGCGCATAACGTAGTCGGCATGAACTCACGCCATGCGCTGGGGGAATGCCACACCTCCTCACGCTGTGCGCTGTCGAGGTGCCCATAGACCGCAAATGGGATTACCCATGACGACTACTCACGATCAGCGCTGGAGCAAGCTCAAGGCTTCGCTCAACGCTAACCAAACTCCCCCGGATGGCCGCCAGGCAATGGCGACCATCACCCAAGAGATTACCGAAATGACCCAGGACGTGGATCAGCTGGTTACTGTGCTCAAAGCACACAAGGAAACCATTGAAGGCCAAGGCCAGAAGCAGAACGAGTTCGGCGCTCGACTGCATGAACTGGAACAGCGCGCCGTGGCGGGTGGCTTGAAGGCCGCGACCGGCACCACGACCGGCGATGCTCAGGCAATCAGTGCGGCAGTATGCGATGCAGAGGGCTTGTCCGGCATCCGGGCTGGCCAGAAGTCGACCGGCCGTATCACAGTTGAGTCTGGTCTGCGCGCTGCGGTGACCAACCCTGACAAGGGCACCACTGGCTCGACCAGCTACCCAACCGCGCCGACTCGCGCACCTGGTATCCAGGGTATCCCTCAACCGCGGCTGAGCCTGCTGGATGTGTTGCCCATCGTGCCGGTCGAAGGCTCCACCTACGAGTACGTCCAGCTTGACGGTTACCTGAGTGGTGCCGCCTATCAGGCGAAAGAAGGCGACACCAAAGCCGAAGGCCAGCTGCCCACCAAGCTCTCTCGTGCAGAGATCGCCACCATCGCCACTTGGATCCCGGCAAGCCTTCAAGTGCTCAACGACAACTCCCAGCTTCAACAGCAGATCGGCCTGCTGATGAGCGTGGGTGTGCGGCAGAAGCTCGAGCAGGAACTGTTGATCGGTGATGGTGGGGCGGGCGAGATCCTCGGTTTCATCGCACAAGCCACCACGGTAACGCCCGGGCTGACCGGTCGCCCTGTGGACCGTATCGGCCTGGCCCTGACTGACCTCAAAGCCGCCGGCTGGAATCCCAACGTGATCGTAATGAACCCGCGTGACTGGTTCGCTATCGAGAGCGAGCGCGCCGAAACCGGTGATGGCCAGTACGTGATTGGCACTCCCCGCGACCCGGCACCACCCAGCCTGTGGGGTACGCCTGTCGTTGTGACCATGGGGATGCCCGAGCGGGGCGCGCTCATCCTCGACACCACCACCACTGCGCTACTCGACCGCCAAGAGGTCACGGTAGAAGCAAGCCGGATGGATGGGGACAACTTCAAACGCAACCTGGTGACCATCTTGGCGGAGCTGCGCGCTGGCCTGGCTGTGTACGCACCCACTTCAATGCGTCTGGTGCCGTTAACTACCACGCCTTAACGATCAGAAAAGGGGCGGCCTGTATCGGGTCGCCACTTGAGGACATTCAGAATGAGCTACATCAAACCCGAACCGCTACCCAAGTCGATCCAGCAGGCGCTGAACCAGATCGCGCACAGTCGTGCCTTGCTCTATCAGGCTGCATGCCGTGATCGTATCCGGAAAGAGATCGATGGCTTCCTCGCCAAGGGCATGAGCCACCAGCAGGCCATTGAGGCGCTGCGCTCCAACCCGCCAACCATCGACCCTGGTTACTAGGATCGATCTGGTTCGCTTTCACAGCGTGCATCGGGGGTAGGGCGGTGCGAAACCGTAGAGGCCTTCGTGCCGGACACCGCCCCCGACCGCACGTAGAGATTTTTTCCCCCTCTCACGCTTTTTTGTTAAAAAACTGTTAAAGCTCCAGCGCGTTAATCCTGCTGGAAGCCTCGAAAACCAAAAGGTTGTTCATTTTTTGTTAACGGTATGTTTGTTAACAGCTTTAACAACTGTCAAAGGCGCTGCTAAGCATCAAGGCGCAACCTAACGGGACGCACAGATCTCTTGCTGCTGGACACTAAATAATCGGTTTGAGGGGGCGGATGCATATATCAAAGCCGCCCCCTAGGCTTTGATGCCGTCATTCAGAGGGAACGGCGGCCTACCATAAGAAGTAGCAGCTGTTACCGTAGGGCTCTCTTCAGTCCCAGAGCTTAACCTGGTCCACTGCTGGCTTGTCTACAAAGTCTGTAAGACGCTCCAAAATCTTGTCTTCTGTCAATTCCATTTGCTCATCCGCACGCGCTGGTGCCACCCAATGATTCATTCGGTCGGTAACAAGGAATGTGGGACGGGACCAGAGCCCTGTCACGGAGACGCCAAAGCGGTTGTTTTCTTTACACGCTTCAAACTCAATCGAATGGCCAAATATCGATAACGACAGGCTCTTCACATGAAACAGAGTCCCGTCCACAGCTCCTGAGAGCACCTTCGACTTGAGCTCGGGTATCTCTTTAGCGAGGTTCGTCAGGCTTGTCGTGAGTTCGCTCCATTCGGTCAGAAAGGAATTTAGAGCATGCTCACGATCTGCAGTCGCCTGTTTCTCATCAGCGACCTTGGCGTTGATTTTGCTGATTAGGCGGGATTTGACGTCCATTTTCTTTTCCGGTGGTGGCGATGTGATTGCATCCTAGCGTTGACCATGCCTTCGGTAAAGGGTACGCGCATTTAATGGCTACGCAGCAGTGCCGACGCCGCTGACATCTGTCAACTCTGCGATCTGATGCATATGCTAATCGCGGGGATGAACGATCCAACCGCATCAGTCCGCTGGACGCCGCGGTACTCATGCGGTGTTCCCGGGATTCGCTTGAAGTTGGTGTAAGAGGGGGGAGAGGACCATTGAGGGCTGAGATCTCGGAGATCCGGGCGTAAAAATAATAGCTGTTCCGAGCATGAGTGTATCGGGAGTCGGCCTATCGATGGCCTAATTTCCTATTTCAGTATGCGATGCTGGCGAATTGAATTTCATCGACACCTCTGGGACTGGAGAGGCATTATCCTGCCATCAGGACCCTCAGAGGTCCGGCACCTCAAAGGGAAGTTAAGAAAATGGAAGATCAGATCGGGGCCTGGATGTTGGATAAAATTGCGAAAGGCAAAGCTATCCTTTTTTTAGGCGCTGGGGCAGCTTTTGGTGCTTCTGGCCCAGGTAGTGAGCGACCTCTGTCAGGCGAGGGATTGAGGGACAAAATATCCGACCAGTTCTTGGGGGGGGACGAAAAGAAAAAAACTTTAGTCCAGGTTGCAGATTATGCAAAAAATGAAGCGGGGCTGTTAGAGGTTCAGCAGTACATAAAAAAATTGTTTCATCCGCTTCAACCCGCCGATTTCCACAAAATAATTCCTACATTTCGCTGGCACTCTATATTTACGACAAATTATGATTTGATCATAGAGCGTGCATACGCCTCTTCACCAAGCAGGCAGCAGAACATTTCCCCTATCATTAGGGATGGCGATAATTTTAGTGAGGTCATTGGCAGTCTGAATGAATTGCCATACTTCAAGTTGCATGGCTGTTTGAACACAATCAATGATGCTCAGCTTCCTTTAATTCTGGCCAGCGAAGAGTACGCAAAATATAAAAATGGGAGGAAGAGGCTTTTTGGGCATTTGTCCGAGTACGGCCTTGAACACCCTATAATATTTTGTGGATACCAACTGGGTGATCCTAATATCCAGCAAATACTATTTGACCTAAATGATATGGGTATAAACAGGCCGTCCTATCTTCTGGTGGACCCCGGTTTAGGCAAGTACGATATGAAAATGTGGTCAGGCCGACGCATTACGCCTATCAGAGCTACTTTGGAAGAGTTTTTAAATTATATCGACCAGCATATAGATCGCAGCACGAGAATCCTTGCCAGTCTGAAGCTATCAGATAAAAGCCCTATTTTTAAGTACTTGAAAAATGATGCTGAGATATCTTCGGAGTTGAATACATATCTTAGTATGGAACTTGAGCATATCTATCCTGGGCTGACAACCCAAGGTGTTGCGCCTTTAGATTTCTACAAAGGGCTTGATACTGATTGGGGCGGTATCCAGCAGCAGCTGGATATCAAGCGAAGGGTTGGCGATACCATGATCATGGATGCGGTGATCGACAGCGATCTTAAGGGGGTGAACACCTTTTTGCTAAAAGGATACGCTGGCAGCGGGAAAACGATATTACTAAAAAGAGTTGCGTGGTATGCCGCGAATGAGCTAGACAGTACCGTTGTAAGACTTCGTGACGGTGCGATGCTCAGGCCCTCCTTGATAAAAGAGCTCGCATTGAAGTGCGACAAAAGACTGATTCTAATCGTCGATGATGCTGTGGCTCATGTTGCGGAAATGTTGAAGCTCTACCGAGCGTTTGAGTACGAGCCAGCAGATATATCTATAATTACTAGCGCCCGAAGTAACGAATGGAATAGATTCGCCAGCGATATTGAACAATATGTTAAGTCTGAGTATGAAATATCTACTCTTTCAGAGCGCGAGATATCAGAGCTTATCGAGAAGCTTACTAGGCATAACTGTTTAGGAAATTTCAAAGCGGAAAATGCGGACAAAATCAGAGAGCACTTTCTGTTGACGTCTGATCGTCAGCTTTTGGTTGCACTACATGAGGTTACTGCGGGGAAACCTTTTGAAGAAATCGTTCTCGACGAATACAGGCACATTACACCTGCGGAAGCACAGATCCTATACATGGATGTTTGCACTCTAAATCGGCTGAATGTTCCGGTTAGGGTTGGTCTAATTTCTCGAATTTCAGGTATCGGGATTGAAGATTTTAGGAAGCGATTCTTCGGCCCGCTTGAGCACGTTGTTAAGGTGTATCTTGACCATGCGTCTCGTGACTATGCTTACGTTGCCAGACACCCTCTTATAGCTAAGTTTGTGTTCGAGCATGCGCTTCGCACCTCTGAGGATAAGGCCGCTCAGATAGTCCGAGTGTTGGAACACCTTAACCTAGAATACAGCGCTGACAATGAAGCTTTTACTCATCTTATAAAGGGTAAATTACTAGCAGAGCTATTTGGTGACAAAGCGCTAGTAGGAAGAATTTACGATGTGGCCGAACAGACTGGAGCCTCTGCACATTACGTCCTTCATCAAAAAGCGGTTTTTGAATTGAATCACCCAGGATGTGATACCAAAGCTGCCCTTAGCGTGATTCTACAGGCAGAAAAAGCATTGCCTGAACATCGAGCAGATAAGGCGATCGCGCATACCAAGGCGATGATTTATAAGCGTCTTGCGCGTGAAGCGAGAAGCGATTTGGAAGTTGATAAGTATCGTGCCGAGGCGCGCACAATCTTTGAAAGGCTCATGCTAGGTCAAAAAGACTCAAGAGCAGCGAATGGGCTTGCAGATCTCCAGCTCGATGAGTTAGAAGAAAGGGTGAGGGATATAAATTCAAAGCCCGACGATGAGTTAACTAAGCGAGCATTTCTCGAACTTGTAAAGCGAATTGAAACCACAATTCACAATGGCTTGCAAAAATTCCCCGGTGATGAGTACCTACAAACTAGGCAAGAAAAACTTGCCATCAAACTAAATGATGATGATAAGGCTAAATCTATTTTGGAGGAGGCATATAAGTCTCATAGTTCAAGTGAGTTTGTTTCCATTCGGCTCGCCCGGCAACGCCTTCAAAGCAATGAATTAGTGGATGCTGAGAAGATATTGAGAGATGGCGTGTTCCAGAATCCGAATAGTAAACCACTGCATTTAGAGTTAGCTAAGCTGCTAATTGGCCAAAAGGACGAAAACAAAAATGATGAAATTGATCATCATTTGAAACGCAGTTTTTCTCCTTCGGATTCTAATTATGATGCACAATTTTGGTACGCTCGACATCAGTATTTACACGGTAGCAGAGCCAAGGCCAAAGAGATCTACGCCTTTTTGAAGACTGCTAGAATTTCTCCTAGTCAGAAAAATTATGTTCAAGGAGATGTTATCGGGAACGAGGGGAAACCAAAATTTTACACTGGCCATATTACTCAAGAGCATGTCAGCTTTTGTTTTATAAAATGCGTAGAGCTTAATGATAGTATCTTTGCAAGTGCAAATAGATTTGTAAATTTACCTTCCGAAGGCCTTAAGTCTAATGTGGATGTTGTTTTCACTCTGGCGTTTACAATGAAAGGTCCTACTGCTAAGCAAATATCAATTAAGTTTTGATCCCCCCGATATATTTATTATTGCTCTGACGGCACCAGTCGTCAGAGCAGCTATATTGCCGAAGAGTCTTGTTTGCTTCCCTAAGTGTTCGCCTCTTATCCCTGTTGATTCAGTGCAATTTCTGTCCTTAGCTTTCTATCTAGCCGGATGGTACTGCCCAAGCAGTGCACATGGTTTTCTACTTCGACGTCAAGGGAATAAGGATCATTGAGGGCCAGCCGTAAGCCCCTCATCCAGATGGATTAGGTGCTTTGAGGCCCCATGAAGCAATTGCTATGCACAGCATGGCAGGCCTTTAAAACGACTCTGACCTCGATTTGCATGACGCTGGGCAGTTGGAAACGGGGAAGGAACGGGGAAAATTCACTTAAAGAAAAACAAATGGCTCACACCCGGAGGGCGTAAGCCATTGATTTATATGGTGGGCCCACACGGACTCGAACCGTGGACCAAGGGATTATGAGTCCCCTGCTCTAACCAACTGAGCTATAGGCCCTCAGTAGGCCGCGGATTATAACGGCGGTTTCGCGGCTGTGCTATCCGAAAAGTCTGAAAGACTCATCAGAAGAAACCGCGCGCTGAATTCGTCAGGGTGCAGAGGCGGGCTGATCAGGTAGCCCTGGATCTGTTCGCAGCCTTCGTCGGTGAGGAATTGCCGTTGTTCCACTGTCTCGACGCCTTCGGCAATGACGGTCAGTTGCATGCTGCGGCCCAAAGCGATGATGGCGCGGGCGATGGCGGCGTCGTGTGGGTCGTCAGGCAGGCCGCGAATGAAGGATTGATCGATCTTCAGGATGTCCAGCGGCAGGCGTTTGAGGTAGCTCAGCGAAGAATAGCCGGTGCCGAAGTCGTCGATGGCGAGTTGTACGCCGAGTTTTTTCAGTTTGTGCAGGACGGTCAGGGCTTCTTCGGCCTGGCTCATGATGAAGTTTTCGGTGATTTCCAGTTGCAGGTAGCCGGGTTTTAGCTGGTTTTTCGAAAGCAGCTGTTCGATCCGCGCCAGCAGGTTGGGTTGTCGCAGTTGGGCGCCTGCGAGGTTCACCGACAGCGGGCCAAACGGCTTGTAGGTTTTGTTCCATTCGCACATTTGCTGGCAAGCCTGTTCAAGCACCCAGTCGCCGATCTGCAGGATCATGCCGTTTTCTTCCGCCAAAGGGATGAAGTGCTCGGGATGCACCTCGCCAAAGGTGGGATGGGTCCAGCGCAGGAGGGCTTCGGCGCCCACCAGTTTGTGGGTGATCAGGCTGACTTTGGGTTGGAAGCTCAGGCTGAGTTCGTTGCGCTCGATGGCTCTGCGCAGTTCATGTTCCAGAGCGATGCGCTCGCTGGCCTGGGAGGTCAGGTCGCGGGTGTAGCTTTCTACTCGATTGCGGCCCTTGGCTTTGGAGCGGTACATGGCGGCGTCGGCGTTTTTGACGACGGTGGCGACGTCTTCGCCATCAGTCGGGAACAGACAACTGCCGATGCTGGCGCTGATGAAAAACTCGTGTTCGCCGGCCTGGAAAGGAGCGGTGAAGCACACCAGTAATTTGGTCGCGATGATTTCGGCGTCACTTGAGTTTTGCAGCCCCGGCAGCAGGATGATGAATTCATCACCGCCAAGGCGCGCCACGGTGTCGATGTCTCGCAGGTGTTCCTTGAGGCGCTGGGCGATGCCTTGGAGCAGCAAGTCGCCCACCGGGTGGCCGAGGCTGTCATTGATATGTTTGAAGCGGTCCAGATCAAGAAACAGCACTGCGCCGAGGCTGTTGGATTCCAGGCTGTGAATCAGCGCTGCCTGCAGACGGCTTTCAAAAAGGGTGCGATTGGGCAGTCCGGTCAGCGGGTCGTGGTGCGCTTGATAATCGAGTCGAGCCTGGGCGTGCTTGAGGCTGGAAATATCCGCGAATACCGCGACGAAATGGGTGATGAACTGATCCCTGTTTCGTACAGCGCTGATCGTCAGCCAGCTTGGGTAAATCTCTCCGTTCTTGCGGCGATTGCTGATTTCTCCCTGCCAATGACCTTCGGCGGTGAGCTGATACCACATGGCCGCGTAGAAGGCGCTGTCGTGCAGTCCGGACGCGAGCAGACGGGGCGTCTGGCCGATGGCTTCGTGCTCGCTGTAACCGGTGATTTCGCTGAAGGCCCGGTTGACGGCGTTGATGCGTTGGCGGGTATCGGTGATCAGCACACCTTCGGCGGTGCTCTCGAAAACCGTGGCGGCCAGTTGTAACTTTTCCTGCATCTGTTGGCGCTCGGTGATGTCCCTGGCGATGGTCAGCATGCAGTCTTCGCCGGCAATCAGCAGTGGGCGCGATGAGATCTCGCAGACTCGGATCTGGCCGTCCTTGCGCCTGATGTGGCTGCGAAAATCGCGAACATAGCCATCCCGGTTCAAAAACTTCAGCAGTTGCTCGCGCTCTTGCAGATCCACCCAGATTCCCATAGTGATGGTCGAGCGGTCGACTGCGGTGGCGCCGTCATAGCCGGTGATCCGGGTAAAGCCTTCGTTGACTTCAACCAGCAAGCCGTCGCTCTGGCGGGTAATCAGCATGCCGTCTGGCGAGGAGTGAAACGACTTGGCGAACTTCTCTTCCGACAGTTGCAGCTGTTGTTGGGCCTGCTTGAGCTGCGTGATGTCGCGCACCACGACTACCACGGCCTGAGTGGAGTCCAGGTCGAAAGGTTCGGCAGACAGCAGTCCGGAAAAGGTCTGGCCGTTCTTGCGGCGAAAGGGCATTTCAAGGTTGCGGATACTGCCGTTTCGCAGCCGCTCAAGCAGTCCCGGACCTATACCGGGAACACCCCAGATATCGAGTTCGGTGGGGGTTTTGCCGATAACTTGCTCTGCGCTGAGTCCGATTTGCTCGACGAACGCTTTGTTGGCTTCCAGAAAGCAGCCGTCGCTGAGGCGGGCGATCACCAATATGTCGGGGCATTGGGCGAACACCGAGGCAAACTTTTCTTCGGACAGGCGCAGGGCTTCTTCGGTCTGTTTGGTCTCGCTGATATCGATCATCAACCCGCGCATCAAAGGCTCGCGTCCATGCCGGATCAGGCTGACGATATCGCGAATCCAGAACATTCGGCCGTCGGCACTGAACACTCGGTAGTCGACGCTATGATCGTTGCCGTTACGGGTTTCCCTGTCACAAAGATGTTCGGTGTGAGGCAGGTCGTCCGGGTGAACAATGCTGCGCCAGAAGCCGGGTTCCATCCATCTGGCGAGAGGGTAGCCCAGCAGTCGTTCGGCCTGAGGCGAAACGTAGTTGTAAGTGTAGTCGCGGACGTTGGCTTCCCAGGCAATGGCCGAGAGGCTTTCGACCAGGCCGCGATAGTGATATTCGCTGCTGCGCAGTTCCTGTTCCAGAGCGACCCGGCGGGAAATTTCCGAGCTGAGCCTGCGGTTGGTGCGAACTACAATCGCCAGCACCGTGGACAACAGCAGCAGGCCGGGCAAGCCGTAGAGCAGAAAGTTTTCCCAGAATCGAGGGCGTTCCGGGCTTCTGCCTGGGCGAACGGCCTGATCCACTGTGCTTTGGGGCGCGGTGACGCTGGCCAGTAGTTCGTCATCGTGACGGGCCAGTGATTGCAGCGTTGATCTTTGAAACTCCGGGACGGGCGAGAGTGTGTTGATGGCCAGGTTGAGGTCATGACGAACGCTGGACCAGATACGTTCAGGGTCTGAAAGGGTCAGTGCGTTGGCAACTACCGGCAGGCCAATCAAATAGGTAAAGATAATGGCCGGCAGTCGTGACATGGCAGCCTCAAGGGTGGCAGATAGCATGAGACGAGTGTAGCTGTACTGAGAAAAGCGTGACACGGGATGTAAAACTTATTAGCCAGAATGCAAAACCCCCAGCAGGGCCGGGGGTTTTGGTGTCAGCTTGTAAGCTTATTCGTCAAGGAACGAGCGCAGATGCTCGCTTCTTGTCGGGTGACGCAACTTGCGCAGAGCCTTGGCTTCAATCTGACGAATCCGCTCACGGGTTACGTCGAATTGTTTGCCAACCTCTTCCAGCGTGTGGTCGGTATTCATATCGATACCGAAGCGCATACGCAGGACTTTGGCTTCCCGGGCGGTAAGGCCCGACAGCACTTCGCGGGTTGCTTCTTTCAAGCTTTCAACGGTAGCGACATCGATTGGCGACTGCATGGTCGAGTCTTCGATGAAGTCACCCAGGTGCGAATCTTCGTCGTCACCGATCGGGGTTTCCATGGAGATCGGCTCTTTAGCGATTTTCAATACCTTGCGGATTTTATCCTCAGGCATTTCCATGCGTTCGCCCAACTCTTCCGGGGTCGGTTCGCGACCCATTTCCTGCAACATCTGCCGGGAAATACGGTTGAGTTTGTTGATCGTCTCGATCATGTGTACCGGAATACGAATGGTACGGGCCTGGTCGGCAATCGAGCGAGTGATCGCCTGACGGATCCACCAGGTGGCATAAGTCGAGAACTTGTAACCACGACGGTATTCGAACTTGTCTACCGCTTTCATCAAGCCGATGTTGCCTTCCTGGATCAAGTCGAGGAATTGCAGGCCACGGTTGGTGTACTTCTTGGCGATGGAGATAACCAGACGCAAGTTCGCTTCAACCATCTCTTTCTTCGCGCGACGGGCCTTGGCCTCGCCGATCGACATGCGACGGTTGATGTCCTTGATTTCGGCAATCTTCAAGCCTGTCTCTGTTTCCAGAGCGGTCAGCTTTTGCTGGCAACGCTGAATGTCAGGTTGCAGGCGACCAATGGCTTCAGCGTATTTGCTTTTGCCTTTGGCCAGCGCATCGCTCCAGCTTTCGTCAACTTCGTTGCCGGGGAACTGGCGAAGGAAGTCAGCGCGGGGCATACGTGCATCACGTACACATAGCTGCATGATGGCGCGTTCCTGAGCACGCAGGCGCTCAAGTGCACTGCGGACACGCTCGACCAGGCCTTCAAACTGTTTCGGAACCAGTTTGATCGGCATGAACAGCTCAGCCAGTGCAACCAGCTCGGCCATTGCCAGCTTGTTGCCACGACCGTGCTTTTTCAGGGCCTTGCGGGCGACTTCCATCTGATCGGAAACGGCACCGAAACGCTGTTGAGCAATGACCGGGTCCGGACCGCTTTCGACTTCTTCTTCGTCGTCAGTGGAGTCGTCCTTCTCTTCCTCTTCCTCGTCACCTTCAGCAGCCTTGGCTGTTTTAGGGTCGACAGGCGGCGGCACTTCGGCTGGCGGCGCAATGCCGTCATCCGGGTCGATGTAACCGCTCAGGACGTCAGAGAGGCGACCGCCTTCGGTCGTGACACGTGTGTACTCGGAGAGAATATGGTCGACCGTGCCAGGGAAGTGCGCAATTGCGCCCATCACTTCGCGGATACCTTCTTCGATACGCTTGGCGATTTCGATTTCGCCTTCACGGGTCAGAAGTTCGACCGTACCCATTTCACGCATGTACATACGCACAGGATCAGTGGTGCGACCAATGTCGGTTTCAACCGCTGCCAACGCTGCTGCCGCTTCTTCTGCGGCTGCTTCGTCGGTGTCGGCATCGGCCAGCATCAGGGCGTCCGCATCCGGGGCACTCTCGTGTACCGGGATCCCCATGTCATTAATCATGCGGATGATGTCTTCCACCTGCTCGGGATCTGAAATATCCTCAGGCAGGTGGTCGTTGACCTCTGCGTAAGTCAGATACTTCTGCTCACGACCCAGGGTGATCAACTCTTTGATACGAGACTGCTGTTGCGCTTTTCCGGACATAACACCCTATCCACTGAAGGTCTTGGCGGGCAAAAAACAAGCCGAGGATTATACCCGAGCTATGACCTCACGCGCCAGTTGAGGTCGGGGTTTGTGCAGGAACATTACGAATTAGCAGGTCACGCAGCTGAATTTTCTCTTCAGCGCTCAACTCGGTCTGACGTGCCTTCTTGATCAGATGTTCCAGGCTACGCTCGCGTTGGCGGGCGGATAAACTAGTTATAGTGTCGAAAAACTGCTGTTCAAGGTTATCGGCCTCGATCAGCCATTCCTTCTCTGCCAGTGCTCGCAACAGGCGACCTTGTTCAGTGCCGTGCCAGCGTGCAATCAATTGCAGTGATCTTAAGTTGGGGTTTTTTTGCAAAGCTTCAAGCAAAGCCACCAACAATTGTGCATAAATGTGATCTTCTGCCGCGAAATGACTGGCATCTTCGACCTTTGCTGCCAGCTCCGGATGATGCAGTAACGTCCGTAAAGCTGTCAGCGTTGGTGGTTCGACGGTGGTCGGCGTGCGCGGGACACGTGGTTCGTAGTCAGGTCGCTTGCCTTTTTTGTCCCACGGCTTCTTTTCCCACTTTTTCTGGCCCTGGCCAGCGCCTTTTTTCGCGGTCCAGTCCTGCTGTCCTTCATACCCGCCGGGTTGCTGATAATCAGCATAGTCGGGCATTGCGTCATAATCGATGTTCGGGTCGTAGCTGGGTGGCGCTTCAGCGGGGGCGTTCTGCACCAGCTGACTGACGGCTTCGCTGTTGAGCCCGGTTATTTCCGTCAGGCGCTGACGCATCAGGGTCTTGAGGTTCGCTCCGGGCACCTTGTCGATCAGCGGCGCGGCAAGTGTGGCCATGTGGGCCTTGCCTTCCAGCGAGCGCGGATCGGCTTCCTTGGTCAGCTGCTCGAAAAAATAATCGGCCAGCGGTTGCGCATGTTGATTGATGCGCGCCTTGAACGCATCGGTGCCTTCGGAACGCACCAGGGTGTCCGGGTCTTCGCCTTCGGGCAAAAACAGGAAGCGGGCGCGTCGTCCATCCTGAAGGCTGGAAAGCGTCGCTTCCAGGGCGCGCCATGCGGCGTTGCGGCCAGCCTGGTCGCCGTCGAAGCAAAACAGCACATTCGGCACGACCCGGAACAGGCGCTTCAAGTGCTCTTCGCTGGTGGCGGTACCCAGCGTGGCGACCGCATTGCGCAAGCCTTGCTGGGCCAGCGCGATGACGTCCATATAGCCTTCGACCACGATGATTTCGTCGAGGCTGCGGTTGTGCTTGCGCGCTTCGAACAGGCCGTAAAGCTCCTGGCCTTTGTGAAATACCGGGGTTTCCGGTGAGTTCAGGTACTTGGGCTTGTCGTCGCCCAATACCCGGCCACCAAAGGCAATGACTCGCCCGCGACTGTCGCGGATCGGAAACATCACGCGATCACGAAACCGGTCGTAGCGTTTGCCGGTTTCCGCGTTTTCAATCAGCAGGCCGGCGTCGATCATGGCTTTTTGCTGGAGCGTGTCGCTGCCCAAATGCTTGTGCAGGTTGTCCCAGCCGGGCGGGGCAAAGCCGAGGCTGAAGTCCCGAGCGATCTCCCCAGACAGGCCACGGCCTTTGAGGTAATCCACCGCAGACTTTCGGGTCGGATGACTCTTGAGTGCCTGTCGGTAAAATTCCGCTGCGGCAGTCAGTAGCGGGTACAGCGGCGAGTCGGTCGGTTGGCGGGGTTTCTGGCCTTTGACGCTCTGCTCGCGGGGTACTTCCATGCCGGCGGCTTTGGCAAGGTCTTCGACGGCCTGGGGGAAATCCAGGTTGTCGTGATCCATGATGAAACCGAGGGCATTGCCGCCCGCGCCGCAACCGAAGCAGTAATAGAACTGCTTGTCGGGGCTGACGCTGAACGACGGTGTCTTTTCTTTGTGGAACGGGCAACAGGCGCTGTAGTTCTTCCCGGTTTTCTTCAATTGCAGACGTGAGCTGACAACATCGACGATGTCGGTGCGGTTCAGAAGGTCGTCAATGAAGCTCTGAGGAATAAGCCCGGCCATGGAATTCTCATCATCAAGCGTTTCGCCGCGAACATCGTGGCGAATCCAGAATACAGCGACGGTTGGCGGGTTGGCAGATCATGCCTGAAAGACATGCGCCATCGAGCACCAGTGCCGACTCATCATTATCTGGAAGAGTAGCTGCCAGCAAATCCACCTGTGGTATCTATCTAGATCAGGTAGTCAGGGCTTGGTATTTTTGTATTCGGCTGCTGCTGCGAGCTGAGGGCTGCGAGTTGGACTTCGGCCTGCGGCTTCGGTTTTCGCTCAGCGGTCGAGAAGGACGCTGCCTTGGCTGAACTTCTTGCGAAGGTCATCAAGGCATACTCGTCATGCACCCTGATTTGCTCTCGTCGGTATCGACGAAATCAAAGTGGCCTGAGTTCAGGCTGGACGTGCTTTGACGGAGTGTTTATGCCGGATGTGGTCGCGTGGGCGACTCAAACAGCCTCAGTCAATGTAGCGTTATGCTGCGCTTTAACTGCCGCTAGCCCGGCTTTGAGGCCGGGCTTTGCAGAAGCTTGCGACGGACGTCTGTAAATTAATACAGGCGAACGGCGCGGCGCTGTTCGCGCTGAACTTTCTTGGCGTGACGCTTAACAGCGGCTGCTGCTTTACGCTTACGCTCAGAAGTCGGCTTCTCGTAAAATTCGCGGCTACGAACTTCAGCCAGAACACCGGCTTTTTCGCAGGAGCGCTTGAAACGACGCAGAGCTACGTCGAAGGGTTCGTTCTCTTTAACTTTGACGGCTGGCATCCAGAGCTACCTTCATTTATTACCGGGGTCAACGCCTCGTGCAAAAACTGCACATAAGTACGTCGGTTTTTAAGGGTTGCGGATGTTAACCCCTCATTGAGAGGAATGCAAAGCCTCTGATCGAAAACCGCTGGTCGGGGCCTTGGGTGGCGACTATTATGCGCGCCTTCGAATTCAGCCTCTACAAGGCGCAAACCCATGCTAGTACTGGGATTAGAAACTTCTTGCGACGAAACCGGCGTCGCGCTCTACGACAGTGAGCGCGGCCTGCTTTCCGATGCATTATTCAGTCAGATCGATCTGCACCGCGCCTACGGTGGCGTGGTGCCAGAGCTGGCTTCGCGTGATCACGTCAAGCGCATGCTGCCCCTGATCCGTCAGGTCCTGGCCGACGCCGATACGGTCGCCGAAGATATAGATGCCATCGCATACACAGCAGGGCCGGGGCTTGTGGGTGCTTTGCTGGTCGGCGCGTCCTGTGCTCAGGCGCTGGCGTTCGCCTGGGACATTCCAGCGCTGGGCGTGCATCACATGGAAGGCCATTTGCTGGCCCCGATGCTCGAAGAACATCCGCCCGAGTTCCCGTTCGTCGCTTTGTTGGTCTCCGGTGGTCATACGCAGCTGGTTCGCGTCGATGGCATCGGTCTGTATCAACTGCTCGGCGACACTCTGGACGACGCCGCAGGCGAGGCATTCGACAAGACCGCGAAGATGATGGGCATGCAATATCCCGGTGGTCCGGAAATCGCGGCATTGGCAACCAAGGGTGTGGCAGGACGTTTCGTCTTCCCCAGGCCCATGACTGATCGGCCGGGTCTGGATTTCAGCTTCAGCGGCTTGAAAACCTCTGCCCTGAACACCTGGCAGCAGTGTCAAAGCGCTGGGGACGACAACGAGCAAACCCGTTGCGACATCTCGCTGGCCTTCCAGACAGCGGTGGTGGAGACTTTGACGATCAAGTGCAAACGAGCCCTCAAACAGGCCGGGATGAAGCGCCTGGTGATCGCTGGCGGCGTCAGCGCGAACAAGGCGCTGCGCACGTCACTGGAAAAAATGCTCGGTGATCTGCACGGCAATGTGTTTTATGCGCGTCCTGAATTCTGTACCGACAATGGCGCGATGATCGCCTTTGCCGGTTGCCAGCGTTTACAGGCCGGGCAGAAAGAAGATTTGAGTATCACGGTGCAAGCGCGCTGGCCAATGGAGCAGTTGTCCGGGTTGTAGGTCAGGCTTCGCCAACCTGAGCGGGATTCACCGGGCGCATTCAAAAATGCCGTTCGCGCCCTGCGAACAGGTCGCGTAGATTGCCTCGGTGGCGCCAGACGATCAGTAGCGTCAGCACGCTCACGGGCAGCAGCGCCAGGGGTTCTTTCCAGGCCAGCAGTGGCAGGGTCAACGGCGTCGCGATCAACGCAGCCAGCGAGCTGGTGCGGGTCATGTAGAACACCAGCGCCCAGGCGCTGATTGCCAGGGCGGCTGCCGGGGCATACAAGGCCAGCAGCATGCCAGCGGCCGTGGCGACGCCTTTGCCGCCGCGAAAGCGGAAGTACAGCGGGAAGAGGTGGCCGAGCACGGCACAGAGCCCGATCCAGGCTTGATCCCGGGGATTCATGCCGCAGAAACCGGCAATGAGTACCGGAATCAGGCCTTTGCACAGATCGCCGGTCAAGGTGAGGATCGCAAGCTTCTTGCCGGCCAGGCGCAACATGTTAGTGGCGCCGGCGTTACCGGAACCACTGGCACGCGGGTCCGGGCTGCCAGTGAGGCGGCTGAGCAATATGGCGAAGGACAGTGAGCCAAGCAGGTAGGCGAAGATCGCCAGTAACCAAAACATGCTAACCATTCCGGGCGAGGAAGCCCTGATTCTAACGGCGCATCGCGCCCTTGTCGTGCAGTGGAGAGTAAGTGCTTGGACAGAGTTTTCATCGAAGGTCTGGAAGTTGACACAGTGATCGGCGCCTATGACTGGGAGCGCGGCATACGCCAGTGTCTGCGTCTGGACCTGAGCTTCGGCTGGGACAATCGGCCCGCTGCTGCCGGCGATGATCTGAGCAAGGCGCTCGACTACGCCAGCGTCTCGACGCGCATTCAGGCCTTCGCCGAGCAGGCACAGTTCCAGTTGGTCGAAACCTTTGCCGAGCGTCTGGCCGAAGTGCTGATGAACGAATTCAATATCCCTTGGTTGCACCTCAAGCTGACCAAGCCCGGCGCCGTTGCGGCAGCTTCCGGTGTGGGCGTGGAGATCGAGCGCGGATGTCGCTAACCCGGATTTACCTAGGTCTCGGCAGTAACATCGAGCGCGAAAAGCACCTGGTTGCGGGGCTGGAAGCGCTGGATGGATTCGTCAGCGAAATTACCTGTTCGCCGGTTTTCGAGAGCCTGCCGGTGGGTATCAAAAGCGGTCCGTTTTTCAATCTGGTGGTGACCGGCCTGACCGATCTGCCCTTGATGGAACTGGACCGCCGCCTGAAATTCATTGAAGCTGACAATGGCCGCTACGCGCCGGAACGCAAGGGTTTGCCACTGGATATCGACGTGTTGCTGTATGGCGATCAGGTCGGTAATTTCGACGGTTTGATCCTGCCTCGGGCCGAGATTCTCAAGAATGCTTTCGTGTTGTGGCCTTTGTCGCTAATTGCCGCGGATCGTTCGCATCCTGGTGTAGGCATCTCATTCGAGAAGCTGTGGGCAGATGCGCAGATCGAGCAGCAATTGTGGCCGGTGGCGTTTGAATGGCGCGGCGCGGAGTTGACGCCGGAAGGGTTGTTGCGGGCTGGCTCGCGGCCAACGGATTGATCTTTGTGGGAGCGAGCTTGCTCGCGAAGAGGTCGGCCTGCACGGCAAATTTCAGAGTCTGAAATATCGCCTTCGCAAGCAAGCTTGCTCCCACAAATTCGGAACTCTTTCAGCTGTTGTAATCCGCCTTGTAGACCTTCAGCGCGTCCAGCCGCTCAACCTTGAGCGCTTCGCCCAGTTCCTGGCCCTTCAAGCCTTTCTCCAGTAATGGCTGCACCGAAACAGCACGGGCTGCCTGGGCCGCGCCGCGCAGGTAATCGGCTTGTGGGTAGCTGCGCTCTTCGAAACCGTGACGCCCTCGCGCATCCATTTCGCAAGCAACGATGAAATCTTCGAAGCGCTGTGGGCGGCGATAGACGTCGAAGCTGTGCAGCAGGTCCAGCAAGGTCGAGGGTTTCAGTTCAAGGGCGCGGTGGCCATGGGTGTGATATTGCCCGACCAGCAAAGCCAGTTCCTGGCATTCCCTCGGCACCCGAAAGCGCGTATTCATGGCCTTGATCAGGCGCAGGCCGGTGTGTTCATGGGCGATATGGCGGGGCCACTCAGCCTCCGGCGTCAGGCCTTTGCCGACGTCATGCAGCAGGCACGCCCAGCGTACGCTCAGCGGTTGTTGGTGTTTGGCGGCTTGTTGCAGAACGCTGAGGACATGCACGCCGGTGTCAATTTCCGGATGGTGCGCCTCGGGCTGCGGAACGCCGAACAGCGCATCGATTTCCGGCAGCAGTTCTTTCAGCGCGCCGCATTCACGCAACACTTCGATGAACACTTGAGGCTGGCTTTCCATGAGCGCGCGGGAGATTTCTTTCCAGCTGCGTTCGGGTGTCAGCGCTTCAAGTTCGCCTGATGCGCTCAGTTGGCGCATCAATTCCAGGGTCTCTGGAGCGATGCTGAAACCGTCGGGGGCATAGCGTGCGGCGAAGCGTGCGACGCGCAATACGCGCAGGGGATCTTCGGCGAACGCCGGGGATACGTGGCGTAAAATGCGCCCTTCGAGGTCGTGTTGGCCGCCATAAGGATCGGTCAGCTTGCCGTCTTTATCTTCGGCAATGGCGTTGATCGTAAGGTCGCGGCGGATCAAATCTTCTTCGAGGGTAACTTCCGGGCTGGCATGAAAAACAAAGCCGCCATAGCCGCGCCCGCTTTTGCGTTCGGTGCGGGCCAGAGCATATTCCTCGCCGGTCAGCGGGTGCAGAAACACCGGGAAGTCGGTACCGACCGGGCGATAACCCTTGATCAGCATTTCTTCGGTGGTCGCGCCAACCACGACCCAATCGACATCGGTAACGGGTTTCCCCAGCAGGCGATCGCGAACGGCGCCGCCAACTTTATAAATCTGCATAAAAAACCTCCGTAAGCGCGACAGGATAAACCTTGCGTCGCCCTCGTGGAGGTAAAACCGAATCAATATCAGCCAGCGTTCAGAAACACACGCTGGCTGATCTGGCTCCTAGAGGTGAACTACCGCCAAATCAAGCCGGGGATATTCACTGTCGTGCTCACCTCGGGGTGGCACGTGATGCGTTTTCATGACCTGATCGCCTTGCAGGGTTTCCAGATGGATATCGAAACCCCACAGCCGATGCAGATGTTTGAGTACCTCGTCGGTCGACTCGCCCAATGGCTTACGGTCGTGTTGCTGGTGGCGCAATGTCAGTGACCGGTCGCCACGGCGATCAATGCTGTAGATCTGTACGTTGGGTTCGCGATTGCCCAGGTTGTACTGGGCTGCCAGGGTTTCCCGAATAATCCGGTAGCCGGGTTCGTCATGAATCGCAGGCACCAGCAGATCGTCTTTCTGGTCGTCATCCATGATGCTGAACAGCTTCAGATCGCGGATGACCTTGGGCGACAGGTATTGCAGGATGAAGCTCTCATCCTTGAAGCTGCTCATGGCGAACTTGATCGCTGTCAGCCAATCGGTGCCGGCAATGTCGGGGAACCAGTGGCGATCCTCTTCGGTAGGTTCTTCGCAGATCCGCCGGATATCCCGATACATCGCAAAGCCGAGGGTGTAAGGGTTGATCCCGCTGTAGTACGGGCTGTCGAAGCCGGGTTGGTAGACAACGCTGGTGTGGGACGTCAGAAACTCCATCATGAAGCCGTCAGTCACCAGGCCTTCGTCATACAGATCATTCATCAGGGTGTAATGCCAGAACGTTGCCCAGCCTTCGTTCATCACCTGGGTCTGGCGCTGCGGATAGAAATACTGCGCGATCTTGCGCACGATCCGCACGACTTCACGCTGCCAGGGCTCCAGCAATGGCGCGTGTTTTTCGATGAAGTACAGGATGTTTTCCTGCGGCTCGGCAGGGAAGCGCGCGTTGTCTTCCTTGCTGTATTTGTCCGCACTTTTCGGAATGGTGCGCCATAGATCATTGATTTGTTTCTGCAGGTGTTCTTCGCGATCCTTCTGGCGACGACGTTCTTCTTCGGCCGAAATCGGATAAGGGCGCTTGTAGCGGTCGACACCATAATTCATCAGGGCATGGCAGGAATCGAGCAGATCCTCGACTGCGTCGATGCCGTGGCGCTCTTCGCATTGCATGATGTACTGCTTGGCAAACACCAGGTAATCGATGATCGAACTGGCATCGGTCCAGGTGCGGAACAGGTAATTGCCTTTGAAGAAGCTGTTGTGGCCATAGCAGGCGTGAGCCACGACCAGGGCTTGCATGCAGATGGTGTTTTCTTCCATCAGATAAGCGATGCACGGATCGGAGTTGATGACGATTTCATAGGCCAGACCCATCTGGCCGCGTGAGTAGGATTTTTCCGTGCTCAGGAAGTGCTTGCCGTAGGACCAGTGGTGATAGCCCAGCGGCATCCCCACCGAGGCATACGCGTCCATCATCTGTTCGGCCGTGATGACTTCAATCTGGTTGGGGTACGTATCCAGGGCATAGCGGTCCGCAATACGGCTGATCTCGCGGTCATAGGCCTGGATAAGTTCGAATGTCCACTCTGAGCCCGTGGATAGGGGTTGGCGCTTCTGCTCTCTAGCGGTCATGTCACTAACCTGCGCTGGAAGAGTTCACGGAATACCGGATAAATATCACCGGCAGAGACCAGCTGCTGCTGGGCAAACGTATCGGCAAAGGCTTCGCCGATGCGCTCGTATTCGAACCACAAGGCCTGATGTTCCCGTGGGGTAATTTCCACGTAAGTGTAGTACTGCACAAACGGCATGATCTGCTTGATCAGGATTTCGCGGCAAATCGGCGAATCGTCGTTCCAGTTATCGCCGTCCGAAGCCTGGGCGGCGTAGATATTCCATTCGTTGGTTGGATAGCGCTCAGCCATGATCTCCTGCATCAATTTCAATGCACTGGAAACGATGGTGCCGCCAGTTTCCCGTGAATAGAAAAACTCTTCTTCGTCGACTTCCCGGGCGCTGGTGTGGTGGCGGATGAACACTACTTCGATCTTGTCGTAATTCCGTTTCAGAAACAGATACAGCAGGATGAAGAAGCGCTTGGCGATGTCCTTGGTCGCCTGGGTCATGGAGCCGGAAACGTCCATCAGGCAGAACATCACGGCCTTGGAGCTGGGGTTAGGCTGTTTGACCAGCAGGTTGTATTTGAGGTCGAAGGTGTCCAGATAAGGCACCCGTTTGATCCGCGCCCGCAGCCGTTCGATTTCGACTTCCAGTTCCTGAATGTCGCCGAAGTTGTCTGGTTCTTCGCGCTTCATGCGCTCAAGTTCGCTGATTGCCTCCTTGAGCTTGCCGCGACTGCTGCCGGACAAGGCAATGCGTCGGGCGTGAGCCGAGCGCAGGGTACGGATGATGTTGATACGCGAGGGATTGCCCTCATTGCTGATACCGGCGCGGACTGTCTTATAGGTGTCGGTACCGGTGAGGTTGCGTTTGACCAGATTGGGCAGTTCGAGGTCTTCGAACATGAATTCCAGAAACTCTTCCTGAGTGATCTGGAACACGAATTCGTCCATGCCTTCGCCGGAGTTACTCGCCTTGCCCGGGCCTTTGCCGCCGCCACCGCCTTGGGGGCGGGCGATGTGTTCGCCGGTGGTGAATTCTTTGTTGCCGGGATGGACCACCGTCTGCTTGCCACCACGGCCATGGTGAAGCACCGGCTCGTCAATATCGCGACCCGGAATGCTGATTTGCTCGCCGTGCTCCATGTCGGTGATGGAACGCCGGCTCACGGCCTCTTCAACTGCTTTCTTGATGTGGTCACGGTAACGCCGCAAAAACCGCTGGCGGTTCACCGTGCTCTTGTTCTTGCCATTGAGACGTCGGTCGATCACATAGCTCATAGTGTGCCCCTTCGGGGAGCTGCAAGCGCTAAGCCGCAAGCTGCAAGTTTTGACCGCAAATTACTCGCCTCAAGAGGCCAGCTCAGGCATGTCGGTGCAAGATCAATCGCACCGGCATGCTTTGCTTGCCGCTTGAAGCTTGCAACTTGTCGCTGCGTTATTGCTGCTTCACTGCGACTTCCGGACCCGTAGGTACCATTCGGAAAGAAGCCGTACCTGTTTGTCGGTGTAGCCCCGCTCGACCATTCTGGTAACGAAGTCGTTGTGTTTCTGTTGATCCTCTTTGCTGGCTTTGGCATTGAAGCTGATAACCGGTAGCAAGTCCTCGGTGTTGGAGAACATTTTCTTCTCGATCACGACACGCAGCTTCTCGTAGCTGAGCCAGGTTGGATTTTTGCCATTGTTGTTGGCTCGGGCACGCAATACGAAGTTGACGATCTCGTTGCGGAAGTCCTTCGGATTGCTGATCCCGGCCGGTTTCTCGATTTTTTCCAGTTCTTCGTTCAATGCCACGCGGTTAAGGATTTCTCCGGTTTCCGGATCGCGGTATTCCTGATCCTGAATCCAGAAGTCTGCGTAAAGCACGTAGCGGTCGAAGATGTTCTGACCGTACTCGCTGTAGGACTCCAGATATGCGGTCTGGATTTCCTTGCCGATGAACTCGATGTAGCGCGGCGCCAGGTATTCCTTGATGAAGCGCAGATAGCGCTCGCGGGTTTCGGCCTGGAACTGCTCCTGCTCGATCTGCTGTTCAAGTACGTACAGCAAATGCACCGGGTTGGCGGCGATTTCGTGCGGATCGAAGTTGAACACCTTGGAGAGGATCTTGAACGCGAAGCGCGTGGAAAGACCGTTCATGCCCTCATCGACACCCGCATTGTCGCGGTATTCCTGGATCGACTTGGCCTTTGGATCGGTGTCCTTGAGGTTCTCGCCGTCGTACACGCGCATCTTGGAATAGATGTTGGAGTTTTCCGGCTCCTTGAGACGCGACAGCGTGGTGAACTGCGCAAGCATCTTCAGGGTGTCGGGTGCGCAATGCGCTTTGGCCAGCGAGCTGTTGAACAGCAGCTTGTCGTAGATTTTGATCTCGTCGCTGACGCGCAGGCAATACGGCACCTTGACGATATAAATCCGGTCGATGAAGGCTTCGTTGTTCTTGTTGTTGCGGAAGCTGTGCCATTCCGATTCGTTGGAGTGGGCCAGCAAGATGCCAGTGAACGGAATCGCGCCCAGGCCTTCGGTACTGTTGTAGTTACCTTCCTGGGTGGCAGTGAGCAGTGGGTGCAGCACCTTGATTGGTGCCTTGAACATTTCGACGAATTCCATCAGGCCTTGGTTGGCCCGGCAGAGTGCGCCTGAGTAGCTGTAGGCGTCGGCATCGTTTTGCGGGAATTCTTCCAGCTTGCGAATATCGACCTTGCCGACCAGCGCGGAAATGTCCTGGTTGTTCTCGTCACCGGGTTCGGTTTTGGCGACGGCGATTTGATTGAGGATGGATGGATAGAGTTTTACGACTTTGAACTGGCTGATGTCGCCCCCGAACTCAGCCAGACGCTTGGTCGCCCAGGGCGACATGATGGTGCTCAGGTAGCGTCGGGGAATACCGAAGTCTTCCTCGAGAATCGCTCCGTCCTCAGTGGCGTTGAACAGCCCCAGCGGCGACTCGAAAACCGGAGAGCCCTTGATGGCGTAAAACGGCACTTTTTCGATCAGTTGTTTGAGTTTTTCAGCCAGCGATGACTTGCCGCCACCTACGGGGCCGAGCAGATACAGGATTTGTTTCTTCTCTTCCAGGCCCTGAGCGGCATGGCGGAAATACGACACGATCTGATCAATGCATTCTTCCATTCCGTGGAAGTCCGCAAAGGCCGGATAGCGACGGATCACCTTGTTCGAGAAGATTCTCGATAACCGGGAATTGACCGACGTGTCGACCAGCTCCGGTTCGCCAATGGCCAGCAAGAGACGTTCTGCCGCAGACGCGTATGCGCTGCGATCCTGCTTACAGAGCTCTAGATACTCCTGTAAGGAGAGCTCCTCCTGGCGTGTCGATTCAAAGCGTTGTTGGAAGTGGCTAAAAATACTCATGACGTCACCTCGCTCGATACGTAGAGCCGGCGGCGGATCGTCAGTCGATGCTGGCAGCAGCTGTGAATCCAGTTGCCGTTTACCCCCCAGAACACCATAAAAGTAGCTACCGATGACCCACGCGCCGGTGTACCGGCTCTCCCCTGATTTCGGATGGCCTGAGGCTAAGGATAGTTCGGAATCGGAAAGATAAAGAAGGGATGAGCAATAAGTCAGGCCAACCGTTCGTCAGTTGGCCCGCCAGCCCGCGCGGGGCGCGGGATCAGCTGTAATAAAAAATATTTCGCTCAGCCCTGGGCCGTTTCGCTCGGGAAGGTGCTGCTCCATAGCTCGAATCCACCGTCCAGGCTGTACACGTCCGAGAAACCCTGGCTCACGAGGTAGGCCGCAGCGCTCTGGCTGGAATTACCGTGATAGCAGACGACCACCAGGGGTTTGTCCAGATCGGCTTCGCGGATGAAATCCGAGATGGAGTGGTTATCCAGGTGCAGTGAATTGGGGATGTGGTTGCTGGCGAATGTCTGCGGGTCGCGTACATCCACAAGCACAGCGCCTTGTTCGCGCAAGGCTTGAGCCTGTTCGGGAGGAATGCGTTTGAACTCGGTCATGTCTGGCTCCTGTTTGTGGGTGTATTGATTCTAGCGCCCGGCCGGGAGGACAGGACTTTGGGTAATGGTCCTGGCGGAACCGGATTCTGCATTGCCCTGGGCGTCGCAATCGCAATGATGCCTTTGTAGCGTGTCGACATTGAGCAGCGTCAGGGCTGAACCCCAGACGCAACCGGTGTCCAGAGCAAAGACGCCCGGCTCGTTACAGCGGCCTTCCAACGCGGCCCAATGACCGAAGATGATCTTCACGTCGCGGGTCTTGCGTTCTTTGTGGCTGAACCATGGGGCATAGCCGGGCAGGGCGGTTTCTGCGCCTTCCTTGCCTTTGAGATCGAGCTTGCCTTCGCTGGTGCAGAAGCGCATACGAGTGAAGTAGTTGGTGATCACGCGCAAGCGCGTCACGCCCTGCAGCTCGCTGTCCCATTTGTTGGGCTCGTTGCCGTACATGCCGTCGAGGAACGGCTCGTAGAGCAGATCGTCATGCAGGGCGGTTTCGACTTCGGCGGCGTGCTTGAGCGCTTTCTTCAGCGTCCATTGCGGCGGGATGCCCGCATGCACCATCGCGACGTTACGCTCGGCATCGTAATGCATCATCTTTTGCTGGCGCAGCCACGCCAGCAGGACATCGCGATCCGGCGCGTCGAGAATCTCGCGCAGGGTGTCGCCCTTCTTCAGGCGCTCGATCTTGCGTGAGACCGCCAGCAAGTGCAGGTCGTGATTGCCCAGCACGCAGATCAGGGACTCGCGGATGCTGTACAGAAACCGCAAGGTCTCAAGGGATTGCGGGCCGCGATTGACCAGATCACCCACCAGCCAGAGACGGTCCCTGGCTGGATCAAATTGCACATGGTTCAGCAGGCATTGCAGCGGTTCAAGGCAACCTTGCAGGTCGCCAACGGCATACACCGCCATCAGTGCAGAGCCCCCGGCACAGCCAGGCGGAACGGCGCGATGACGGCGTCGAAGCGTTTGCCGTCTTCGGCGAGCATCTGGTAAGTGCCCTGCATGTTGCCGACCTTGGTGGTCATTACCGTGCCACTGCTGTAAGTGTGGCTTTGGCCCGCGTCGATCAAGGGTTGCTGACCGACGACGCCGTCGCCGCGCACTTCTTCGACATGGCCATCACCGTCAGTGATGACCCAGTGACGGGACAGCAGCTTGGCAGGCAACTCGCCGCTGTTATGCACAGTCACGGTGTAGGCGAACGCAAAACGGTTCTGATCGGGTTGCGACTGTTCTGCGAGGAAACGCGTGACGACGCTGACGTCGACCTGGTAACGGGAATCAGACATGCAGTAGGCCTTGAAAGCAAATGCGAATAAAACCGGAAAGCCGGATGGCTCAGTCTAGGACATGTGGGCGGGATAGACTAATCGCCCACACATCCTCTGCGCATCAAGCCTCGACTGGCTTCTCGCTGAGTTTGTCAGCCAGGCGCACAAAAGCGGCAAGATCCAGTTGCTCCGGACGCAGGCTGCCGTCCACGCCGGCGGCGGCAATGTCGTCGCTGGTGAGCAGCAACTTGAGCGTGTTTCGCAAGGTCTTGCGCCGCTGATTGAAAGCTTCGCGGACGACGCGTTCGAGCAGGCGGTGATCCTTGGCCGGATGCGGCAGTGTTTCGTGGGGCACCAGGCGCACAATGGCGGAGTCGACTTTCGGCGGCGGATTGAACGCGCCTGGGCCGACGTTGAACAGATGCTCCACACGGCAGTGGTACTGAACCATGATCGACAAACGACCATAATCGCCGCCGCCGGGGCCTGCCGCGAGACGCTGAACCACTTCTTTCTGCAACATGAAGTGCATGTCGCGGATCAGGTTGGCGTTTTGCAGCAGATGAAAAATCAGCGGCGTGGAGATGTTGTAGGGCAGGTTGCCGACTACGCGCAGGCTGTTGGCCGGTGCGTTGAGGCTGGTGAAGTCGAACTTCAGCGCGTCGCCCTGATGCAGGTTGAAGTTCGGCTTGTTGCCGAACTGGTGAAGCAGGATCGGGATCAGGTCCTTGTCCAGCTCAACCACATCCAGTTGCGCGTTGCTGTTGAGCAGGCCTTCGGTCAGGGCACCCTGGCCCGGCCCGATTTCCAGCAGGCGGTCTTCCGGTTTGGCACGGATGGCACGCAGGATTTTGTCGATCACGCCAGCGTCGTGCAGGAAGTTTTGCCCAAAGCGTTTACGCGCCTTGTGTTGGAATTGCTCGGTCATGAATGGGTCTCGGCCATCTGGTAGGCGGTTTCCAGGGCGACTCGCAGGCTGCCGGTGTCGATTTTGCCGCTGCCCGCCAGATCCAGCGCGGTGCCGTGGTCGACAGAAGTACGAATGATCGGCAAGCCGAGGGTCACGTTGACTGCGGCACCGAAACCTTTGTATTTCAGTACGGGCAGACCCTGGTCGTGGTACATCGCCAGCACGGCGTCGCAGTGCTCCAGATATTTTGGGGTAAACAGAGTGTCGGCGGGCAGCGGGCCACGTAAATCCAGGCCCTCGCTGCGCAGACGCTCCAGAGTAGGTTCGATGATGTCGATTTCTTCGCGGCCCAGATGTCCGCCTTCGCCAGCATGCGGGTTTAGCCCGCAGACCAGGATGCGTGGACGCGCGATGCCGAACTTGTTGACCAGATCGGCGTGCAGGATGCGGGTTACCCGCTCCAGTCGCTCGGCAGTGATCGCGTCAGCTACATCGCGCAATGGCAGGTGCGTCGTCACCAGTGCGACACGCAAGTCGCCGGTCGCCAGCATCATCACCACCTGTTCGGTGTGCGTCAGTTCGGCGAGGAACTCGGTATGGCCGGAAAACGGGATGCCGCTGTCGTTGATCACGCCTTTATGAACGGGCGCGGTGATCATGCCGACGAAATCGCCGTCGATACAGCCTTGCCCTGCGCGGGTCAGAGTTTCCAGGACGAACGGGCCGTTGGCCGTGTTCAGCTGGCCGGCAACGACAGGCCCGCGTAACGGGGTATCCCAGACGTAAAGGCTGCCGACGGCGGCCGGCTGATCAGGAAAGGCATCGGGCGTGACGCAAATCAGGTTGACGGACACGCCCAGTTGCGCGGCCCGCTCGGTAAGCAGGTCGCGGCTGGTAATGGCAATCAGGGGGTGTGGCTGGGGCTGCGTGGCGAGCAGCAGGCAAAGGTCAGGACCAATGCCGGCCGGCTCGCCGGGTGTCAGAGCGAAACGCTTTGGTTTCACTGCGCAGCCTGGGCGGCGCCAGGGAGCTTGATTTCAACGTAGGCTTCGTCGCGGATCTGACGCAGCCAGGTTTGCAGCTCTTCGTCGTATTTGCGGTTGCGCAATACGGTCAGGGCTTGCTGATCACGGGCCTGGTTGGTGCTGTCAGTGGCGCGGCGGCCAAGGACTTCCAGTACGTGCCAGCCATAGGCAGTCTTGAACGGCTTGGACAACGTGCCTTGCGGCGTGTCGTTCATCACCTGACGGAATTCCGGAACCAGCGAGCCAGGATCAACCCAGTTCAGATCGCCGCCGTTGAGTGCCGAACCCGGATCTTCAGAGAAACTCTTCGCCAGTTCGCCGAAGTCATCGCCATTCTGAATGCGGTCGTAGATCTTTTGCGCCAGACGCTTGGTTTCTTCTTCGCTGCGGATCTCGCTTGGCTTGATCAGGATGTGGCGCACATGCACTTCATCGCGCATTTGAGCCTGGCCTTCACCGCCGCGTTTTTCCAGCAACTTGAGAATGATGAAACCACCTGGAGTCCGTGCTGGAGGCGTTACGTCGCCAATCGGCATGGTACCGAGCATGTCACCAAATGGTGGCGGCAGTTGAGCAGCTTTACGCCAGCCCATGTCGCCACCTTCCAGTGCGCTTTCGCTGGCGGAGTTGGCAATTGCCATCTGACCGAAGTCAGCGCCTTGCTTAAGCTTGCCGTAGAGGTCTTGAGCCTTGCGGGCAGCGGTCTGGATCTGATCCGAGGAAGCGCTGTCCGGTGTGGCGATCAGGATGTTGGCCAGATGGAACTCTTCCGACAACTGAGCCTTGCCCTGGCCGGAAGCGAGGAAGTTCTTCACTTCCTGATCGGAGACCTGGATGCGCTCGGCAACCCGGCGCTGACGCACCCGGCTGATGATCATTTCGCGACGAACCTGCTCGCGAGCATCGTTGAAGGACAGTCCGTCACGGGACAACGCGGCGCGGAACTGGTCCACGCTCATGTTGTTACGCTGGGCAATGGTGCCGATGGCCTGGTTCAGCTCTTCGTCGGTGATTCGAATGCCGGAGCGTTCGCCGATCTGCAACTGCAGGTTTTCCAGGATCAGACGATCCAGAACCTGTGGTTGCAGTGCTTCTGCAGGTGGAACACCCGAACCGCGTTTGGCGATGGTCTGTTGAACCTCGCGGACACGCTGGTCCATCTGGCTCTTCATGATCACGTCGTTATCGACAATGGCCACCACGCTGTCCAGCGGCTGGACAGCAGCATGCGCTGCAGTCCCCAGGAGTAACGCGCCCAGCAACAGCGGGCGCAGACAATCAGAAAGCTTGGTCTTCACGTTCACGATAACCTTGAATGCCTTTGTCGAGGAAACTCTCTACTTTGGCGCCGGTAACGCCACCAAGTCCCTTCAACACAATTTGTAGGAATACGCCGTGGTCGCCTTTCTCGTTCTGAGGAGCGTCCTGGCTGAACTCGTCGTAGTCGACCCAGTAGCGGCTGATCAGACGCAGTTTCCAGCAGCAGTTGTCATACTCGAAACCACCGAAGGCTTCCAGCGTGCGGTCGCGGTTGTAATCGTACTGCCAGCGGCTGATAGCGTTCCACTGCGGCACGATCGGCCAGATAACCGAGAAGTCGTGCTGCTGGATCTTGTAGTAATCCTTGACGTAGTTCGCGCTGCCCGGGGTGCCGTAATCGCCACCACCCACGCTCCACTTGCCGGTGGTCTGGTCGTAACGCACCAGGTCATTGCGGTAGCGGTAGCCGAGGTTGACGACCTTGTTCGGGTTGTCTTCAGGCTGGTAGTGGAACATTGCGCTGCCGGAGCGAGTGCTGTGGCTATCCGGATCCCAGTTGAAGTCCGAATTGACACGCCAGTCGCGGTTGAAGCGGTATTCGTATTCAAGCGCATAAGGCGAGACGTTCGCTTGTGCGTCGTCGCGGTCCTTGAACTCGATGCCAGGCAATTGAACCTTGCGGTCTTTGAAGTACAGCGCCTGGCCAACGCTCAAGCGTTGACGTTCGAAACCGTTGTCTTCGATCCAGCGGTTGGTAATGCCCAGGGACAACTTGTTTTCGTCGCCGATACGGTCGGAGCCGACGAAACGGTTGTCACGGAACAGCGACGCATAGTTGAACGTCGTTTCAGCCGTGTCAAAGATCGGGATGTCGCTCTGGTCCTTCTCGGGAACATAGAGATAGAACAGGCGCGGTTCCAGGGTCTGGCGGTAGTTCTTGCCGAACCATTGCGTGTTGCGGTCGAAGTACAGGCCGCTGTCGACGCTGAAGATCGGTACGGCGCGGTTTTCGCTGCTGTTGAATTCTTCGTCAGCGAGCAGGGTTTGCTTGCCACGACCGTCCAGATCCAGTTGGTACTGGGTGTAGACGTATTTCAACTTCGGCGTCAGGAAGCCGTAGGTCCAGTTCATCGGCAAGCTTACCGATGGAGCCAGGTTCAGACGGTCGCCGTTGGCGCGCGCCAGACCGACAACGTTGGTATCCAGACGAGGGCTTGCAACGCCATCCTGGTCAACGTAGTTGCCGGTTTCCAGATCGCGATCAAAGCGAACCAGTTCGGTCTGGTAATCGAAGTGCAGGCCGCCGGGATTATAAGGCAGCGCACCGTTGAAGGTGATCTGCGGCAGGCGGTTGTACGGAGTGATGTTGGCGACGGTTGCCAGCTTGTAGGCCTGGGCGTTGACGGCTGCCGTGTAAGTGTCGCCACGGTAGGTCAAGGAACCTTGCTGGTTGATGTAGTCGCGGCTATCGACGCCGATCTGATCGCTCTGCAAATCCTGGAAGTAGTAAGGATCACTGACGTCGGTGTAGTCGACCTGAGTCAACCAGCGCGAGTCCAGGCCACCTTTGTGCTGCCAGTTGATCATCCAGCGGGTTTTTTCGTAGTCGGTCTGACGACGACGTTCGTCTTCATCATCGTTCAGGTAAGCGCCGCCGAACTGACCTTCGCTGCTTTTGGTCAGGTAACGGAATTCGCCTTCCATCAACAGGCCGCGTTTGGCCATGTAACGAGGATAGAGCGTGGCATCGTAGTTCGGTGCCAGGTTGAAGTAGTAAGGCGTAACCAGCATGAGGCCGGTATCACTGCCGGTGCCGATGGTCGGCGGCAGGAAGCCTGACTGGCGACGGTCATCGATCGGGAAGTAGATATACGGCGTGTAGAGTACCGGTATGTCCTTGACCCGAAGGGTGACGTTGGTCGCGGTGCCGAAACCGGTAGCCGGGTTCAGCGTGATGTTGTTGCCTTTGAGTGTCCACGCGTTGCTGCCCGGTTCGCACGTGGTGTACGTACCATCCTTCAAACGAATGATCGCGTTCTCGGCACGCTTGGCGTACAGGGCATTACCGCGAATATTCGATTTGTGCAGCACGTATTCCGCGTTGTCGACCTGGGCTTCGCCCGTGTCGAGTTGCAGTTCCGCGTGGTCGCCTACGATCAAGGCCCCGTTGTCGCGCAAACGGACATCGCCGTTCAGCTCGCCACGGTTTTCAGTCTGATGAAGACTCGCTTCCTGAGCCTGGACCTGCATGCTGCCCTGACGCAATACAACGTCACCGGCGAGCGTGGCGATCTGCTCTTCCTGCTGGTAGCGAGAAGCCTTGGCGCCGATGAACATCGGCGCGTCGCTCATCTTGGTCTTGTCGTCCATGCCGGGCCGGATCGGCTCGACATAGGCGCCCGAGCAATAAGGACCGGTTTCGGCCAATTGCGCAGGAGTCAGTTTTTCGCGAGGAACCCAATCGAGGTGGCTGTAGTCTGCACTACGCGACTTCAGGCCTTTGCCCTTGGCTTCGGTTACCAGTTTAGTGGTAGCGACAGCAGGTTCACTGGTGGAGCCACTGTCCGAAGTGACCGTGCCGTTGGAACTGACCGACGTCGTGCTATGCACGGGGCGCGGAGGCAATTCGAGGGCGTTGGTTTTCGGCGCGCAATCCCAGGCGCCCGAAGCAGACACTGAACAGTCATACTGTTCCGCTGCGACCGCGAACTGAGTGGCAAGAGGTTGCATCGCCAGCAAACTGCCGGTTACGAGCAACGGAAATTTTTTACGAAACGCGGGGGATTTCAATGCCATCTTATTAATCCGGGCTTCCTGCGCGCCATCTGCCCGCGGGGGGGCCGCACGCCTCTCGATGGGCTGAAAAAGATGTCGGATAATAAAGCATGACCCGCTTGACGGCTAGCGCCGTCGGAGACCCTTGCAATGCCAGATCAAGATGTACGCCTGCAACACCTCGAAACTTGGCTCGATGAGCAACTTCCCGCGCTGTTCGCAGCGCAAGGCTGGGGCGCGATTCCCCCGGCCACGTTGACTGCGGCCAGCAGTGACGCAAGTTTTCGCCGTTACTTCCGTTGGCAGGGGGGCGAACGAACTTTTATTGTGATGGATGCGCCGCCACCCCAGGAAAACTGCAAACCCTTCGTGGATATCGCACATTTATTAAATAAATCAGGGATTAATGTTCCGAAAATTTATGCCGAAGACCTGACGCAGGGCTTTTTGCTGCTCAACGATCTGGGGCAGAAAACCTGGCTCGACGTGTTGGACGCGGACAACGCCGACGCTTTGTTTGCCGAAGCGCTCGATGCATTGCTGGCTTTTCAACAGTTGCCAATGGATGCGCCGTTGCCCCGTTATGACGTGGCATTGCTGCGCCGCGAGCTGGAGCTGTTCCCGCAGTGGTATGTCGCTCGGGAGCTGGGCATCGAGCTTGATCCGCAGCAGCAGGCCATGTGGCAGCGGGTCAGCGAGCTGTTGATCAACAGCGCGCTTGAACAGCCCAAAGTGCTGGTCCATCGCGACTATATGCCGCGCAACCTGATGCTCAGCGAGCCCAATCCCGGCGTGCTGGATTTCCAGGATGCGGTGTACGGCCCGGTGACTTACGACGTGACGAGCTTGTTCAAGGATGCGTTTCTGAGCTGGCCTGAAGATCGCGTTCAGGGCTGGCTGAAGCTCTACTGGGACAAGGCGCAGGCTTTGGGCGTCCCGGTGCAGGACGATTTTGCCGCGTTCGTGCGTGCCAGCGATTTGATGGGCGTGCAGCGGCATTTGAAGGTGATCGGGATTTTCGCGCGCATCTGCCATCGTGATGGGAAGCCGCGCTACCTGGCCGACGTACCGCGATTCTTTGCTTATATAGAAGCGGTGTTGTCCAGACGTCCCGAGCTGGCCGAGCTGGGTCAACTGCTGACTAGCCTGAAGCAGCCGGTGACACACGCTGTATGATGGTCGTTACTGCAAAGGCCATTACAACAAGAGGGTATTGCTAGTGTTGAAGAGGCTTGCATGAAAGCGATGATTCTCGCTGCGGGAAAAGGCGAACGGATGCGCCCGTTGACCCTGCACACGCCAAAACCCCTGGTACGCGCTGGCGGCGTGCCTCTGATCGAATACCATCTGCGCGCCCTGCACCACGCCGGGTTTCATGATGTGGTGATCAACCACGCGTGGCTGGGCCAGCAGATCGAGGATTATTTGGGTGACGGCCAGCGCCTGAACCTGAACCTGAACCTTCGCTATTCCCCGGAAGGTGAGCCGCTGGAAACCGGCGGCGGCATCTTCCGTGCACTGCCGTTACTGGGCGATGAGCCTTTTGTGGTGGTCAATGGCGATATCTGGACCGATTACGATTTCGCCGGTTTGCGCGTGCCCATCGCCGGGCTCGCGCATCTGGTGCTGATCGATAACCCTGCCCACAACCCCAACGGAGATTTCGCCCTGGTGGACGGGCAGGTTCGTGATGACGACTCGGCAAGCTCGCGGCTGACCTACAGCGGCATCGCCATCCTGCATCCGCGTCTGTTTACCGGTTGCGAGGCGGGGGCGTTCAAGCTGGCGCCGTTGTTGCGTCAGGCCATGGCTCAAGGGCAAGTGACTGGCGAGCATTTCAGCGGACGCTGGGTCGATGTCGGCACCCACGAGCGGCTGGCTGAAGTCGAGCGACTGCTTGCGGTGGCTGGCTGATGTTGTGGCCGGGCACGTTACTGGGAGCGGGCGCGGGGTATCTCATCGCCAGTATTCCGGGGGCCATGCTCGGTGCTTTGCTGGGCCAGGCTCTGGATCGACGTCTGGCCCTGCAAAGCTGGGCCGAACTGCGCGCTCGGCTGGGTGGTCGTCGCGTGCCCCGCGACGATGAGCTGCTGTTCCTGTTGCTGGGGCGGTTGGCAAAACGCGACGGCCGTGTCGTCGAGCAGCATATCCAGCAGGCACGAGTGGAAATGCGTCGGCTGGACATGAGTGAACCGGCGCAGCGCCGCGCTATTGCGGCGTTCAACCGGGGCAAGGATGGTCGCGATCATCTGCGCGGTTATCTGCGGCGCTTCAGAGTTCAACCCCATGCCGCCGAAGGTTTGCTGCGCGCCTGTTGGCGCATGGCCTGGGCCAACGGCAGGGCGACACGCAACGAGCGCGAGCTGATTGTGTTGTGGGGTAAATGGCTGGGTTGGCCTGCGTCGAAAGTCGAGGCCTTGGCCGCTGAACATGACACCCAGAGAAAGCCGCTGGCCAGCAAGGTCAACGACTATCAGCACGCACTGACGTTACTGGGTGTGCAGGCGGATTCCGAGCCTGCGCAGATCAAACGCGCCTATCGGCGTCTGCTCAGTCGCAACCATCCGGACAAGATCGCCGGTTCCGGCGCGAGCCAGATCCAGGTCCGCGACGCCACCGACCGCACCCGTGAATTGCACAGCGCTTACACCTTGATCAAGGAACGACGCGGGTTTCGGTGAGCCGTCCGGGTAAAAAACCGCAAAACTTGTGGGAGCGAGCTTGCTCGCGAAGGGGCAAGTACATCCGACGTATTTCTTGAATCTCGGACATTGCCTTCGCAAGCAAGCTTGCTCCCACAAGTTCGAAACCGGCGCGATCCCGTGGGGCTGGATTTATCCGGGAAAGCGTCGGTGCAGCATCACTTCGCCTCAATCCACCCACGTACCCGGCGGAACATCTGTTCCTGCTCTGCGTCTTCATTGCCGGGAATAGCCGTCAGTGCAACCTGGGTAAACCCGGCGTTCTTGGTCCGTTTGCTGACTTGCAGGCGTGCAGTTGCAGCCTCTCGGGCCTGGACCTGTTCCTTGTAGACGAAGTCCGAAGTCTTCATTTTCAGGGTCGGGACCAGCTCCAGAAGTGGCGGCTTGGCATCAAGCGGTTCTTGGGCAGTGACCATGACGAATTTCTGAATCAGCGGCGAAGGCCGTTCGCTCAAAAAACGTGCGGCCCAATAAGCGCCGCTGCCATGGCCAAGCAGCACGATACTGCGTGCTTTGTGCTGCTGGGCGAAACTGATGGCGCTTTCGATGCGGGCGAAAATCTGCTCGGCGTTCGCCTTGGCCTGTTCTTCGGCTGCGGCGGCGCTCGCGGCGGTGGCGGCCGCTTCTTTTTCGGCGGCTGCGGCCTTGTCTGCTTCCAGAGCGGCAGCATCTTTCGGCGCGGCGTCCTTGGGCGCTTCCTTGGGTTTGTCGGCGCCTTCCACCGGTGCCGCTTCGACCTCGCGCGGCTGACTGAAATCACTTTTCACGTCAGGCAGCGTCAGGCTCAGGCTGGCCCAGCCGATATCCGGGAAACGCCGACGCAGCGGTCCAACCGCGTCGGGCCAGTCCGCCGACTCATCGGCCCCCGGCACAATGATCACCGCACCTTTGGGCTCGTCGCTGTTGGCTGGCTTCCACAGGGCAAGAAACGTCTCGTCACCCGCCTGCAATTGCTGCTGATCGGCTTGCGGCACACGGCCTTCCAGCGCCAGCGCGTCTTCCTCACTGCGTGGCAACAGCGGAGCGCGTTCGATGACCGGCTCGGCGCCAGCATCTTTAGCCGGTTCAGGATCAGCAGCGCTTGCAGACGGCGCACAAGGTAAGATCAGCGCTAGCCACAATGCAGGAAGCATTGCGCGAAAGGTGTAGGACATTGAATATTCCAAAGCAGAAACTATTTCCGCAGCCTAATGGGTTGATCGGCATTTGTCAGGCAACGCGTCTCGGATCGCACACAGGAACAACACATAAATGACTGGCCTGCTGCGCACGAGTGTTATCGGCTGTCTGGCCCTGCTCTTGATGATCGGCGCTGGACTCGCTCCGGCCGCGACCGACGTTTCTGCGCAATCGGTGCTGACACCGCAGCAGCGCAGCTGGCTTGAGCAGCGCGGCCAGTTGCGGGTCGGCCTGGTCATGCAGGCGCCGTACGCGCAATTTGACCGCCGCCAGCAGCAACTTTCCGGTGCCAACGTCGACCTGATGAACCTGCTGGGCAAAAGCCTGCAAGTCGAGCTGCTGTGGCGCAGTTTCCCCGATCAGGCGGCCCTCGAAGACGCGCTGGCGCAAGGTCTGGTGGACATCGCGCCGGGCCTGACGCAAACCCCGGCGGGGCTGAAGACCTGGCTGTTTTCCGATCCCTACATGCGCGTGTCGCAACTGGTGGTCGGCGAACGGGACGGCAGCGGCGTGGTGGATCTGGAAAAACTCGACAGCCGCACCCGTGTTGCAGTGCGGATGCCCAGCGTCACGGCGGATTATTTGCGCAGCAATTACCCGCATCTGAATCTGCAAGGCGTACCCCTTGAACGCCAGGCGCTGCAATTGCTCTTGAGTCAGCAGGCGCGCTACGCCGTGCTGGACGAGGCGCAGCTGAGTCGGCTGTCCCGCGAACCGGAATTTGCCGGGCTCAGCATCGTCGGCGACATTGGTTTCCCGCAGTTGCTGCGCATTGCCTCGCGGCGGGACGCGCCGCAACTGGCCGAGATCCTCAGCGCTGCCTTGCAGGCGATTCCGGCGCGGGAGCTGGACCAGCTGCATGCGCGCTGGCTGCCGCTCAACTCAGTGAAAGCCAGCGAATCTCCCGGTTTCTGGCAGAACATCTGCTTGTTGTTGCTGGTGCTGCTGCTCGCCTGTTTTGCCATCGTCATCTGGCAGCGTCGCCAACAGCAGGCGCTGGAGCGTGAAGTGCTGGTCGCCCGTGAAGACATCGCGCGCCGTGCGGCGGGCGAAGAGGCGTTGCGGCTGGCGCAGTTCTCCATTGATCAAAGCACAGTCGGCATCCTGTGGGTCAACTGGGACAGCCGCGTGCGCTACGCCAATCGGGCCGCCGAAGCGATGTTGGGTTATCCGGCGGGCGGTGTGGTTGAGCGGCCGTTGATCGACTTCGAACCCGGCCTGCACATGGACCGCTGGCTGGGCCTGTGGCGCAGCGCGCGGTCCAGCGAAGGCGTCGCGCAGACCTTCGAAACCAACTGCGTTCGCGCCGATGGGAGCATTTTGCCCGCCGATGTGTCCCTGAGTTTCCTGCGCTTTCAGGAGTCCGAATACCTCGTCGTATTCCTCACCGATGTCACCGATCGGCGCGGCTATCACGAGCAATTGCGCGAGTTGTCGGCGCATCTGGAAAGCGTGCGCGAAGAAGAAAAGGCGCGCATCGCCCGGGAAGTGCACGACGAACTGGGGCAGATGCTCACGGTACTGAAACTGGAGACGTCCATGTGCGAGCTGTCTTACGCCGATCTCGATCCGGGTTTGCGCGAGCGCCTCAACAGCATGAAGCGCCTGATCTCGCAGTTATTCCAGCTGGTGCGTGACGTGGCCACAGCGCTGCGTCCGCCGATTCTGGACGCCGGTATTGCTTCCGCCATCGAATGGCAGGCGCGACGTTTCGAGACGCGCACGCAGATTCCGTGTCTGGTGCAGGTGCCGGATAACCTTCCTGCATTGAGTGACGCCCGCGCCATCGGCATGTTCCGGATTCTTCAGGAGGCGCTGACCAACGTCATGCGTCACGCCCAGGCGCATACCGTGGAGGTCAGCCTGACGCTGGAAGGCAATCTCATGTGCATGACCATTGCCGACGATGGCCGTGGCTTCGTGCCGGAGCAGGGCAGGCCGGTTTCGTTCGGGCTGGTGGGCATGCGCGAGCGCGTGCTGATGCTCGGCGGGCGATTGGAACTGGACAGCGAGTCCGGTGAAGGCACAACCTTGCGGGCATACATTCCGCTGGATCAAGTCGGGCAGGAGCGAGAAAAGTGATTCGTGTACTGGTAGCTGAAGATCACACCATCGTTCGCGAAGGCATCAAGCAGCTGATTGGCCTGGCCAAGGATTTGCTGGTGGTGGGCGAGGCCAGCAATGGCGAGCAATTGCTGGAAACCCTGCGCCATGTGGAATGCGAAGTGGTGCTGCTGGATATCTCCATGCCTGGCGTCAACGGCCTGGAAGCGATCCCGAGGATTCGCGCGCTGAACAATCCGCCAGCGATTCTGGTCTTGTCGATGCACGACGAAGCGCAAATGGCCGCGCGCGCCCTGAAAGTCGGTGCCGCTGGCTATGCCACCAAAGACAGCGATCCTGCGTTGTTGCTGACGGCGATTCGCCGGGTGGCGGCGGGCGGGCGCTACATCGATCCGGATCTGGCCGACCGCATGGTGTTCGAAGTTGGCCTGACCGATAACCGGCCGCTGCATGCGTTGCTGTCTGAGCGCGAGTTTTCAGTGTTCGAGCGCCTGGCTCAAGGCGCTAACGTCAACGACATCGCCCAGCAACTGGCGCTGAGCAGCAAGACCATCAGCACCCACAAAGCGCGGCTGATGCAGAAAATGAACCTCAACTCGTTGGCGGACCTGGTCAAGTACGCCATGGAGCACAAATTGCTCTGAGTCTGAAAACGACATCTTTTTAACCTTCATCGATCCGGTTCGCGGGCAAGCCTCGCTCCAACAGATCGACTCATACCCGTTGGAGTGAGGCTTGCCCGCGAATACGTCCGTACGTACAAAAAATTTCTTGCGGCTGACATATCTAATCCCGCCATCGCTGTAGGGCAATCCCTACCCTAATCTCTCCTGCCCCCCGATTTGCGTGGCTTGACGCCTGGCCTAGGCTAGTCCCACGCAGACAAAACAAAGGTGTGGGTAATGAGCAACGTCGATTCAAGCGCTGGGGCAAACGATGTTCTGGTCAGCTTTCGTGGTGTGCAGAAGAGCTACGACGGCGAATCCCTCATCGTCAAAGACCTCAACCTGGATATTCGCAAAGGCGAATTCCTGACTCTGCTCGGGCCTTCCGGTTCCGGCAAGACCACCAGCCTGATGATGCTGGCCGGGTTCGAAACCCCGACCGCTGGCGAAATTCTCCTCGCGGGACGCTCCATCAATAATGTGCCGCCGCACAAGCGCGACATTGGCATGGTGTTCCAGAACTACGCGCTGTTCCCGCACATGACCGTCTCGGAAAACCTCGCGTTCCCGCTGTCGGTGCGTGGCTTGAGCAAGGCCGACATCAGCGAAAAGGTCAAACGTGCGCTGGACATGGTGCAACTCGGCACCTTCGCCCATCGCTACCCGGCGCAACTCTCCGGTGGTCAGCAACAGCGTGTGGCGCTGGCTCGCGCATTGGTCTTCGAACCGCAACTGGTGCTGATGGACGAACCCTTGGGCGCGCTCGATAAGCAGCTGCGCGAACACATGCAGATGGAGATCAAACATTTGCACCAGCGTCTGGGCGTGACCGTGGTCTACGTGACCCACGATCAGGGCGAAGCGCTGACCATGTCCGACCGCGTTGCGGTATTCCACGAAGGCGAAATCCAGCAGATCGCGCCACCGCGCACTTTGTATGAAGAGCCGAAAAACACCTTCGTCGCCAACTTCATCGGCGAGAACAACCGCCTGAATGGCAAATTGCTCAGCCATTCCGGCGAGCGTTGCGTGGTGGAGCTGAGTCGCGGCGAGAAAGTCGAAGCGCTGGCGGTCAACGTCGGCGCGGTTGGTGAAGCAGTGACGCTGTCGATCCGTCCCGAGCGCATCAGCCTCAATGGCAACAGCGAAAGCTGCGTGAACCGTTTCTCCGGCCGAGTGGCCGAGTTTGTGTATTTGGGTGACCACGTTCGTGTGCGCCTGGAAGTGGCAGGCAAGACAGATTTCTTCGTCAAACAGCCCATCGCCGAGCTGGATCCGGCACTGAGCGTTGGCGACGTTGTGCCAATTGGATGGCAAATCGAGCACGTTCGCGCGCTCGATCCCTTGCAGCAAGTGCATTGATTCACCAATAAAAAGGCATCAGCCAGAGGCGATAGATCGCCCTCAACGCATAAAACCAACACTGCTCGTGGAGAACACAACCAAATGCTCAAATCTTTGAAGCTCACCGCCATTACGCTGGGCATGCTGTGCGCGGCGCAAGCCATGGCTGTCGATCTGACCGTCGTATCCTTTGGTGGCGCCAACAAGGCTGCCCAGGAAAAAGCGTTTTATGCACCGTGGGAAAAGGCTGGCAACGGCAAGATCGTCGCCGGTGAATACAACGGTGAAATGGCCAAGGTCAAAGCCATGGTCGATACCAAAAGCGTGTCCTGGGATCTGGTAGAAGTCGAATCGCCGGAACTGGCTCGCGGTTGCGATGAAGACATGTTCGAACCGCTCGATCCGAAATTGTTCGGCGACGTCGGGAAATATGTCAAAGGTGCCATTCAGCCTTGCGGCGTAGGCTTCTTCGTCTGGTCCACGGTGTTGGCTTACAACGCCGAGAAGCTTAAATCGGCCCCGACCGGTTGGGCGGATTTCTGGGATACCGAGAAATTCCCCGGCAAGCGTGGCCTGCGTAAAGGCGCCAAGTACACCCTGGAATTCGCCCTGATGGCTGATGGCGTAGCGCCAAAAGACGTCTACAAAGTGCTGGCCGGCAAAGACGGTCAGGACCGCGCATTCAAGATGCTAGACAAGCTCAAGCCAAGCATTCAGTGGTGGGAAGCGGGCGCCCAGCCGCCGCAGTTCCTGCAATCGGGTGACGTCGTGATGAGCTCGGCCTACAACGGCCGCATCGCCGCAGTTGCCAAAGAAAGCAAACTCAAAGTGGTGTGGACCGGTGGCGTGTACGACTTCGACGCGTGGGCGATTCCAAAAGGTCTGGACAAAGCCCGAGCTGAAGCGGCGAAGAAGTTCATCGCTTATAGCGTGCAGCCTGAGCAACAGAAAACCTTCTCGGAAAACATCGCTTACGGTCCGGTCAATACCGACGCCGTCAAACTGTTGAACGCTGAAACCCTGGAGAACATGCCGACTACTCCTGAGAACATCAAGGATCAGGTGCAGATCGACGTGGCTTTCTGGGCCGACAATGGCGAGCAACTTGAACAGCGATTCAACTCCTGGGCTGCCAAGTAAGCGCATCAAGTTGAGTTAGATCCGGGCGCGTTTCCTGTGTGGGAAGCGCGTCCCTCGTTGACAGATTTCGGAGTTTTGCCATGGCCCTCGCCCTGCCCCTGCCTGACGGCGCCAGCCCCAACTTGAAACAGCGTCTGGCTCGTGCCGAACGGGTCAACCGCTGGAAGGCCCAGGCATTGATTGCGCCGCTGGTGATTTTCCTGCTGCTGGTGTTTCTGGTGCCCATCGTTGCGCTGCTTTACAAGAGCGTCGGCAACCCGGAAGTCGTCAACGCCTTGCCGACCACGGTCGTGCAGGTCGCGCAATGGGACGGTAAAGGACTTCCTTCCGAATCGGTCTACAAAACACTGAGCCTTGAACTGGCGGAAACCCGCAAGAATTCGACCCTGGGCGATTTGTCCAAGCGTCTGAACATGGAACTGGCCGGCTACCGCAGCTTGCTGATGACCACTGCCCGCGCCTTGCCGTTTGCCACTGAACCGACTTCTTACAAGGAGGCGCTCGAAGCATTGGACGAACGTTGGGGTGATCCGGCCTATTGGCAGGTGCTCCGTCGCAACACCAGTAGCGTTACCCCCTATTACTTGTTGGCCGCTGTCGACCACCGCATCGATGACCTCGGTGAAGTGGCGCCTGCGACCCCGGATCAAGCGATTTACCTGGATATCTTCGCCCGCACCTTCTGGATGGGGTTTGTGATCACCCTGATCTGCCTGGTCCTGGCTTATCCACTGGCTTACTTGCTGGCCAATCTGCCCGCGCGGCAAAGCAACCTGTTGATGATTCTCGTGCTGCTGCCGTTCTGGACCTCGATTCTGGTGCGGGTCGCCGCGTGGATCGTGTTGCTGCAATCAAGTGGGCTGATCAATGGCGCGTTGATGGCGATGGGCATTATCGATAAACCGCTGGAACTGGTGTTCAACCGGGTCGGCGTTTACATCTCGATGGTGCACATCATGCTGCCGTTCATGATTCTGCCGATCTACAGCGTGATGAAGGGCATTTCCCCGACCTACATGCGGGCGGCGATTTCCCTGGGCTGCAACCCATTCGCCAGCTTCTGGCGCGTGTACTTCCCGCAGACCTACGCCGGGATTGGCGCGGGTTGCCTGCTGGTGTTCATTCTGGCGATCGGCTACTACATCACCCCGGCGTTGCTGGGCAGCCCGAACGACCAAATGGTCAGCTACTTCGTCGCGTTCTACACCAACACCAGCATCAACTGGGGCATGGCCACGGCGTTGGGCGGCCTGCTGTTGCTGGCGACCGTCGTGCTTTATCTGATTTATAACTGGTTGGTCGGCGCCAGCCGCCTGCGTTTGAGCTGAGGAAAGTCGCCATGTTGAGTCCCTATTCTTCGCCGCTTGAGCGCGTCTGGTTTTACGCTCTGCGCATCATGTGCGGTCTGATCCTGTTGTTTCTGGTGCTGCCGGTACTGGTGATCATTCCGTTGTCGTTCAACTCCGGGAGTTTTCTGGTCTATCCGCTGCAAGGGTTTTCCATGCATTGGTATCAGGATTTCTTCAACTCTAACGAGTGGATGCGTTCCCTGAAGAACAGCCTGATCATCGCGCCGGCTGCCACCATCCTGGCCATGGGGTTCGGCACGCTGGCGGCGATTGGCCTGACCCGTGGCAATTTCCGCGGCAAGGCGCTGGTCATGGCCTTGGTGATTTCGCCCATGGTGGTACCGGTGGTGATCATCGGGGTGGCCAGCTATCTGTTCTTCGCGCCGCTGGGAATGGGCAACAGCTTTATCTCGCTGATCCTGGTGCATGCGGTTTTGGGTGTGCCGTTCGTGATCATCACGGTGTCGGCGACCTTGCAGGGTTTCAACTACAACCTGGTGCGCGCCGCCGCCAGCCTTGGCGCGTCGCCGCTGACCGCGTTTCGCCGGGTGACCTTGCCGCTGATTGCACCGGGGGTGATTTCCGGCGCGTTGTTCGCCTTCGCCACTTCGTTCGATGAAGTGGTGGTGACGCTGTTCCTCGCCGGCCCGGAACAAGCGACCTTGCCTCGGCAGATGTTCAGCGGCATCCGCGAAAACCTCAGCCCGACCATCGCCGCCGCCGCAACCTTGCTGATCGGTTTCTCGGTGGTGTTGCTGCTGGTGCTGGAATGGTTGCGTGGGCGTAGCGAGAAGTTGCGTACGGCGGTGGAGTGAGTATCAGGGGCGCGAGCCTGGCGGGAGCGAGCTTGCTCGCGAAGGGGTTATCGCAGGCGATACATTTGTCGACTGGAATTCCGCTTTCGCGAGCAAGCTCGCTCCCACAAGGTTTATAGATGCAGCGCCTTCATCAATGCGGCGGATACTGCTCCAGTATCTTCGCCACGGTCTGGCGTATCAGCGCGTTGCGGGCATCCGGATTGGCGGATCGTTCGCTGAGGATCTGCTCGGTGCTGCCGCGCCAGACCAGCTTGCCATCCTTGCCGTCGTACATATCAACCTGCAGCGTGGTCACTTTGTAATCGACGCTGCGGGTTTCGGTGCTCATCGGCGCCCCCCAGTAACCGTAACCGCCCCAAGGTCCCCAACCGCCGCCGTAATTGGTGCTGACCAGTTGCTGGCGATTCTCGACGATCAACCATGTCTGTATTTTCAGATCGGCATTGCTGCCCGGTTTGGCCATCCGCAGGCCGCGCTGGTCCAGGTGTTCGCCGAGTGACTGACGAATGCGCTGCTCGGTGAGGTCGCTTTTGATGCGCGGATCATCCGGCTGATACTGCACGCCGGGTTCTTTCCAGCTCCAGCTGCGATAGCCGCCGAAGTCGCGGCTGGCATCGAAGTCACGATTGACCTGACTGGTCTGGCAAGCGCCAAGCAGCAGCGCCAGGAACAACACGACAAGACCGCGGAACATGGCAGTTCTCCGAAAAAATCAAATCAAGAAGGTGGATAAGCGGTCAGTGCTTTCTGCACTGCCGTACGCAACGCTTTGGTGCGGTCGGACAGGCTGCCGTCGCTGCGGGTTTCAGCGCTGGCGCTCCACACCGGCTGGCCGTTGTGCCTATCGAACAGGCTGATCTGCACGACAACGACCTGTTCCTGATAAGTGCGCACCACCGGCACGGACGCGTAGCCGCCGTAGCCATAACCATTGTGATACGGACCGTTATAGCGCCCGTAGCCCAGTCCGGCACCGCCGTAGTATGGATCGTAATAGTCATCACGCACCTGACGCAGTCGCGTTTCCAGGCGGGTATCGGCGGTTACCTGTAAATCCGCCGCCTGCGGGTTTTGCGCCGGGCGCAGGCCACGTTGATCGAGCCCGTCGCTCACCGCTTCGGCAATCTGGGCGGAATCGGCCCAGGCCGAACCAGGCGGCAATTGGTTGTTGAGCCAGGTCCAGCTGCGATAGCGGCCGTAATCACGTGTCGGGGCAGGGTAAGCGCTCATGTCCAGAGTCGTGGCGGCTTGCGGCGGCGCTGGCGGTATCGGCAGTGAACTGGCGTTGTACGGGTTATCGGTTTGGCAGGCGCTGATGCCCAGGCACAGCGCGATCAAAACGAAGCGGCGTTTCATGATGGCCTCCGCAGTGGCCTCGGATTGCAGTGAACAACTGTGCTCCTAGATCGGGCGACACACCCAATGCAGGTAACGGCCCAGACCGGCGTATGCCGGATGGCGACGATGGGCCAGTTCCATTTCCAGCAAGTCGGCCAGCTCGACCCGAGCCTGGAACTCGACCGGCATGTAATCGTGGAAAACCCTTACGCCGCTCTGGGTTTCGACTCGCCACATGCCTTCAAGTTGCGCCGCCAATTCGCGCGGATCAAGTGGCTGTTGCGGCGTCAGACTCTGCTTCTCGCCGGCCATGTCGTTCTTGCGCATCTTGCGGAAGTGACCTTTGAGCAGGTTGCGATAGACCAAGGCGTCACGGTTGTAGAAAGCCAGTGACAGCCAGCCATCGGCTTTGGTCAGATGATGCAGCACCGGCAGAATCGTGTGCGGCTCGGCCAGCCATTCCAGCACCGCGTGGCAGACCACCAGATCGTAGGGTTCGCTGAGCAAAGCGGGCAGTTCCTGCCACGGGGCCTGGATGAAGGTGGCGCTTTGACCTGATTCGGCGAATCGCTGGCGCGCGCCTTCGAGCATCGGCTCGGCGGGTTCGGCCAGGGTCACGTCATGCCCACGTTCGGCCAGCCACAGCGACATATGCCCAAGACCTGCGCCGATATCCAGAACGCGCAGCTTGCGCTCCGGCAACGCTTCGCTGAGGTCGGCCTGCAACACGGCCAGGCGAATCGCACCTTTGGCGCCGCCATAGATCTTTTCCGCGAAACGCGTCGCCAGCTGATCGAAATGGCGGTCACTCATTTGGCGAACCTGCGTTCATTGTCAGCCAGCTTGCTGCGCACCACGGCGTCCATATCCAGCCCCAATTCGCTGCACATCAGAATCAGATACAGCACGATATCGCCGACTTCCTGCCCGGCATGGGCCAATTGCTCGGGCGGTAACTGGCGTGACTGGTCTTCGCTGAGCCACTGGAAGATTTCTACCAGCTCGGACATTTCAACGCTGGCGGCCATGGCCAGGTTTTTCGGGCTGTGAAACTGCTTCCAGTCGTTCTGATCGCGGATGCGATGCATGCGTTGGGTCAAATCGTCGAGGTTCATGATGTTCTCCAGAAGGCGCATAGCTTCCGGGGGAACGGGGCGGGAAGCAAGTGCAGACGTCCCACAGTTGGGTGTTTCAGCGCCTCATTCCACTGGCTGCCAAGTCCCCAGCATATGCACGATGCCTTGCGCGCCTTCCAGTTTCAGCTGCCCATGGGACCCTGCGGCGCTGGCGGAAAGCACCACTTCGCTTGGCAGACGCACCGGCTTGTGGAACTGCACGTTGATATCGAAGTTGGACGCGGGCAGATGATCCTCCAGGGCGGCGAGGGTGCGGGCCTTGAGCCACATGCCGTGGGCGATGGCTTGTGGGAAGCCGAACAGTTTGGCGCTCGGTCCACTCAAGTGGATCGGGTTGTAGTCACCCGAGGCCTTGGCATAACGCCGGCCGATATCGGCCGTCGCATACCAGCGCACGACTTCGCTGACCGGTAATGGTGCAGGCTCGAAGTCGCCCTCAGCCGCGCCTTCCAGTTGTACGCCGCGACACAGCAGGGTGCTTTCTTCTTCCCAGAGGATACCCAGCGAATCTTCAACCTGAGTCAGCAGGCTGAACGTGGCTCCTTTCGCGTGGGGCTGCAGATTGTGCGCATGCACCCCGATGTAGACCTTGCTCACACCACCCAAAGGGCGGTGAACGGTGATGCGATTGGCCAGATGAATCAGCCCCAGCAAGGGAAACGGAAAATCCTTGGCCGTCATCAGTTGCATCTGCAACGGGAAGGCCAGCACGTGGGGATAAGTCGGCGGCAGCAGGCTGCTGTCGGGATAACCGCAAACCTGGCGGTACGCCGCCAGCTTGGCCGGGTCTACCGACGTCCAGCAACGCAGGCCCAGTTCCGGCAATTGGGTACCGGTCACTTTGCGCTTCAACGCAGCCTGGACAAACAAATTCGGCAGCGCGGGCAGGCTATCCAGATAAAGCCAGTGAGCACTCATGATGTTTCTCCTTGCTCATTTTTAACAGTGTCACTCACGCACCGAGGACACTTTGACCACACACTCGCAGCACCTGGCCGCTGACTGCGCCGGAGCCCGGTTGCGCCAACCAGGCCACAGCCTCGGCGACGTCCTGAGGCAAGCCGCCTTGACCCAGTGAACTCATGCGGCGACCGGCTTCGCGCAGGGCGAATGGCATGTCGGCAGTCATTTTGGTTTCGATGAAGCCCGGCGCCACGGCGTTGATGCTGATCCCGCGTTCATGCAGCGACGGCGCCATGGCCCGCGCCAGACCAATCAGCCCGGCCTTGCTGGCGGCATAGTTGGTCTGCCCGCGATTCCCGGCCAGACCGGTGGTGGACGACATGAGGATCACGCGGGCGTTGTCGCGCAACGTGCCGCTGTCGACCAGCGCTTGAGTCAAGATTTGTGGCGCACTGAAGTTGACCGCAAGCACCGAATCCCAGAAATCCGCTGGCATGTTGGCCAGGGTTTTGTCCCGGGTAATACCGGCGTTGTGGACCAGAATGTCCAGCCCGTCCGGTAGGTGTTCGATCAATTGACGGGCGGCATCTTCGGCACAGATATCCACCGTCAGCGCTCGTCCGCCGAGGCGCGCAGCCAGCGCTTCGAGATCAGCTTTGGCCTGCGGCACATCGAGCAGCACCACTTCAGCGCCATCCCGGGCCAGCGTTTCAGCGATAGCCGCGCCGATCCCGCGTGCGGCACCGGTCACCAAAGCCTTGCGACCCGCCAGTGGTCGGCTCCAGTCCTGCACTTCGGTGGCACAACGCCTCAGGCGGATAACCTGCCCCGAGATAAACGCGCTTTTTGGCGACAGGAAGAACCGGAATGCGCCTTCCAGCTGTTCCTCCGCGCCGCTATCGACGTGCAGCAGTTGCACGGTGCCGCCATTGCGCATCTCTTTCGCCAGCGACCGGCTGAAGCCTTCGACCGCTTGTTGGGTTGCGGCGGCAACCGGGTCTTTCAGAGATGCCGGGGCATGACCAAGGATCACCACATGCGCGCTGCTGTCCAGGCTGCGCAACAGCGGTTGAAAGAACTCGCGCAGCTGTTTCAGATGATCGGCCTGGGTGAAAGTGCTCGCATCAAACACCACCGCCTTGAGCTTCGGCCCTTGATCGGCCACCCAGTTGGTTGCGCCGGGGATCTCGCTGCCAAAGCTGTACAGCGAATCGGTCAGGCGTTGAGCAAATAGTCTGACGTGATCGGCCAGTGGTCCTGCGCTGATCAGCAGCGTGCCTTCAACAGGGCGCAGGCGTCCGGCCTGCCAGCGTTCCAGTCTGACCGGCTTGGGCAGGCCAATCGCGCCAACCAGGCGACGGCCTATGTCGGAATTGGCGAAATCGATGTAGCGATCAGACGACATGGAACACTCTCCTTGAGTCGGGGTTCAAAGGAGTGGACCACAAAAAGGCGACCTTCGTTCGAGATCGTCCTACGCTGCTCATCAGTGAATTCGCGTTAAAAAAGGGAGCTTTCCATGAATCAGCCACGCCGGGTCGCCATTGTCGGCGGTAATCGCATTCCGTTCGCCCGCTCCAATGGGCCATACGCCACCGCCAGCAATCAAGCCATGCTGACTGCCGCGCTGGAGGGCTTGATCGAGCGCTTCAACCTGCATGGCCTGCGCATGGGGGAAGTGGTCGCCGGCGCGGTGCTCAAGCATTCCCGGGATTTCAACCTGACCCGCGAATGCGTGCTCGGCTCGCGATTGTCGGCGCAGACGCCCGCCTATGATTTGCAGCAGGCGTGCGGCACGGGGCTGGAGGCGGCTTTGCTGGTGGCGAATAAAATCGCGTTGGGCCAGATCGAATGCGGCATCGCGGGCGGCGTGGACACCACGTCCGATGCGCCCATCGGCGTGAATGAAGACCTGCGCAACATCCTGTTGCAGGTTAATCGCAGCAAGACCACCGCCGACAAGCTCAAGGCGCTGATGCAACTGCGTCCGCACAACCTCAAGCCGGAACTGCCACGCAATGGCGAGCCACGCACCGGGCTTTCAATGGGCCAGCATTGCGAACTCATGGCACAAACCTGGGGTATTCCTCGCGACCAACAGGATCAGCTGGCCCTGGAAAGCCATCTGAAAATGGCTGCGGCTTATGCCGAAGGCTGGCAAGGCGATCTCATGACGCCGTATCTGGGCCTTACTCGGGACAACAATCTGCGTCCCGACCTGACCCTGGAGAAACTCGCCAGCCTCAAGCCGGCCTTTGAGCGCAGTTCTAACGGCACGTTGACCGCAGGCAACTCGACGCCGTTGACCGATGGCGCGTCGCTGGTGCTGTTGGCGAGTGAAGAGTGGGCCAGGGAGCGCGGGCTGCCGGTGCTGGCGTATCTGCGTGATGGTGAAGCGGCGGCGGTGGATTTCGTCAATGGCGCGGAAGGCCTGCTGATGGCTCCGGTCTACGCGGTTCCGCGCCTGCTGGCACGCAATGGCCTGACGCTGCAGGACTTCGATTACTACGAAATTCACGAAGCCTTCGCCGCGCAAGTGCTGTGTACGCTCAAGGCCTGGGAGGATGCGGACTACTGCAAGTCACGCCTGGGACTGGACGCGCCATTGGGCTCGATTGATCGGGCGAAGATGAATGTCAAAGGCAGCTCACTGGCAGCTGGACATCCGTTTGCCGCAACCGGCGGGCGAATCGTTGCCAACCTGGCCAAGTTGCTGAGCGTCGCCGGGCAAGGTCGTGGTTTGATCTCCATCTGCGCGGCGGGCGGGCAGGGCGTTACGGCGATTCTGGAGCGTTGACCCGGAAAAATGGAATCCTGTAGGAGGGAATTTATTCCCGAAGACGTCAGATCGGGCGCCACGAGCGTGTCGCCTGACCCGGCCCCTTCCCGGATAAATCCGGTCCCACGGGGTTAGTGCAGGGCCAAAATCAAGCAGCCCGCGCTTCCTCCAGCGCTTCTGCGGACAACTGCTGCTTGTGTCGCGTCGCATAGCTCTCCGCCATCACCGAACACACGATCAGTTGCAGCGGGTGATAGATCATGATCGGCAGCAGGATCAGCCCCAGTCCAGGATTGTCACCAAAGATCAACGCCGCCATGGGCGCGCCTGCCGCCAGGGATTTCTTGCTGGCGCAGAACACTGCCGCGACTTTATCGGCATGGTTGAATTTCAGCAGTTTGGCGGTAGTGGTGGTGAGCAGCAGGATCACCGCCAGCAACACGGCGCTGCCGATGAACGCCATCAAAATCACGCTGTTGCCCTGGGTTTGCCACATGCCCGAGACCATCGAATTGCAGAACGCCGCGTAGACCAGCAGCAGGATCACGAGCTTGTCGATGACGTTGGTGTACTTCTTGTGCCGTGCGAAGAACTTGCCCAGCAACGGCCGCAGCAGCTGGCCCAATACCAGTGGCAGCAGCATCATCAGGCTGAGGTCCAGCAGCGTCGAACCCAGATCGATGCCGCCCGAGCCGGTGCCGACTACCAGACTGACCAGCCATGGCGTCATGAATATGCCGAAGACGCTGGACATGCTGGCGTTGAGAATCGCCGCTGGCACGTTGCCGCCTGCACTGCCGGTCAAGGCTACCGAAGACGAAATCGTCGAGGGCAGTGCGCACAAGTAAAGGAAGCCCAGCATCAACAGTGCCGGTACATGCGAGCCGAATGTTTTGTCGCACAGCAGCCAGATCACCGGGAAGGCGATGAAGGTGAAGGCTTGCACCATGATGTGCAGGCGCCAGTTCTTCAGGCCATGCTTGATCTGTTCGCTGGACAGATTCACCCCGTGCAGGAAGAACACCAGGAATACGCCGATGTTGATTACGTATTCCGCATGTATGCCGCCGCCCTTCGCCCCGAAGCCGGGGATGAAATAAGCCAGCACGGTCGCCAGGACCATTCCGCAGAGGAACCAGTCAGTGACAACGCGTTTGAGGTGTTTGAGTACAGGCATAAGAAGGCTCGGCGGTTCTTTGTAAAAATAGATGTCCGCAGGCTAACGCACTCGTACACTGCCGTCTTGCGACATAAGGCCATAACATGCCGACTAACGGACAACATCGTATTCACCTGCTAGGCGGCGAACGGCAGATTCCGGCGCTGACGGATCTGCCGCGCCCGTTGTACGCCCGCGCCGAAAGCCTCAGCGCGGGCTCCTGGACGCCGCCGCATCGCCATGACTGGGTGCAGTTTTCCTACGCAATCAGCGGCGTTCTCGGTGTGCACACTGCCGAAGGTAGTTTTTTCGCCCCGCCGCAATGGGGCGTGTGGATCCCCGCCGGGCTGGAGCATCAGGTGGTGACCTCGATGCGCGCGGAAATGCGCAGCCTGTATGTGCGCAAGGAAGATTCCGGGTGGGCCCCGCAGCGTTGTCGGGTGCTGGAAGTAACGCCGCTGGCTCGGGAGTTGATCAAGTCGTTTTGCCAGTTGCCGCCGGTTTACCCGCTGGGCAACAGCAGTGAGGCGCGGCTGGTCCAGGTATTGATCGACCAGCTGGCGCAGTTGCCGGAAGTCAGTTTTTCGTTGCCCTTGCCGCGTCATCCGCGCTTGCTGGCCTTGTGCAATGAGCTGATCGAAAACCCGAGTCAGCTGATTACCTTGCACGACTGGGCGCAGCGCCTCGGTACTTCGGAAAAAACCGTGATGCGTTTGTTTCAGCGCGAGACCGGCCTGAGCTTTCGTGCCTGGCGCCAACGCGCGCGATTGCTGTCTTCCCTCGGCGCGCTGGAAAACGGCGATAGCGTGACCAATGCCGCACTGGCTTGCGGCTACGACTCAACCTCGGCGTTCATCGCTGCGTTCAAGGGGTTGTTTGGCTTCACGCCAGGGGACCTGTTCAAACAATAAATCCAGCCGATTGGTTCAATAATGTTGCCAATCCTCGACGCTTCCTACAGTGTTGAGGCCCTGCGCTAGACAGGTCGCAGGTGCATGTTTCGGCACGAAAGGTGCTTGAAACCGGGAGGTTGGCGGATTTTCCCACGCAAACTATCTCCCTCAAACGTCAGCTCCCACTACTCGCTGGCAGAGGATTGCCGTATAACGGGCAACAATCGCGTGTTTGGCAACGAAGGACCCAGAATAAAAGCTGATGAAGACTCCTAAACGCATTGAACCCCTGATCGAAGACGGTCTGGTGGACGAAGTGCTGCGCCCGCTCATGAGCGGTAAAGAGGCAGCTGTTTATGTGGTGCGTTGTGGCAATGAGCTGCGGTGTGCCAAGGTTTATAAGGAGGCGAATAAACGCAGTTTCCGTCAGGCCGCGGAATATCAGGAAGGCCGCAAGGTTCGTAACAGCCGGCAGGCTCGGGCCATGGCCAAGGGCTCCAAGTTTGGCCGCAAGGAAACCGAAGACGCCTGGCAAAACGCCGAAGTGGCTGCGCTGTTTCGTCTGGCCAGCGCTGGCGTTCGGGTACCCAAGCCTTACGACTTCCTCGAAGGCGTGCTGCTGATGGAGTTGGTTGCCGACGAGTACGGCGATGCAGCGCCGCGTCTGAATGACGTGACGCTGGAGCCTGATCAGGCGCGCGAATATCACGCGTTTCTGATCGAGCAGATCGTGCTGATGTTGTGTACCGGTCTGGTGCATGGTGACCTTTCCGAGTTCAACGTGCTGTTGACGCCGACCGGGCCCGTCATCATCGACCTGCCGCAGGCGGTGGACGCTGCGGGCAACAACCATGCGTTCAGCATGCTGGAGCGGGACGTAGGCAACATGGCGTCGTACTTCGGCCGCTTCGCGCCGGAGTTGCGAACCACCAAATACGCCAAGGAAATGTGGTCGTTCTACGAAGCTGGCACCTTGTCGCCAGCCACCGTATTGACCGGCGAATTCGACGAACCGGAAGACCTGGCCGATGTGGGCGGGGTACTGCGTGAAATCGAAGCTGCGCGTCTGGATGAAGACCGTCGCCAGGCCGCCCGCGCCGCCGACGATGCTCCACCGACCAAAACCGCCGAAGAACCGCCTCCGCCCTGGATGCAGTGATCGGCAGTTAAAAAGAAACCCGGCTCAGGCCGGGTTTTTTGTGAGCTCCGACGCCTTCACGGAGGAATCAAACCGGTAGGAGGGGACTTGTCCCCGATGGCGTCGGATTGGCCGACAGTATTTCGCCTGACACCCATCCGTTGCCTGTGCCAGCGTCTCCCGGACAAGTCCGGTCCTACCTGATTTGTGTAAGCCGGTAGGAGGGGACTTGTCCCCGATGGCGTCGGATTGGCCAGCATCTCCATCACCCGCAACACCCACCCGACGCCAGGTCCTTGAGGATCGGGCAATCCGGGCGGTCGTCGCCCTGGCAGTGTTCGACCAGTTCCTGCAAGGTATCGCGCAGGCTCGCCAGTTCATCGATCTTCTGGTTGAGCTCGGCGATGTGTTGCCGGGCCAGCGCCTTGACGTCGGCGCTGGCGCGTTGCCGGTCTTGCCACAAGGTCAGCAACTTGGCCACTTCTTCGAGAGAGAAACCCAGGTCCCGCGAGCGCTTGATGAACGCCAGGGTATGCAGGTCTTCGCTCGCGTAAAGGCGATAACCGCTGTCGCTGCGATGCGCTGGTTTGAGCAGGCCGGTGGACTCGTAATAGCGAATCATCTTGGCGCTCAGGCCACTGTTTTTCGCTGCCTGGCCGATGTTCATTGTTGATTCTCCTGCTCGTCGGGCTTCCACGTTTTCAGCAGCAAGGCGTTGCTGACCACGCTGACGCTGGACAACGCCATTGCCGCGCCCGCCAGCACCGGGTTAAGAAAACCGAACGCCGCCAAGGGAATGCCGATCAGGTTATAGACGAACGCCCAGAACAGATTCTGGCGAATTTTTGCGTAGGTTTTGCGGCTGATGTCCAGCGCCGCCGGAATCAATCGTGGGTCGCCGCGCATCAGTGTGATCCCGGCCGCCTGCATGGCAACATCGGTGCCGCCGCCCATGGCGATGCCGATGTCAGCGGCAGCCAGCGCGGGTGCGTCGTTGATGCCGTCGCCGACCATCGCCACCACATGATGTTTCTTCAGCGCGATCACCGTCGCGGCCTTGTCGGCGGGCAACACTTCGGCATGCACATCACTGATGCCCAGCGCCTGGGCCACTACCCGCGCGCTGCCTTGATTGTCGCCGGTCAGCAAATGGCTGCTGATATGTCGCGCCGACAACTGTTGCACGGCTTGCAGCGCACCGGGCTTCAACGTGTCGCCAAAGGCGAACAGACCCAGCACGGCGGGATTGGGGTTCTGTTCGATCAGCCAGGATAAGGTGCGGCCTTCTGCTTCCCAGGTCCGCGCGGCATCCGCCAGTTCGCCCATCGGCAAGGCGCTTTCTTCCAGCAGACGTCGATTGCCCAGGGCGAGCATGCGACCGTCAAGCGTACCGGCAATGCCGCGTCCGGCCAGGGACTGGCTGTTCTCAACGGCGGTCGGGCTGATATGCAAGTCTTTGCAGGCATCCAGTACGGCCTTGGCCAGTGGATGCTCACTGCCGCGTTGCAGTGCGCCGGCCCATTCGAGGATTTGCTCCTCGCTGCCAGCGACCGCCGTGAGGTGCGCGATGCGCGGCGTGCCCGACGTCAGGGTGCCGGTTTTGTCAAAGACCACGGCGGTCACTTCATGGGCGCGTTCCAGTGCTTCGGCGTCCTTGATCAGAATGCCATAGCGCGCCGCCACGCCGGTCCCGGCCATGATTGCAGTGGGCGTCGCCAGGCCGAGGGCGCAGGGACAAGCGATCACCAGCACTGCAACGGCATTGATCAGCGCCGTTTCCAGCGAGGCATCGGCCAGCAGCCAGCCAGCCAACGTCGCCAAGGCGATCAGCAACACGACGGGGACGAACACCTGACTGACTTTATCCACCAGTTTCTGGATCGGTGCTTTGCCCGCCTGAGCGTCTTCCACCAGCCGAATGATTCGCGCCAGCACAGTTTCGGCGCCCAAGGCGGTGGTCGTGACCACCAGACGGCCTTCGCCGTTGATCGCACCGCCGGTCACTTTATCGCCGGGTTGTTTCGGCACCGGCAGGCTTTCACCGCTGATCAAGGCTTCGTCCGCGTGACTGCGGCCTTCCAGCACCTGGCCATCGACGGGGAAACGTTCACCGGGTTTGACTGCGACCAGATCGCCGAGGCGCAGGGCGCTGATCGCTACGTCGTGTTCCTGGCCGTCGATGACCTGGATGGCGCGTTCCGGACGCAAGGCTTCAAGGGCGCGAATCGCGCTGGCGGTCTGGCGTTTGGCCCGGCTCTCAAGGTATTTGCCCAGCAAAACCAGGGCGATGACCACCGCCGAAGCCTCGAAATACAGATGCGGCATGCTGCCGGGGGCCGAATTGGCCCATTCGTACAGGCTCAAGCCATAACCGGCGCTGGTGCCAAGCGCCACCAGCAAATCCATGTTGCCAGCACCGGCACGCACGGCTTTCCAGGCGGCGACGTAGAAGCGCGCACCCAGAATGAACTGCACCGGTGTCGCCAAGGCGAATTGCACCCAGGCTGGCAACATCCAGTGCACGCCGAATGGCTCAAGCAACATGGGCAGCAGCAATGGCACCGCCAGGGCGATCGCCAACAACAATGCCCAGCGTTCTCTGCGCAGGTGACGTTGGTAGTCGACTGCGGTGGGCTGATTTTCCAGGGTCGTGGCGCCATAGCCTGCCTTAACGACGGCGGCTATCAGCGTCAAAGGGTCCAGCGGCGTGAGGGTCTCGACGTGGGCCTGTTCGTTGGCCAGGTTGACGCTGACACGGCTGACGCCGGGCACTTTGGCCAGCGCACGTTCAACGCGACCCGCGCAACTGGCACAGGTCATCCCGGAAATCGGCAAATCGAAAGAAACCGGCTTGAGCATCTTGAACACTCCCTGAAGACGTTATGCCAGCAAGGATCAACCTTTCCACGAGGTCAATGTCAAGCCTGGATCAATAGTTCAGGTCGGCGCGCTTGAGATACAAGCCATTGAGGTTGGTGGCAATGCGGAATTTGAGAATGTCGCCCGCCTGGATTTTGATTCGGGTACCGTTCTGCGCTTCCATGCCCGGATCGCAACCGAACACGCCGCCGGGGAGAAGGCGCAGACGGATCGACACATCGCCTGCGGGCAGATTGAACGACACCGATTGCTCCTGGAACACGCGACCCGCCAGTTGATCCTGGATGTAAATCCCGATCTCGCAGGACGTCGCCACTTCCAGGCGCTCGCGGGAAATGATCAGAACGCCGTAATCCTGATCGGCTTGAACCGCTGGGGAAGCAGCCAACAAACCGAGAATGCCGAAGAGGCTCAATACTGACCAGCGCATCGCTGATACTCCTGATGTAGACAGTAATGACGCAGCTTGGCCGAGCCTCGCGCCGAATACCAGCCCGGCAGGTAAAACAGAAACTTGACCTTGCCACGGCAGGAAGGTCAAACATGCCAGCCAGTGTTTCCCATACTCGTTTGAAGGAGTAAAACCATGCAGCGATTCAACGTTCAAGGCATGACCTGCGGACATTGCGTAAAGGCGGTAACCAATGCCATCAAAGGCCAGGACGCGGCGGCTATCGTCCAGGTAGACCTGCCCACCGGCGAGGTGCTGGTCGAAAGTGATCTGACGACCGAACAGGTAATCGGTTTGATCGCGGAGGAGGGTTATCAGGCGCAGGTTATTTAGGATGAGCAAACCTGTAGGAGGGAATTCATTCCCGAAGAGGTCAAGTAAGGTGCCGCGTATGAGTTGCCCGTGCCGGCCTCTTCCCGGATGAATCCGGTCCCACAGTGTTTGCAGTCAGTGGGATTCGTGTATCAACCAGACATTTTTTGCAGTAATTTTCTTCGTCAGGCATGCACTAACAGAGAGGGCGGGTAGACTAGCCCGCTGCGTTGAATACTGTCTGGATACCTGATGAACCTGAGAAGCATCCTTATTCTTGGTGCATTGAGCGCCTTCGGCCCGTTGGCCATCGATTTCTATCTGCCGGGTTTTCCCGCCATTGCCCTCGCTTTTGGCACTGACGAGCAACACGTCCAGCTGACCCTCGCGGCCTATTTCCTGGGGCTGTCCATCGGGCAACTGGCTTACGGCCCGGTCGCTGACCGGTTCGGTCGGCGCATTCCGCTGTTGGTGGGCGTCACGCTGTTCACCTTGGCATCGTTGGCCTGCGCTTTCGCGCCGAGCCTGGAATGGCTGATCGGCGCACGTTTCGTGCAGGCCTTGGGCGGTTGTGCGGGGATGGTGATTTCCCGGGCGATTGTCAGTGACAAATGCGATGCGGTGCAGTCGGCGAAAGTCTTTTCCCAGCTGATGCTGGTCATGGGCCTGGCGCCGATTCTCGCGCCAATGCTCGGCGGGCTGCTGGTCAATGTTTACGGCTGGCAGGCGATTTTCCTGTCCCTTACGGCGTTCAGTGCGCTGGCTTCCCTGGCTGTCGCCTTGTGGTTGCCGGAAAGCATGCCGGCGACTCATCCGCGCTTGCCGCTGTCCGGTGCGTTTCGGCAGTACGCCAACCTGTTCAAGGATCGGGTGTTTCTCGGGCACGCATTGACTGGCGGTATCGCCATGGCCGGGATGTTCGCCTACATCGCGGGTTCGCCCTTCGTCTTCATCAAATTGTACGGCGTGCCGGCTGAGCATTACGGCTGGCTGTTCGGCGCCAATGCCGCCGGTTTCATCCTGGTGGCGCAGGTCAACGCACGGATTCTCGGCAAACGCGGTCCGGCGTTCCTGCTGTCGCGGGCGATCTGGGTTTATCTGGTGGCAGCGCTGGTGCTGCTCGGAGTAGCGGGGGTTCACAGCGAAAAATTGTGGCCGCTGCTGGTGCCGTTGTTTGTGTGCATCGCCAGCCTCGGTTGCATCATCCCCAACGCTTCGGCGTGTGCGATGAACGGCCAATGGGCGCGAGCGGGCAGCGCGTCGGCGTTGCTCGGCTGTCTGCAATTCAGCGTGGCGGCAGGTGCTGCGGCGTTAGTCGGGGTGCTGCATGACGGCAGCGCAGTGCCGATGGCGCTGGTAATCAGCCTGTGCGGGATCGTCGCCGTGGGCATGTCGGTGTTGACCCGGCGTTTGCAGGGCCAGCGGGATGCGCTGGCTGCGCGGGTCTGAATCCCGCGCCCTGACCACGTGTAGGAGCCAACTTGTTGGCGAAGCGAGGTGTCAGGTACACAGTTTCGCGAGCAAGCTCGCTCCCACAAGGTCACTCAGCGTTTTTGCCAGCGTCAGAATCCTTCCAGCACAATCTTGCCCTTGGCCTTGCCGCTTTCCAGCAGTTCATGGGCGCGGCGCAGGTTACTGGCGTTGATGGTGCCGAAATGCTCGCCGAACGTGGTTTTCAGCGTTCCCGCATCGATCAGTTGCGCGACGCGATTGAGCAGTTTGTGTTGTTCGATCATGTCCGGTGTGCCGAACATCGAGCGGGTGTACATGAACTCCCAGTGCAGTGACAGGCTCTTGCGCTTGAGTTTGCTCACGTCCAGCGACTTGGGATCGTCGATCAGGCCCAGTTTGCCTTGTGGTTGCAGCGCTTCGACCAGTTGATCCAGATGCTGATCGGTCTGCGTCAGGCTCGCTACATGCGTGACGCTGTCCAGCCCGGCGCGCTTGAGTTCCTCGCTCAGCGGCTTGCTGTGATCGAGCACTTCGTGGGCGCCCAGCTCGCGAACCCAGGCAGTGGTTTCCGCACGCGACGCAGTACCGATGACCTTTAACGAGGTCAGCTGCCGGGCGAGTTGGGTGAGAATCGAACCTACGCCGCCAGCGGCGCCGACGATCAGCAGGCTTTGCTGGCTGGCACTTTCACCTTCCACGACTTGCAAGCGCTCGAAGAGCAGTTCCCAGGCTGTGATCGCCGTCAGCGGCAGGGCTGCGGCGTGGGCGAAGCTCAGGGTTTTCGGCATATGGCCGACGATGCGCTCATCAACAACGTGCAGTTCACTGTTCGCCCCCGGCCGGGTCAGCGATCCCGCGTAAAACACCTTGTCACCCGGCTGGAACAGCGTGACTTCGCTGCCGACCGCCTTGACCACGCCTGCAACATCCCAACCCAGTACCTTGGCTTCGCCACCTTCGGGCTGCACGTTCTGGCGCACCTTGGTGTCGACCGGGTTTACCGAGATCGCTTTGACTTCCACGAGCAAATCGCGGGGACCGGCGACGGGCTCCGGCAGTTCGATGTCCTGCAAGGCTTGCTCATCGGTGATGGGCAGCGCGTGGTAATAGGCGATGGCTTTCATAAGGGCTCCTGACGATTGGCTGGATGTTCAATGCCGGGGATGATTGGCTATTTCCTTCAAAGATAAAACCCGCTAAAACGGCAGGCTCTTTCAATGGAATATTGATAATGAACAATCATGCTGCGTTTCGATGACCTGCAATTGTTCGTGCGTGCGGCTGATCTGGGCAGTTTGTCCGCTGCTGCGCGGGCCATGGACCTGTCGGCGGCGGTGGCCAGTGCCGCGCTCAAACGTATTGAACAGCAACTGGGCGCGCGCTTGCTGGCGCGCTCCACCCGCAGCCTGCGATTGACTGCCGAGGGCGAGGGCTTTCTCGCTTATGCGCGCTCGGCTTTGAGCAGTCTCGACGAAGGACGGCGTTTGCTGGCCAGCAGTCAGGATCAATGCAATGGCGTGCTGCAGCTTTCAGCACCCTCGGATTTTGGTCGCAATGTGTTGCTGCCCTGGCTCGATGAGTTCCAGCGCGAGTATCCGCTGCTGACGGTTCGCTTGCTGCTGGGTGATAGGATCGCCGACCTGTTTCGCCAGCCGGTGGACATCGCGCTGCGGTATGGCGAACCCGAGGATTCAAGTCTCGTCGCGCTGCCCATCGCGCCCCTCAATCGCCGGGTGTTATGCGCCTCGCCTGACTATCTGGCGCGCTGCGGCGAACCGCAACATGTGGAGCAGCTGGCGCAGCACAATTGCCTGCTGTTCATGTTGGGCAATCGTGTCCACGATCATTGGACGTTCCATGACGGCAAGCGCGAGATGAGCCTGACCGTGCGTGGCGACCGCTTCAGCGACGATGCCGATGTCGTGCGCCTGTGGGCGTTGGCAGGGGCGGGCGTGGCGTATAAGTCCTGGCTGGATGTCGCCGCCGATGTGCGCGCCGGCAGATTGAAAGTGCTGATGCCGCAGTTGCAGGGCGAAGCGACACCGCTGAACCTGTTGTGCGCGCATCGCGCCCAGCTCAGCAAGCCGGTTAATTTGTTACGCGAAATGCTTGTGCGTCGTTGCGAAGAATGGGGCCGGTAAGTGTCATGAGCCTTTATGACGGCCAATTAAACTCACATCCCACAAGCCCAGTGGAATTGCCTTACGGACAGTTCGGAAAATCGTGCAGGTAAATACCAATACCGACATTGAGCTGCGAACATGTGGATCGTGGTTGAATGTTTTTTTGCGCGCTTGTGCTGTTTGTTCTTGGTTGATTGCTTCGTCACCTTTTGCTTTGCCGCGACATCACAGGGAGTGAATACATGGAATATGCACCTTGCATCAGCCACATTGCTATCTTGCTGGCTGACCCCAAGCGCAGCGCAATGATCTGGGCGTTGATGGATGGCACCGCCAGACCCGCCGATGAATTGGCCCTGCTAGCGGGGCTGACCACGTCTTCGGCGGGTGCGCATCTGGCGCGATTGGCGGCGGGCGGGCTGGTCAAGCAGGAAGTGCGCGGCCGCAAACGTTTCTTTCGTCTGGCGGGCCCCGAGGTCGGCACCGTTGTCGAGGCCATGGCCAATGCTTCGTTGGTCAGCGCCGAGCAAATCAGCCGCAGCGTCGCCCAGCCCATGCCGGCCTTGCCGCTGCGTCGGGCGCGGGTTTGCAGTGATCATCTGGGTGGCGAAATAGCTGCTGACCTGTATCAGCGGTTACTCGGTGCAGGGTGGATCGAGCAGCAGGAGCAGCGCATCGAAGTGACCAGCATGGGCGTCGCGAAGTTTGCCGAGCGGGGAATCTATGTTCCGGCGCTGGCGCTACGCCAGCGCGAAACCGTGTGCGCCTGTCCGGCCTGGAGTGAACGTAGCCCACACTTGGGCGGCGCCCTGGGCGCGGGGCTGTTGCAGCTGTTCATTCAGATGGGCTGGCTGCGCGAAACCGAGGAATCCAGCACCTTGCAGGTGTCGTCCAGCGGGCAGCGGGAAATCGGCAGGATCGCCTCGGCAGCCTGAGCCGATCTTGCGCGCTACGCAGCGGTGCCAAAGCTACTGGCGCCGCGCGTGCTGCAAGTCTTGATCAGTCAGGGCTTGATCAAACGGGCATCGAGACTGTTTTGCGCCAGACGTTGCGCCTGATCCTTGGTCATCCCCAAGTGCGTGTACAGCGCATGGAAGTTTTCGGTGACGTAGCCGCCGAAATAGGCCGGGTCATCGGAGTTCACCGTCACCTTCACGCCGCGTTCCAGCATGTCGAGAATATTGTGCTTGGCCATGTCGTCGAACACGCACAGCTTGGTATTGGACAACGGGCAAACCGTCAGCGGAATCTGCTCGTCGATGATGCGCTGCATCAGGCGCTCGTCTTCGATAGCGCGCACGCCATGGTCGATACGCTGAATTTTCAGCAGGTCGAGGGCTTCCCAGATGTACTCGGGCGGGCCTTCTTCGCCAGCATGGGCAACGGTCAAAAAGCCTTCGTTGCGAGCGCGATCAAAGACGCGCTGGAATTTGCTCGGCGGATGGCCCATCTCCGAGCTGTCCAGACCTACGGCAACGAACGCATCGCGAAATGGCAGCGCCTGGTCGAGGGTTTTTTCGGCTTCTTCTTCGCTCAAGTGGCGCAGGAAACTGAGGATCAGGCCGCTGCCGATACCCAGTTTCGACTGGCCATCTTTCAACGCGCTGGCGATACCGTTGAGGACGACTTCGAAAGGAATGCCGCGATCCGTATGAGTCTGCGGATCGAAGAACGGTTCGGTATGAATGACGTTCTGAGCCTTGCAGCGCAGCAGATAGGCCCAGGTCAGGTCGTAGAAATCCTGCTCGGTGCGCAACACGTCCGCGCCCTGGTAATACAGGTCGAGAAACTCTTGCAGGTTGTTGAAGGCATAGGCCCCGCGCAGGGCTTCGACGTCATTCCACGGCAGGGCAATTTTATTGCGCTCGGCCAGGGCGAAGAGCAGTTCGGGCTCCAGCGAACCCTCCAGGTGCAAGTGCAGTTCTGCCTTGGGCAGCGCGTTCAACCAATCGTACATGTGCTTTTCTCATCAGGTGCAGATCGCCAGCATTCTACAGACTCAGGTTCTTTTCAGGCTGAAACCTGACCAAGCGGTTCAATTACCCTTGCTGTTCCCGGCGATAAGCGTAGGTATCGGCGAAGCGTGACAGCAGAAATTGCGCACAAGTGGTCGCCGGGTAGCGAGCCGGCCGCGCTGCACTTTGGCAGCCAGGCAGGCATTCGATCCGGGTGTCCGGGTTGGGCTCGACGAAGAACGGCATCGAGTAGCGGTCCACGCCGAGCGGGCTGATCACCCGATGCGGCGTGGACAGATAGCGGTCGTTGCTCCAGCGCGCCATCATGTCGCCAATATTGACCACGAATGTACCGTCGATGGGCGGTGCGTCGATCCACTGGCCGTCAACGTTGCGCACCTGCAAACCGCCCGCCGTGTCCTGATGCAATAAGGTGATGCAGCCGTAATCGGTATGCGCACCCGCGCCTTGTTGCTGCTCGGAAGTCGCAGTTTGGCGCGGCGGGTAATGAATGAAGCGCAGCACGCTGACTGGCTCGACGAAACGCTGATCGAAGAAGTCGCGCTCGATGCCCAAGGCCACGGTGATGGCCTGAAGCAAGGTTTGCCCGAGTGCCTGCATGTCCAGATAGTGCTGTTCCATGAGCGCTTGCCAGCCCGGCATGTCTGGGTGGCGATTGGGGCCGCGCAACGGTTTTTCGGCGAGCACGTCAGGATGATCGGCGGGCAGATGAAAGCCCATGTCGAAGGTTTCCTTGAGATCGCTGGGCAGGTTCGGGTCCAGCTGCTCGGTGGCGATGGCGCCATAGCCGCGATGATGGCGGGTCTGGGTAATGTCGATCTTGAGCTTTTCAGCCTGCGGCAAGGCGAAGAATTGCTGCGCGCTGCCAACCACCTGTTCGATGCGCTCGGCGCTGATCGGATGGCCTTTGATATAGAAGAATCCCCACTCGCGACAGGCCTGGTCAATCTGCGCCGCAACGCTTTGCCAAGCCGGTTGGTCGTTGCCGTACAGCGGGGCGATGTCGATGATGGGGAGCTGGTTCACGGTGTTTGTCCTGATATTGTTTTTTGTAGATGCGGCTTTAGCCGGGAGGAGGTTGGTACATCCGATACATCTTCTTCGTTGGACATACCGCCTTCCTGGGTAAAACCGGTCCTACGGAATTTGTTCCAGATTACTTCGGCAACTCAGCTTTGATGCCTTCGACGTAATAATTCATCGACGCCAGTTCGGCGTTGGTTGCGGTTTTGCCCGCCGGGATTTTCACTGCGCCAGTCTGATCCTTGATCGGGCCGGTGAACGGGTGGAATTCGCCGCTTTCGATGCTGGCGATGAGTTTCTCGGCTTCAGCTTTCACGTCTGCCGGCACCACATCGCTGATCGGCAGCTGCACCGTGCCTTCCTTCAAACCGCCCCAGTAATCCTGGGATTTCCAGGTGCCGTCGATGACACTTTGCGTGGCCTGGATGTAATGCGGGCCCCAGTTGTTGACGATGGAAGTCAGCACCGCTTTCGGTCCGAAGTGCGCCATGTCCGAGGCGTAACCCACCGCGTAGACGCCGCGACGTTCGGCGGTCTGGATCGGCGCCGGGCTGTCGGTGTGCTGGAAGACCACATCGACGCCCTGGTCAATCAGCGCGTTGGCGGCGTCGGCTTCCTTGCCCGGATCAAACCAGGAGTTGACCCAGACCACTTTGATTTCCGTGCCTGGGTTGTACTTGTTCAAGGCCAGTTGAATCGCGTCGATGTCGCGGATCACTTCCGGGATCGGGAAGGAGGCGACATAACCGATTTTCTTGGTCTTGGTCATCTTGGCCGCCAGGAACCCGCTGACGTAGCGACCTTCATACGTGCGCGCCAGGTAAGTGCCGAGGTTCTTGTCCTGCTTATATCCGGTGGCGTGTTCGAACGTCACTTTGGGAAATTGCTTGGCCACTTTCAGCGTCGGGTTCATGTAGCCGACCGAGGTGGTGAAGACCAGGTCGTAGCCACCTTTGGCCATGTTGCGAATGACCCGCTCGGCGTCCGCGCCTTCCGGGACGTTCTCGACAAAACTGGTGGTCACTTTATCGCCCAGGGCTTCAACCATCGCCTTGCGGCCTTGCTCGTGTTGATAGGTCCAGCCGTGGTCGCCAATCGGACCGATGTAGACGAAGCCGACTTTCAGCGGATCGGCGGCCGCTGCCATCAGGCTCGAACCCAGACCGACAACTGCCGCCACGGCGCACAGCAATTTTTTCAGGGGACGACGCGGGTGAAGAGTGGAATGCATCAGGTCTAGCTCCTTGGGGTCGTGTTGGCATGGCCGTCTTAGCGGGTTGCTCAAGCAATGCAAAAAACTGACCAACTGGACAGTTAATCGCAGCACCGCATCTTTCGCGGGTTTTGTAATGCGCAGGACGACACCGGACAGTGCATCAAGACCCGCGCCTGCCGCTAACTGGTGCATCTGACCGGCCCGTTGGAGCCGGGCTTGCCCGCGAAGAACGAGAACGCGTTACGTCTGCCGCAATGCGGTGACTGATTCGCGGGCAAGCCTCGCTCCCACTTGAGTTCGATCCTGCCGGACGATTTCGCAGGTTTTGAAACCTTTGCTTACACTCAGCACTCTCAACGCCATGAACGCTTCACTTAAACGTTTCACTAACAGGCCCTGCGGTACTCGGCGCAAGGTTTAAAAGGCAGTTAATGGGCTCAATACTCAAGCAAGAAAAGTTTCTTCTGCTGGCGATACTCGCGACATTTGTCGCCTATCCCTTCGAACACTGGTTCCTCAACAACGGCCAGGCCATCGCGTTGACTGCGGGGATTGCGCTGGTCGCGTTTATCGTCTGCGCCTCGATGCGTGTGGCGCACCACGCCGAGCTGCTCGCCGAAAAGGTCGGCGATCCCTACGGCACGATGATCCTGACCCTGTCGGCGGTGCTGGTCGAAGTGGTGATCCTGGCGATCATGATGAACAACGAGCCATCACCGACATTGGTGCGGGACACCATTTACTCAGCGGTGATGCTCGACATCAACGGCATCCTCGGCCTGGCGGCCTTGATGGGGGGACTCAAGCATGGCGAACAGTCCTACAACGATGACTCGGCGCGCACTTACAGCGTGATGATCCTGACTGCCATGGGTGTTTCCATGGTGGTGCCGGAATTTATTCCCGAAGGAGACTGGAAGCTGTATTCGGCCTTTACCATCGGCGCGATGATCGTGCTGTACACCTTGTTCCTGCGCATGCAGGTCGGGCCGCACAGCTATTTCTTCAGTTACAGCTACCCGGAGAAAAAGAAGCGCAAGGATCCGGCTGTCGAAGAGGAACCGGTCAATCTGACGCGCTCCATTGGCACATTGTTCGTGGGTATCGTGGTCATTGGCGCGTTGGCGGAAGTGATGTCCAAGACCGTCGACCTTGGCCTTGAAGGCACCGGCGCGCCGCCGGTCATGACGGCAATTCTGGTAGCGGCGATTTCCGCAGCGCCGGAAATCCTGACGGCTCTGCGCGCGGCACTGGCCAACCGCATGCAGTCGGTGGTCAATATTGCACTTGGCGCTTCGCTGTCCACGGTGATCCTGACCGTGCCTGTCATGGAAGCCATGGCGCTGTACACCGGCCAGCCGTTCCAGATGGCCATGACACCGGTGCAGACGGTGATGATTTTCATCACTTTGCTGGTCAGCGCGATCAACCTTAACGATGGCGAGACCAATGCCATCGAAGGCATGACCCACTTCGTGCTGTTCGCAACGTTCATCATGTTGTCGTTGTTGGGGCTTTGAGCAAATTGTGGGAGCGACCGGGGTGGCGATCCACCTTGCTCCCACAGGTTTTCTCGGCGTTGGCTAACCCCGAATCAACTCCCGCGCCGCCTGGCCGTGATCGGCGATCAAGCCTTTGAGATCCAGCCCTTCAACCTGGCCGTCGATCACGCGCCATTGACCGCCGATCATTACTCGATCCGCCCGGTCCGCGCCACACAGCAACAGCGCCGAGATCGGATCATGACTGCCGGAGAAGCGCAGCTCGTCGAGTTTGAACAGCGCCAGATCGGCTTGTTTGCCGACCGCCAGCTCGCCAATATCGCTGCGCCCCAAGAGTTGCGCCGAGCCTTTTGTGGCCCAGCCCAGCACCAATTGCGGGGTGATTTTCTCGGCGCCGTAGCGCAGACGTTGCAGATACAGCGCCTGACGGGTTTCGAGGATCATGTTCGAGGCATCGTTGGATGCCGAACCATCGACGCCAAGCCCCAACGGCGCGCCTGCCGCGAGCAGATCCAGAGTCGGACAAATGCCCGACGCCAGACGCATGTTCGAGCTAGGGCAATGGCAAACCCCCGTACCAGCTGCGCCGAGGCGAGCGATTTCGTCGGGGTTGAAATGAATGCCGTGGGCCAGCCAGGTGCGCGGGCCTAGCCAGCCAACGCTGTCCAGATAATCCACGGTGCGCAGGCCAAAACGTTGCAGGCAGAAATCTTCTTCATCGAGGGTTTCCGCCAGATGTGTGTGCAGGCGCACGTCGAGCTTTTCCGCCAACGCGGCGCTCTCGGCCATGATTTGCGGCGTTACCGAAAACGGCGAGCAGGGCGCCAAAGCGATCTGGATCTGCGCGCCAGCGCCGCGCTGATGGTAGCGCTGGATCAGGCGTTGACTGTCTTCGAGAATGACTTCGCCCTGTTGCACCGTTTGCTGCGGCGGCAGACCACCGTCGTCTTCGCCCAGACTCATGGAACCGCGCGTGAGCATGGCGCGCATGCCCAGCTCACGGACACTTTCGACCTGCACATCAATGGCGTTTTCCAGGCCGTCCGGAAACAGATAGTGATGATCGGCCGCTGTGGTGCAGCCCGACAGCAGTAATTCGGTCAATGCCACTTTGCTGGCCAGCGCGAGCTTTTCCGGCGTCAGCCGCGCCCACACCGGATACAAGGTTTTCAGCCAGGGAAACAGCGGCTGATTCACCACCGGCGCCCAGGCGCGGGTCAGGGTTTGATAGAAGTGGTGATGGGTATTGATCAACCCCGGCAGCAACACATGCTCGCGGGCATCGAAGGTCTGATCGCAAGGCGCAGCAGGTTGCTGATTGGCAGCAAGCATTTCGACGATGACACCGTTTTCAATCACCAACCCACCTCGGGCATCAAGGTCATTGGCGGTGAAAACAGCAAGGGGATTTTTCAACCAGATACGGATCGCAGGCATTGGCCGACTCCTCTGAAAAGTGAGTTCAGGTTCGCCAGCTCAGTGTTGCCCTGTCTGCTGATCCAGGGTCGCCAGCGCTGCGGTGGCAGGGCTGGCGAGGGTGGGGATTGTACCTTTTACGCCGCGCGTTTGTCCGCGATTGCCTGTGGGACCGGCTTTAGCCGGGAAGGCGCCTTCCCGGCTAAAGCCGGTCCCACGGCCAGTCCATCTCACCACGCAATCGTCTCACCCCGGTAATTCACAAAGTAATGCCCGCCCTTACCGGAATAGGCTTCGAGCTGTTCGACCAGACCTCGGACGCTGGTTTCGACGTCGATGTCCGCGCCTGCGCCGCCCATGTCGGTTTTCACCCAGCCCGGATGCAGGGACAGCACGGTAGGGCGTGGTTCCGGGAGTTGCACGACGAAGCTGTTGGTCATGGAGTTCAGCGCGGCTTTGCTGGCTTTGTACAACGGCATGGTTTCGCCTTCTGGACAGGCGACGCTGCCCAGCACCGAACTCATGAACGCCAGCACGCCGCTGTTCGGGCGGATTTGCTGGACGAAGCGTTCAGCCAGGCGAATTGGTGCGATGGCATTGGTCAGGAACAGCTGGCCCAACTCCGCCGCCGTGGCCTGAGCAGCGCTTTGATGCTGCGGGCCCATGATCCCGGCGTTGACGAACAGCACGTCGAAGATCTGGCCTTTCAAGGTTTGGGTCAGTGCGTCCAGAGAGGCGACGTCATCCATGTCGAGGGTTTCGATGCGCACCCCGGCGACGGCTTTCAAGTCGGCGGCTTTCTGTGGGTCGCGCACCGTTGCGATGACATTCCAGTTCAACTCGCTCAGGCGTTTGACCAGGCCAAGGCCCAGGCCGCGTGAGGCGCCGATGATCAGTGCGGTTTTGGTGTCGGACATGAAGATTTCCTCAGGTAGGAGCGAATTTATTCGCGAGGCGATGCCTGAGTGTACTCAGAAACAACGCCTAGCCAACAAGTTGGCTCCTACAACCCGCCGTGCCACGGCTGCCCCAACGAAACCGGCGCGTACAACCGGGTGCGCAGTGCATTGCGCGAGAGCAGCACCAACACCAGAATCGTCGCGACATACGGCAGCATCGCCAGCAAATTGGACGGAATCGCCAAGCCGATGCCTTGCGCCACCAAATGCAGAATGCTGGCGAGGCCGAACAACCACGCGCCCAACAGCAGGCGCCAGACTCGCCAGCTGGCGAACACCACCAATGCCAGCGCAATCCAGCCGCGTCCGGCGCTCATGTTCTCGGCCCACATCGGCGTGTAGGCCAGGGACAGATAAGCCCCGGCCAGACCTGCCAGCGCGCCGCCGAACAACACGGCAAGGGTACGCACCCGCAGCACCGGCAAGCCCATGGCGCTGGCCGCATCGGGATTTTCTCCGACAGCCTGAATGATCAAGCCGACCCGGCTTTTAAGCAGCGCCCAGGCGACCAGCGCGAACAGGGCAAAGGACAGGTAAACCAGAATGTCCTGGGCAAACAGCATGCGGCCGATCAGTGGAATGTCACTGAGAAACGGGATCGAAACCGGTTCGAAACCCTGCAGCGGCTTGCCGACCCACGCCGCGCCGACAAAGCTTGAAAGCCCGACACCAAAAATCGTCAGGGCCAGCCCCGTTGCCACCTGGTTGGCGTTGAACACCAGCGCAACAATGGCGAACAAGCCCGACAGCAGCATGCCCGCGAACATCGCCAGCAACACGCCGAGCCACAGATTGCCAGTGCTCAGGGCGACGATAAAACCAATCACCGCGCCGAACAGCATCATGCCTTCCTGACCCAGATTGAGGACGCCGCTCTTTTCGCAGATCAGTTCGCCCAATGCCACCAACAATAGCGGTGTGCCGCAGCGGACCATGGCGTAGAAAATATTGCTCAGCAGATCGATATCCATCACACGGCTCCCGCGACTGGCGCCATCTGGCGTTTGGCCCAGCGCAGCTTGAGGCGCGGGCGATAAAGGATCAGCACGTCACAGGCCAGCAGGAAAAACAGCATCATCCCCTGAAACAATTGCGTGATGGCTTGGGGCAGGTTCAAGGTCATCTGTGCGCTTTCGCCGCCCAGATACAACAAGGCCATCAGCAGACTGGAAAACAGAATGCCAATAGGGTTGAGCCGGCCAAGAAACGCCACGGTAATCGCCGCGTAGCCGTAACCCGGCGAAACTTGCGGCACCAGTTGCCCGATTGGCCCGGTGACTTCGCAGACTCCCGCCAGACCGGCCAATCCGCCGCTGATCAACAGCGCGAGCCACACCAGACGCCTCTCGCGAAAGCCGACGAAGCCCGCCGCACGTTTGTCCAGTCCAAGAACCTTGATCTGAAAGCCGACAAAGCTGCGTTGCAGCAATACCCAGACCGCCACCAGTGCCAGCAGCGCGAAATACACCCCGGCATGCACGCGGCCATCTTCCATCAGCAGTGGCAAGCGGCTGGCGTCACCAAACATGGCCGATTCCGGGAAGTTCATGCCGGCAGGATCTTTCAGCGAGCCATGTACGAAATAGAGCAGCAGGTTGAGGGCGATGTAATTGAGCATGATGCTGGTGAGGATTTCGTTGGCATTGAAATGCGTGCGCAGCCAGGCGGTCAGCCCGGCCCACGCCGCGCCGCCGAGTGTGCCCACGAGCAGAATCAACGCCAGTGCCCAGCGGCTTTCGATATCGATGACATTGACCGCCACGGCGCTGCCCGCCAAGGCACCGAGCAGCAATTGGCCCTCGGCGCCGATGTTCCAGATTCGCGCCTGATAGGCAACCGCCAGGCCCAGCGCACAGAGCAAAATGGGCAGCGTCTTGACCATCAATTCGGACACGCCGTACAGATCGCTGACGGGTGCGATCAACAAGGTATGCAAGGTCAGCACCGGGTCCAGCCCCAGCATGATGAACAGCAGAGAGCCGCACACCAGGGTCAGGATGGCGGCCAGCAGCGGCGAAAACCACAACATGGCTCGTGATTGTTGCCCGCGCGGTTCCAGGGAAAGCAGCATCGGAAGCTCCGTTAGTTAAGCGCGGCGGCTTGGAAATTAGATTGAACAGCAGGTGCGGTATCGAATTGTCCGGCCATCCAGCCGCCGACCTGCACGGGCGAAGTCTGGCTGGTGGGGATCAGCATCGATAGTTTGCCGCTGCTGAGCGCGGCGACCCGGTCGCTGATCTGGAACAACTCATCCAGATCTTCGGAAATCACCAAAATCGCCGCGCCCGCGTCGCGCAGAGCGATCAGCGCCCGATGAATGGCTGCCGCAGCACCAACATCGACACCCCAGGTGGGATGCGCTGCGACGAGTATTTTCGGGTTCTGCAGAATCTCGCGACCCAGAATGAATTTTTGCAGGTTGCCGCCGGACAGGCTGCGCGCTGCGGCCTGTGCGTCCGGCGTCTTTACCGAGAAACGCTGGATGATTTGCTCAGCCAGCGCGCGCACCTTGCCGCGCTGAATCAGACCGTTGCTGACCAGTCCTTGCTGAAATGCGGTGAGCAAGGCGTTGTCGGCGAGGCTCAATTCCGGCACCGCGCCATGCCCCAGGCGCTCGGCTGGCACAAATGCCATGCCATGCTTACGTCGCGCATCGGGGCGCAGGTGCCCCACGTTCAGGTCAGCGAAACGAATCTGCGCGGATTGGTCCCTGCTCAGGACTTGTTCACCGCTGAGCAATGCCAGCAGTTCGTCCTGACCGTTACCCGCAACCCCTGCGATCCCGACGATTTCGCCGCTGCGCACCTTAAGGTTCACATCGATCAGCGAGCAACCGAACGGGTCGGGATTGTGCCAGGACAACTTATCCACAAGCAGAAATGGCGCGTGCCCCTGGACCTTCGGATACTGCTCGGTCAATCCTTCAGCATCCCCGACCATCAACCGCGCCAGTTCAAGATCCGTGCACTGCGCCGGGACGCAATGGCCAGACACCTTGCCGCCGCGCAACACCGTAGCGCTGTGGCACAAGGCGCGCACTTCACCCAGTTTGTGGCTGATAAATAGAATGCTGCAGCCTTCCTCGGCCAGGCGGCGCAGGGTGATGAACAGTTCGTCGGCTTCCTGCGGCGTGAGCACCGAAGTCGGCTCATCCAGAATCAGCAGGCGAATGTCCTGCATCAGGCAGCGAATGATCTCGACCTTCTGCCGCTCACCGATGGACAGGCTGTGGACAAGTCGTTGCGGCTCCACGGCCATGCCGTAGCGCTGGGATACTTCGCGAATCTTCGGTTCCAGTTGTTTCGGCGTTCCCGCTGCACCACCCATGGCCAAGGCGATGTTCTGCGCCACGGTCAGGGTTTCGAACAGTGAGAAGTGCTGGAACACCATGCCGATGCCCAGCCCTCTGGCCTGGGCGGGATTGCGCATGTTCAATGCCTGACCTTGCCAGACAATGGCGCCGGAGTCGGGTTGGGTCACGCCGTAGATGATTTTCATCAACGTGCTTTTGCCCGCTCCGTTTTCGCCAAGCAAGGCGTGTATTTCACCGGCTTCGATGCTCAGGTCGATGGCATCGTTGGCCAGGCAACCGGGGTAACGCTTGCTGATTGCACGTAGTTGCAAACGCGGGACTGGGGCAGGGTTGGGCATGACGGACTCGAATTGTAAGGTGGGTCGCCCGTGGATAAAGCAATTTCCTGGCCAATGAGTCAGCTTTTCGCTTTCTTGGCGAATGTCGCGCTGGATAGGCTTCATCCCCGGCAGTTGATGACACGCCAATAGGTAATTCGAGCGTAGCAGGCACTAATTCAGGGCGCAGGCGGCGACAGATGGATCAAGATCGGGCGATTGAACAAAAAACGTACAATCTCCGTGCAGCCCGGTAGTTCAAGCCTCCACGACACCCTTGCACCTGTTATCCACAGATTGTTCCACAGTAAATGTGCTTAAGCCGCGAGGAGGGGTATAAGCAGCCTGAGGGTTGGTGCCGCAGGCGATAAGCGCTGCTAAATCGCTGTATCAACGACACTTTTAATTATTTGATGTTTGCGTGGGCAAAAAATGATCAGTCGGCGGCAAGCCATATCTGCAAAGGCTCGCAGCCGTATGTGCTCAGGTTATCCACAGCCGGATGCACAGTAGTTGTGGGCAAAATCGTCAAGCATTGTGGGAGCGAGGCTTGCCCGCGAAGACGTTGCGTCTGACACGCAAATGTATTGGTATTAACCCTTTCGCGGGCAAACCTCGCTCCAACGGTTATTCAAAATCTCGCCGCAACAAGATTCGGCCGCGACTCAAATCCGCCAACATCCGTTGCAGGGTTTCCACTAGCTCCGGCCCCACCGCAATCGACAGCTCGACGCCATTGGCGGTGAAATCCTCGCTCTGCACCAATCCATTGAGTTCCGCCACGCGCAGCTTCACCAGCGGCAACTCGGCGAAACTGCATCCCAGACTCAGTGATACGCGGTTGATCAGCGGCAGACGCTCGGCCTGTTGCAGGCATTTATTGGCGCCGCCGCCATAAGCCCGAGCCAGACCGCCGGTGCCCAATTGAATGCCGCCGTACCAACGAATGACCAACACCACGACCTGATCGAAATCCTGCGCTTCGATAGCGGCAAGAATTGGGCGTCCGGCAGTGCCGCCGGGTTCGCCGTCGTCATTGCTGCGGTATTGCTCGGCGAGCTTCCAGGCCCAGCAATTGTGGGTTGCATCGGCAATGCTGTGCTGCTCGATGAACGCCTGAGCGTCTGCCGGGCTGGCGATGGGAGCGGCGAGGGTGATGAAGCGGCTCTTGCGAATCTCTTCACGAAATTCGCAAGGGCCAACCAGCGTAAAAGGCATGCGTGTTTTCCAACAGTCGACAGGGGTTGCGTCAGTTCAGGCGGTCGGCGGGGTGAGGCCGCAGCCTTTAAGGATGATACGAATCAGATTGTCGCTGGCAACTTCCATATCCTGCTTGGTCAGGCGCGTACGTCCGGTCACCTGGCAGATTTGCGTGGCAAAGTCCGCGTAGTGCTGGGTGCTGCCCCATAGCAGGAAGATCAGATGCACCGGATCGACCGGGTCCATTTTGCCAGCATCTATCCAGGCCTGGAAAACTGCCGCCCTGCCTTTGAACCAGGTTTGATAGTCCTGGCTAAAATACTCGTTCAGGCACTCGCCGCCGCTGATGATCTCCATCGCGAAAATCCGCGAGGCTTGCGGCTGACGCCGGGAGAACTCCATCTTCGCCCGGATGTAGCGGCTCAACGCCTGGGCCGGATCATCTTCGACGCTGAGGTTATTGAAGGTGCTGTCCCACAACTCGATGATGTTGCTCAGCACCGCGATGTACAGCCCAAGCTTATTGGTGAAGTAGTAGTGCAGATTGGCCTTGGGCAGCCCGGCGTTCAGCGCGATGGTGTTCATGCTGGTGCCTTTGAACCCATGACGAGCGAATTCATCCTCCGCAGCCTTGATGATCGTTTCTTCGTTTTTCTGCCGAATACGGCTGGCCGGTTTGTTGCCGTGAGTGCTGTGCGCTGGGACTTCGAGGGTCATGGGCAGTTCCGAACAGATCAAGGAGTGCGACGGGTGAACAGATAGCGCACCCGCGACGATCCGACAAGCGTTGGCAGAGGAAAATTATTGTCGTCGCTGATCAATGCTTCAGCGATTCCAGCTCCGCTTCAGGATTTTTTTCCAGCGACGAAGACTTGTCCTCAGGCAGCAGCAGGCACATGACGATGGCCGTAATGCCGCCGCTGGTGATCGCCGAATCGAACAGGTTCTGCACCAGTTTTGGCATCAGGTGCAACAGCGCGGGTTGCGCCGCGATACCCAGCCCGACACCGAATGACGTGGCAATAATCAGCATGCTGCGACGATCCAGCGGCGCCTGGGAAAGAATGCGCACGCCAGCGGCCGCCACGCTACCAAACATCACCAGGGTCGCGCCGCCCAGGACCGGTTTGGGAATTTGCTGGAGCATGGCGCCGATGGTGGGAAACAGGCCGAGCATGAACAGCACAACGCCGATGTACAGCCCCACGTAGCGACTGGCGACGCCGGTCAGCTGGATTACGCCGTTATTCTGGGCAAACGTGGTATTGGGGAAGGCGCTGAAGGTTGCTGCGATCATGCAGCTGAAACCATCGCCCAGCACGCCGCCTTTCAGCCGCGCGATGTAGCCTGGCCCTGTGATGGGTTGACGGGCGAGCATGCAATTAGCGGTCAGGTCGCCGACGGTTTCGATAGTGCTGATCAGATAAATCAGCGCGACCGGTAGGAACGCAGTCCAGTCGAAAGCGAAACCGAACTTGAAGGGGATAGGCACGCTGATCAACGGCACATCGCTGATGGAGTGCGGGACCAGCTTGCCGCTGAACCAGGCGGCAACACAGCCGACTGCGAGACCGATAATGATCGCCGACAAGCGAATCCATGGCGTATTGGAGCGATTGAGCAGGATGATCACCAGCAATACAAAGCCGCCCAGCGCCAGATTGAGTGGTTCACCGAAATCCGGCGCATTGAAGCCTCCACCGAGATCGGTCACGCCGACCTTGATCAGGCTGACCCCAATCAAAGTAATCACAATGCCGGTCACCAGCGGCGTGATGACGCGACGCAACTGGCCGATGAAGCGGCTCAACACGATCTGCACCAGCGCGCCGAAAAAGCACACGCCGAAAATCATCGCCATGATGTCTTCCGGGCTGCCGCCGCGCTGTTTGACCATGAAGCCTGCCGACAACACTGCGCCCAGGAAGGCGAAACTGGTGCCTTGCAGGCAGATCATCCCAGCACCGATGCCGAAAGGTCGGCGCGCCTGAATAAATGTGCCGACCCCGGAAACCATCAGCGCCATGCTGATCAAATACGGCATATAAGCGGTCAGCCCCAATGCCGAACCAATCACCAGCGGCGGCGTAATGATGCCGACAAAACTGGCCAGCACATGCTGCAACGCGGCGAGGATGGCGGGCGCAGGTTTCGGGCGGTCATTCAGGCCGTAGATCAGGTCGTTATGGGAGGCGGCGTCCGGTTGCATGTTGTGCTCTCGATGTGGGTGGCACAACTCCTCTGCAAAAAGCTGTCCAGGTGCTCAGGTTATTGCTGGTTGTTGATGGGTGTTGTCTTGTTAATCAGTGGGATAGCGGTGATCTGCTTCGTACTGATCAATGTTGTTTACCAGCGCCAGCGCCCTGAAATGTTTCATCGCGTAGCAGCGAGCGTTTCCAGAAAGCTCTCCAGCACTAAATGAGGGCGACGGCCTTTACGGGTAACGGACACCAGACTCAGATCGTAAAAGCGGGCACTTGGCTTCAACGCTCGTAGCCGACCTTGCTGTACCCAGAAACTCGCATAGTGATCGGGCAGATAGCCGATGTAACGACCGGTCAGGATGAGGAACGCCATGCCCTCGCGATCCGAAGCGCTGGCCGTGCAGTTGAGCGCCTGATAATGCGCCTGGATTTCACCGGGCAAGCGGAAGGTCGGGGCGATGGCGTCCTGCTCGGCGAGGCGCTCGTCATCCAGTGCCGCATCTTCCATATAGAAGAGCGGATGACCTACCGCGCAATAAAGCAAAGACCGTTCGCTGTACAGCGCCTGATATTCCAGCCCGGACAACGCGCTCGCCTGCGGAACGACACCGACATGCAGTCGCCCGTCGAGCACACCTTGCTCCACTTCATTGGGCGCAATCATACGAATGTTGATGTGCACATCCGGCCCGCGCTCCTTGAGCTGGGCAAGCGCGTGGGTGATACGCATGTGGGGCAGGGTCACCAGATTGTCGGTGAGTCCGATATTCAACTCGCCGCGCAGGTGCAGGTGCAGGCCGTTGACCTCTGTACGAAAACTCTCCAAGGCGCTGAGTAATTGCAGAGCCGAGTGGTAAACCTCGCGACCTTCTTCAGTCAGGGAAAACCCCGCACGACCGCGTTGGCACAATCGCAGGCCAAGTCGCTGCTCAAGATCGCTCATTTGCTGGCTGATGGCAGAGCGTCCGATACCCAGCACGCTTTCCGCGGCCGAGAAGCCTCCTGCCTCGACTACGCTTCTGTAAATACGCAACAGGCGGATATCAAAATCGCTGACTTGAGCCAGCGGATCGGGGCGACGGATGCTCATAGTTTAGTAACCAGTGAACTGAAGATCATAAATGTTGGGTTTTCTCGACTGTATCCCCGTGGCAACTTAGCTGCAATCACGTGTTTTCTTCTGTCTCAACGCTTACGCATCTGCGAGGTCCGTTCCGATGAATATGCTCGAATCGTCCGACATGTCTATTGCCAGCCAGTTGAAGCTCGATGCTCACTGGATGCCCTACACGGCGAATCGCAATTTCCAACGCGATCCGCGCATGATCGTGGCAGCACACGGCAGCTATCTGACAGACGACAAAGGCCGCAAGATTTACGACGGGTTGTCGGGGCTGTGGACCTGTGGCGCCGGGCATACCCGCAAAGAGATTCAGGAAGCGGTTTCCAAACAGCTGGGCATTCTCGATTACTCGCCAGCCTTCCAGTTCGGTCACCCACTTTCGTTCCAGTTGGCCGAGAAGATCACCGAGCTGACCCCTGGCAATCTCAATCACGTCTTCTATACCAACTCCGGTTCCGAATGCGCTGACACTGCGGTGAAGATGGTCCGTGCCTACTGGCGCCTGAAAGGCCAGGCGAGCAAGACCAAAATGATTGGTCGCGCCCGGGGCTATCACGGCGTCAACATTGCCGGTACCAGCCTGGGTGGCGTCAATGGCAACCGCAAAATGTTCGGCCAGTTGATGGACGTCGATCATTTGCCGCACACCTTGCTGGCAAGTAACGCCTATTCCAAAGGCATGCCGGAAGCGGGCGGTATCGCGCTGGCCGATGAAATGCTCAAGCTGATCGAGCTGCACGACGCATCGAACATCGCCGCCGTGATCGTCGAACCAATGGCGGGTTCTGCCGGGGTGATCGTTCCGCCGCAGGGTTACTTGAAGCGTCTGCGGGAAATCTGCGATCAGCACAACATCCTGCTGATCTTTGACGAAGTGATTACCGGTTTCGGGCGCACCGGCTCAATGTTCGGTGCCGACAGCTTCGGCGTGACGCCGGACCTGATGTGTATCGCCAAGCAAATCACCAATGGCGCGATCCCTATGGGGGCGGTGATTGCCAGCAGCGAGATCTATCAGACATTCATGAATCAGCCGACGCCTGAATATGCTGTCGAATTCCCGCATGGTTACACCTATTCGGCGCACCCGGTCGCTTGTGCAGCGGGCATCGCGGCGCTGGATCTTCTGCAACGGGAAAATCTGGTGCAACAGGTCGCCGAAATTGCTCCGCATTTCGAGAGCGCTTTGCATGGCATCAAGGGTACGAAGAACGTTGTCGATATCCGTAACTACGGCCTGGCCGGCGCGATTCAGATTGCACCCCGTGATGGCGATGCAATCGTGCGTCCTTTCGAGGCAGGCATGAAATTGTGGAAAGCCGGCTTCTACGTACGCTTCGGCGGCGACACCCTGCAATTCGGGCCAACCTTCAACAGCAAGGCTGCGGATCTGGATCGTATGTTCGACGCCGTGGGCGAAGCACTCAATCAGATCGACTGATGCGCCGGTCGCTTTGCATCCTTCTATATAACGCAGGCGCGGATCCATGCGCGCCTGTGCATACCTTCGGAGTTATTTCATGAGCAGCATTCAACATTTGATCAATGGCGAATTTGTCACTGATACCGAGCGCACTGCCGACGTCTTCAATCCGTCGACCGGCCAGGCAATCCACAAAGTTCCGTTGGCCAGCCGTGAAACCATGCAGAAGGCTATCGACTCCGCCAAAGCCGCGTTCCCGGCCTGGCGCAACACGCCACCGGCCAAGCGCGCTCAGGTCATGTTTCGTTTCAAGCTGCTGCTGGAGCAGAACGAAGGCCGTATCGCCCAGTTGATCAGTGAAGAACACGGCAAGACCATTGAAGACGCTGCCGGTGAATTGAAGCGCGGTATCGAAAACGTCGAGTACGCTTGCGCTGCACCGGAAATTCTCAAAGGTGAGTACAGTCGTAACGTCGGTCCGAACATTGATGCGTGGTCTGACTTCCAGCCATTGGGCGTTGTCGCGGGTATCACTCCGTTCAACTTCCCGGCCATGGTTCCGCTTTGGATGTATCCATTGGCGATTGCCTGCGGTAACTGCTTCATTCTCAAGCCTTCGGAGCGTGATCCAAGTTCAACGCTGCTGATTGCGCAACTGTTGCATGAAGCCGGTTTGCCCAAAGGCGTGTTGAACGTGGTGCATGGCGACAAGGCTGCGGTGGATGCATTGATCGAAGCGCCGGAAGTCAAAGCGCTGAGTTTCGTGGGTTCCACACCGATTGCCGAGTACATTTATAAAGAAGGCGCCGCACGTGGCAAGCGCGTCCAGGCATTGGGCGGGGCGAAGAACCACGCAGTGCTGATGCCGGATGCGGATCTGGATAATGCGGTCAGCGCCTTGATGGGCGCGGCATATGGGTCGTGCGGCGAGCGTTGCATGGCGATTTCCGTTGCAGTTTGCGTGGGTGATCAGATCGCGGATGCGCTGGTAGCCAAGCTGGTTCCGCAGATTGGGGCACTGAAGATCGGTGCGGGCACCACTTGCGGCCTGGATATGGGGCCACTGGTGACTGGGCAGCATCGCGATAAAGTCAGCGGCTATATAGAAGACGGCGTGCAATCGGGCGCCAGGCTGGTTGTCGATGGTCGTGGTCTGAGTGTTGCTGGCAATGAGGATGGCTTCTTCATGGGTGGGTGCCTGTTCGATCAGGTAACGCCGGAGATGCGCATCTATAAGGAAGAGATCTTCGGTCCAGTGCTGTGCATCGTCCGCGTCGATAGCCTTGAGCAGGCCATGCAACTGATCAACGATCACGAATACGGCAATGGCACCTGCATCTTTACTCGTGATGGAGAAGCGGCGCGTTTGTTCTGCGATGAGATCGAAGTGGGTATGGTTGGCGTCAACGTGCCGCTGCCGGTTCCGGTTGCCTATCACAGCTTCGGTGGCTGGAAGCGCTCACTGTTTGGCGACCTGCACGCTTATGGCCCGGATGGCGTACGCTTCTATACCCGGCGCAAGGCGATTACTCAACGCTGGCCGCAACGTGCGAGCCATGAGGCATCACAGTTCGCGTTCCCTAGCTTATAAGCAATGAAGAGGGGCGGACCGCAAGGTCCGCCCCTTTGCTTTTAAGGGGTTTCAGATAGATATGACAGATTGATGAAATTAACGGTTGACGGCCTCTTTAATCTGTCTATAATTCGCACCTCTTCCGGAGCAGATGAAACGGAAAACTCCTTGGTAATCAAGTAGTTAGCCGGGTTGATTGGCGAGGAAGAGGTTTCGATGAGTTGATCGGAAGCGG